>JAFLSZ010000002.1 GCA_022510665.1 Lachnospiraceae bacterium
TGAAAAAGTAAAGGAAATCGGTTTGGAGATGAAAACAGAGTAGAGTGGGTTACTTTTTAAGACGACTAAAAAATGCGGAACTCAAGGGCGCATCCTTGACACTGTTTTGTGATACCGATATAATAAAGACAGTGTGTTATAATGATTTAAAAGAAATAACAGAAAGGAACGAGAGTTATGAAAATCGGTATAATCGGCGCCGGTAACATGGGATATCCGATGTTATGCGGTGCGGTAAAAGTTTTTGGCGGAGAAAACGTATGCTTTACCTGTCTGAGTGAAACGGATAAGGAGCGGGGGATTTTGGAAGGAGCGGTTTATAAGAGCAGCAACGCGGAACTTGTAAAAGAGGCGGACGCGGTAGTGCTTGTCGTGAAGCCGTATGTTTACGATACGGTGCTTTCCGAGATTAAAGGAAAGCTGAAAGAGGGGGCCATTGTAATTACCGTGGCGGCAGGAATTACAATTTCATACATAAAAGAGGCGCTTGGCGGGCAGATTAAAGTTGTCCGCGTAATGCCGAATACCCCCGCAATGGTAGGAGAAGGTATGTCTGCGGTGACGTTTGACGAGGCGGCAGATTTTACGGCGGACGAAAAAGAGACAATCGGAAACTTTTTCGGCTCTTTCGGAAGTTATGTGGAACTCCCGGAGTCTTTACAGGACGCGGCAATTCCGGCATCCGGCAGTTCTTCGGCATTTGTGTATGTGTTTATTGAGGCAATGGCGGACGCGGCAGTCTGCTGCGGGATTCCTAGGGACATTGCCTACAAAATGACTGCGCAGACCGTACTCGGCGCCGCAAAGATGGTGCTTCAGACCGGGGAACATCCGGGAAAATTAAAGGATAATGTCTGTACGCCGGGGGGAACCACGATTGCGGGAATCCGTGCGTTGGAGGAAAACGGGTTTCGCAGTGCGGTAATGGAGGCATGCATCGCGACATTTGATAAAGTCAAGTCGATGAAAAAATAAAAACATACAAGGAGCTGCGTGATGGAAAAGGTAAAAAGACAGGAAAGGACGCTGGTATGCAAGGGGACTTGGATTTCTTTGTACCGGGATAAGATGTCCTTTGCGAACGGCAACACGGCGGACTGGGATTTTATCCACCACAACGGCGCCGCCGCAATGGTAGCGGAGGAAGAGGACGGCCGTATTGTAATGATTCGGCAGTGGCGTCCCGGCTCGGAAGGGGAGATATTAGAGCTGCCTGCCGGCGGCATCAATCCGGGCGAAGAACCGAAAACGGCAGCAGTCCGTGAACTTCGGGAAGAAACCGGCGCGCTTTGTGAAAAAGCAGAACCTCTTTTGGCGGTCCTGCCGTCTCCCGCGTATAACGATGAAAAAGTCAGTATCTTTTATTGTAAGGTAACGGGATACACCAACATAGAATTTGATGAAAACGAATACATTACGATAGAGCGTTTTTCTTTAGAAGAACTAACCGGTATGGTGATGGAAGGGAAAATATCCGATTCGAAAACAATCGCCGGGATTTTCGCTTATCAGGAGTTGAAAAGAAAACAGCAGTAAATAAACAGAAAGGGACGCAGGTATGGAAACGATTATTGACGAGTTTTGTGACTACCGCAGAGAGAAAAAGCAGATTTCGGAAAATACGCTGTTGGCGTATCGTTCGGACCTGCAGCGTCTTGTTTCATATATGCGGGAAAATAAAATTGCGTCTTTTGATCAGGTAACGGAAACCCAGTTAAATTCTTTTATTTTACTTATGGAACGCAAGGGTTTGAAAGCTTCCTCCATTGTGCGCCTGATTTCAAGTATCCGTACCTTTTTTGATTATCTGGCAAAACGCGGATATGTGCAGGATGACCCGGCAGAACGCCTGAAAGCGCCGAGAGCGGAACAGGCGGAGCAGGAGATTATTTCCGTGGAAGAACTGGAACGTCTGTTTGAAATGCCGGATTTGTCCAGACCGAAAGGGCTGCGCGACCGCGCCATGTTAGAGGTTTTATATGCGACCGGAATCCGGTTAAATTCCCTTTTAAAACTTACGATGCCGCAGCTTCAGCTGCAGTATCGGATACTTTTGGTGAAAGAGCAGGGAGAGGAGCGGGTTCTGCCGCTCGGAAAGCCTGCGTGCGAAGCGCTGGAAGCCTACCTTGCAAACGCAAGGCCGGTACTTGCGAGAGCCGGTTCCGACCCGTTGCTTGTCTTTTATAACAAAGCAGGCGAAGAAATGACGCGGCAGGGTTTTTTTAAACGGATTACAACGTATGCCGAAAAAGCGGAACTCCCGAATATTACGCCCCGTGTCCTGCGCAATTCCATGATTACGCATTTAATGAACAACGGGGCATCCTACGCGGGAGTCCATCAGCTTCTTGGTACGAAGCGTCTTTCCGCGGCATTAAACTACCACAGGCAGACGCAGAGTATACCGGAGCTATATAAACAATCTCATCCGAGGGCGTAATCTATACCCGTTCGGCAATACGGTAGAGCAGTTCTTCCGTATCGTTCCAGCCCAGACACGGGTCGGTAATGGATTTTCCGTAAATGTGCTCGCCGATTTGCTGGCAGCCTTCTTCAATGTAACTTTCAATCATAACGCCTTTTACCAGAGAAGCAACGTCCGGATTTACTTTCCGGCTGTGCAGAATCTCGGAAACAATACGCGGCTGTTCCGCAAACTGCTTGTTGGAATTGTTGTGGTTCGCGTCCACGATAACCGCGGGATTTTTTAAGTGCGGACGCTGTTTATACATCTCAAGGAGACGCATCAGGTCTTCGTAATGGTAGTTCGGAAGGCTCTGGCCGTGCTTATTTACGGCGCCGCGTAAGATGGTGTGGGCATACGGGTTTCCGGTTGTCTGTACTTCCCACTGGCGGAAGAGGAACGTATGCGCGTGCTGCGCCGCGGTAACGGAGTTTAACATAACGGAGAAGTCGCCGCTGGTCGGGTTCTTCATGCCGGCCGGAACATCCATGCCGCTGATAGTAAGACGGTGCTGCTGGTCCTCTACGGAACGCGCGCCGACGGCAACGTAGGAAAGAAGGTCGTCCAGATACGGCCAGTTTTCCGGATAGAGCATCTCGTCGGCCGGGGTAAGGCCGGTCTGTTCGATTGCGTGCAGATGCATTTTGCGTACCGCAATCAGACCTTCCTGCATATTCGGAGCTTCCTCCGGGTTTGGCTGATGGGCGATTCCTTTATAGCCTTCTCCGGTAGTACGCGGCTTATTGGTATAAATACGCGGTACCAAAAAAAGCGTATCGGCTACTTTTTCCTGTACCTTTGCAAGACGGTTCATATAATCAAGCACCGCCGTTTCGTTATCGGCGGAACATGGTCCTACGACTACCATAAACTTATCGGACTCTCCCGTAATGATTCTTTTCATTTCTTCGTCACGGGCAGCTTTTACCTGTGCCGCTTCTTTGGAAAGCGGGTAGAGCTCTTTTAATTCTTCCGGTGAAATCACCTGTCTGATACGTGTAAAACTCATACATAATCCTTTCCGGACATCCGAAAAATAGAGTTGTCCTTTGCATTTACAAAACATTATAGAACTTGTACGGAGTGGTGTCAATACTCGCTTGCTCGAGTTTCCGCATTTTTTTAATCGTTGTAAAAAATTCCGTAGATTGTATAATAAAGTATACAAAATGCGGAAAATCAAGTTGCTTGCGGATTATTTTCCGTTATGTTAGAATAACATCAGGAGGCAAAAACTATGCGAATGTATGATTTAATTATGAAAAAGAAACACGGGTGTACCCTGACGGAAGAAGAAATCCGCTTTTTTGTGGACGGCTATACGAAAGGGGAAATTCCGGATTATCAGATGTCCGCGTTTTTAATGGCGGTTTGTTTCCGGGGAATGGACGAAAAGGAAACGCTTTCGCTTACGATGGCAATGGCGGAGAGCGGAGAAATGCTGGATTTGTCGGCAATTCACGGAAAGAAGGCGGATAAGCACAGCACCGGCGGCGTGGGAGATAAAACTTCTTTGATTTTAGGGCCGATGGTGGCGTCCCTCGGCGTACCGGTTGCGAAAATGTCGGGCAGGGGACTTGGACATACCGGCGGCACGATTGATAAACTAGAGAGTTTTCCGGGCTTTTCCGTTGCCCTGTCAAACGAACAGTTTATTTCCAATGTAAACCGCATGAAGCTGGCTCTTGTCGGGCAGACGGCGGAACTTGCCCCGGCGGATAAGAAACTGTACGCCCTGCGGGACGTCACGGCGACGGTAGACGAGCTTTCCCTGATTGCGAGCAGCATTATGAGCAAAAAGCTGGCGGCGGGCTCGGATGTAATTGTGCTTGACGTAAAGGCCGGAAGCGGTGCGTTTATGAAAACATATGAGGACGCGAGAAAGCTTGCCGAACTCATGGTAAAAATCGGAAACGGCGCGGGAAGAAAGACATATGCCGTAATTTCCGATATGAACCAGCCGCTCGGATTTGCCGTCGGCAATATTCTGGAAGTAAAAGAAGCCATTGAGGCGTTAAACGGCAGGGCGCCGGAGGATTTAAACGACGCCTGCATGACGCTTGCTTCCTATATGCTGCTCGGTACGGGGCGCGCAAAAGAGCTTTCCGAAGCCAAAGAATTGCTGCGTGAGAGCATAGAGACGGGAGCGGCTCTGAGAAAACTCGCAGAACTTGTGAAAGCACAGGGCGGGGACGAACGTTACGTATACGAGCCGGACCGGTTCCCGACGGCAAAGCTTTCCTATGAGTTAAAGGCGGAGGCCGACGGATATATTTCGGAAATGCTGACGGAAGAAATCGGCATGACGTCGCTTATTCTCGGCGGAGGCAGGGAAACAAAAGAAAGCAAAATCGATTTGACGGTCGGTATCGTATTTAATAAAAAAATAGGGGCAAAGGTCGCGGCGGGAGAGACAATTGCCGTTCTTTACGCCAATGACGACGACAGACTCCGTGCCGGAGTTTCGCGGCTGAGAAACGCGCTTTGTGTCCGCACGGAGCCTTGCGAACCGCTGCCGCATATTTTAGGTGTTGTAGATAAGTCATAGTTTTAAATCCGGTGAATATGTTTGTTATAAAACATGCTATTCCGGAGAGACCATATGAAAGGGCAATTCTTTAAAAAACAAAAGAAAACGGGAAGAATGCTGCCGGTAAGACAAATTACCGCGGGCACCCTTGCCGTTTTCCTTTTTGCGGAGGCGGTGCTGTTTTTTGTATTTCGGCCGTACACCGCGCTTGCGGAGGAAGTTTCCGTAAAATCGGAGTCGGCGATTTTAATGGAAATTGAGAGCGGCACGGTTATTGCCGAAAAGAACGCCGACGAGGCGCGTCCGATTGCCAGTGTAACCAAAATTATGACATTGCTTTTGATTTTTGAGGCGCTGGATTCCGGTAAAATCAAATTGACCGATTCCGTAACCGTAAGCGAACACGCGGCGTCAATGGGCGGCTCCCAGGTGTATTTGGAACCCTATGAGACGCAGGATGTGGACACAATGATAAAGTGCATCAGTATCGCCAGCGCAAACGACGCCAGTGTTGCCATGGCGGAACATCTCGCAGGCTCCGAGGCTGCGTTTGTGGAACTGATGAACAAGCGTGCGAAAGAGCTTGGAATGGAAAACACAACGTTTCTGAACTGCTGCGGACTGGATGTGGAAGGCCATGTTTCCAGTGCGAGGGACGTCGCGCTGATGTCGCGCGAGCTGATGAGACACCATTCGTCGGTTACAAAGTATACGACGACATGGATGGATACCATTATACATACCACAAAACGGGGGGCAAGCGAGTTTGGGCTTTCAAACACAAACAAGCTCATCAAACAGTACAGCGGAATTACGGGGCTGAAAACCGGTTCGACCGACGCGGCAAAGTACTGCCTGTCCGCAACGGCGGAGAGAAACGGGGTAAAGCTCGTTGCGGTTGTTTTGGCGGCGCCGGATACGAAGACCAGATTTCGCGAAGCAGCGGGCCTCTTAGATTACGGGTTCGCAAAATGTACGGTATACAAAGACAACGCGGCGGATTCCATGCCGTCTGAGGTGAAAGTGTCACAGGGGCAGAAAGATACGGTTCCGGTGCGCTTAAAAGAACAGTTTTGCTATGTGTTTACCGGCGGGGAAGATTTATCCGCAATCGAGAAGACGGCGGAGTTTTACGAAAATATAAAGGCGCCGTTAAAAGCGGGAGATGTCGTAGGGGAATATTCCTATCATTTAAACGGAAAGAAGCTGGGAAGCGTGCCGATTATCTGCACGGAAGATGTAGAAAAGATTACATTTTCGTCAAGTTTTCTGCGCTGTAAAGATTTGTTTTTACGGCAGAAGGAAACAAAGCAGAACGGGGATTGACAGCGCAAAAAAAACAAAGTATGATTATAAAGGAAAAAAACAAAAGGAGGTGGTGCGGATGAAAGCAGGCAGTATCGGCCTGTTTGGAGCGGCGGCCGTATTGGGTATGGCGGTTTATGAATGTTTTGAACACGGCGTGCCGGTCCGGCGCGGTTATGATGTGTCTGTGCCGGAGGAGCTTGCGGGGCTGCGGATTTTGTTCCTCTCGGATCTGCACTGCAATCCTTTTGTTTGTAACAATGAACGCATTTTTCAAAGGCTTAGGAAGGAACGGCCGGACGTGATTCTGCTTGCGGGGGACATGATAAACAAGTACGGAAAGAAGCAGAACGGCCGCGCAGCCGTTTTTATAAAAAAGTTGCGGACGGTTGCACCGGTGGTATATTCGCTCGGCAACCATGAAGAAACGCTGCGGATAAATTTTCCGAAGCAGTATGAGGCCTATATGAAGGAACTCAAAGACGCCGGGGTTTTGGTTTTGGATAATGAGACGGCTTCGCTTGTTCTACAAGAGAAGAATGTCGAATTTGCGGGATTGACGCTGAAACAGGAGTATTTATGCAAGGGAGTAAGAAGAATGCCTCCGAAAGAGGCGTTTGAGGAACTTTTTATTCCGAATCCGGAGCGGACCGTACTTTTGGCGCATATTCCGGACTTTTTTCCGGCGTATGCAAAGCGTGCGGTTCTTACGGTATCCGGGCACAATCACGGAGGTATTATAAGGCTGCCTTTTATCGGCGGTATTATTTCACCGCAGTTTTATTTTCCGCCGTACACGAGAGGCTGCTACCGGATCAAACGTTCTACGCTTGTCGTAAATGCGGGAATCGGCTCACATTCTCTGCCGGCGCGTTTGTTTAACCGGATTGAGTATTGTGTCATTACTACAAAATCGAGGGAAACGTTATGAGTTTGTCCGTTACGTTAGAAAAGTTTGAGGGGCCGCTTGATTTATTGCTGCACCTGATTGAGAAAAACAAAATAAACATATATGATATTCCGATTGTGGAGATTACGGAACAGTACATGGAATATATCCGTCAGATGCAGGAACAGGATATGGAAGTAATGAGCGAGTTCCTGGTTATGGCGGCCACACTGCTTAACATTAAGTCAAAAATGCTTCTGCCGCAGGAAGACCCGCAGACGGAGGAGGAAGCGGCCGACCCGCGTCAGGAACTGGTAGAGCGTTTGCTGCAGTACAAGATGTACAAGTATGCTTCGTTGGAACTTTCCGACCGGCAGCTCGACGCGGGAAGGATTCTTTTTAAAACCGTTTCCATGCCGCCGGAGCTTGCGGAGTATAAAGAACCGATTGATACAAAGGAACTGCTTTCCGACCTGACGCTTCAAAAGCTGCATTCGATTTTTGAGGCGGTGATGAAAAAGCAGATAGACAAAATCGACCCGATACGGAGTAAGTTCGGACGAATTGAACGGGAAGCCGTCAGTATGTCTGAAAAGATGCGGGAGATTCAGGCATATGCGCTGCAAAAACGCCGTTTTCCGTTTAAGGAGCTTTTGTTAAAGCAACACGATAAGATGGATGTTGTCGTAACTTTTTTATGTATACTTGAATTGATGAGACTTGGCAGAATGCATGTGGTACAGGAAGAAATTTTTGACGATATTGAAATCGAATATCTTGCGGAAGATATGATTGATTTTGATGATTCGGATTTTTAAGCCGGAGGGAAAATAATGGAGTTACAAGAGTTGGAAGCACAGTTAGAGGCGATTTTATTTACGCTCGGGGAGGCGGTAGAGGCGGACCGGCTTGCGGCAGCGTTAGGGCATGATGTGGATACGGTGCGCAGGGTACTGCGGAATATGATGGACCGTTACGGGGCGGAGGACCGAGGGATTCAGATTATTGAGCTGGACGGCTCGTTTCAGATGTGTACGAAAGCGTCCATGTACGAGGCAATTATTAAAATTGCGCATGTGCCGAAAAAGCATGTTTTAACGGAAGTGCTGTTGGAAACTCTTTCGATTGTTGCCTATAAACAGCCGATTACAAAGCTGGAGATTGAGGCAATCCGCGGCGTTTCCTGCGATCACGCGGTAAATAAATTAGTAGAATACAATCTGATTCAGGAAGTAGGGCGTATGGACGCGCCGGGGCGTCCGATTCTGTTCGGAACGACGGAGGAGTTTCTGCGGAGTTTCGGACTGATTTCGCTGGACGATTTACCGGTCATTAATCCGGAGAAAGTAGAGGATTTTAAGTTAGAAGCGGAAGAAGAAATGCAGCTCTCTCTTGAAATTTAGTCCTATTTGTCAGACGCGCGGCATATTCTTTGTTTGAGAACGCTTTGCGGTGACCGACATGAAACAAGGTATCAGAACAGTAAAAAGAAAAGGGACGCATCTTTTGATGTGTTTCTTTTTTCTGGTTTCCGCTCTTTTTTGCTGTCGGGAAACGACAGTTGCGCAGGCTTTTGGTGAAAACGGCGCCGTGGCGGTAATCGCCGACGCTCCGGAGGCAGGCACGCTTCATGCCTATTCCGCGGTGTTATACGATGCGGAGAGCGGCAGGGTTCTTTACGAAAAAAACGGGTACGAAGTGCTTCCGATGGCAAGTACGACAAAAATTCTGACGCTGCTTGTGGTGCTGGAAAACAGCGAACCGGACGAAATCGTTACCGTATCAAAGAATGCGGCGATGCAGCCGGATGTGCAGCTTAATATGAATACCGGAGAACAGTATTATGTGAAAGACCTGTGCTATTCCTTGATGCTGGAATCCCATAACGATACGGCGGTGGCGCTTGCGGAACACGTCGGCGGAAGCGTGGAAGGGTTTGCCGCCATGATGAACGCGAAAGCGAAGGCGCTGGGCGCCTATTCGGGGAATTTTGTCACGCCAAACGGACTCGATGCCGACGGGCACGGCATTAACGCCGCGGATTTGGCTAAAATCGCCGCCTACGCGGTAAAGCAGGAGGATTTTATAGAAATTACAAATACGGAATCCTATTCGTTTAAGGAGCTTACCAAAGGGCGCGGATTTACCGTTTCGAATAAAAACAGGTTTCTTACCATGATGGACGGCGCAATCGGGGTAAAGACCGGATTTACCGGAAAAGCAGGGTATTGCTTTGTCGGCGCGGTAAAAAGAAACGACAGGCTTTTAATCAGCGTCGTACTTGCCAGCGGCTGGCCTCCGAATAAAAATTATAAGTGGAGCGATACGATAAAACTTATGGAATACGGAATCAGCGGGTTTGAGAAAAAACCGCTGATTAATGATATAGAGGAATTGCCGGAACTGCCGTCCCTTCCGGTAATAAAAGGGCAGCAGGAAAGCGTTTCGCTTTGTTACGGAGAAGAGGGACTTACCGGACTGTCGGAAACAAAACGCTTACTTTCCGGAACGGAATCGATTCGCTTCATTCCGGAGATTAACTTTAATGCGCTTCCCGCGCCGGCAGAAAAAGGGACGGAAGTCGGTACGCTTTTGGTGAAAGTCGGAAAAGACTGTATTCAAAAAATACCGATACAAACCGCAGAAGCGGCTGTACCGGTAAATTATGGGTTTTATTTTAAAGAGATGCTGAATATGTTCTTTTCGGGAGAAGCGTTTACGACGCTGCGCGGGCTGTTTCATTAGCTAACAGCCTGTTTGCCCGTTCCAGTGCTTTATCAATGTTTTTACAGAAGTTTTCGGCGCCGACCGCGGCAATGAAACCGTTTTTCTCCATAGAGGAGTACGGCTGTGTAAGCACATGGGAAAAGATTACCGTAATCCCGGTTTTTCGTAAATCGTTTGTGACGTCCCGCAGCGTGTTTAACGCGGTTGCGTCGATTGCCGGAACACTGCGCATTCGTACAATTACGACTCTGGTATCTTCTTCCAGCATTCTATGGTTGAGAATCGCCAGTTTTTCGACCGCGCCGAAGAACAGCGGTCCGTTGATTTCAAACACTTCCGTATGAAGCGGAACGGCTTTTAACGAAAGATGTTCGGAGTCGTGTTCTTCTTCCGGGAGAGTCGAAGCGTCTTTTATGTGTTTCAGTCCCGAAATGTTTGTAACGTCAGCCATGCGTTTCATAAAGAGTATGCAGGAGAGAAGCATTCCGACTTCAATCGCGAAAATCAGGTCAAACGCAAAGGTCAAAACGCAGGAAGTAATAAGTACCAGCGTGTCCGATTTCGGGGCTTTGCGGTAAGACAGAAACGCTTTTAGGTTAAACATATTGTAGGAAACCACCAAAAGAATCGCAGCCAGTACGCAGCGCGGCACCAGACGGATAAGCGGCATACCGAACAGCAGCATGACAAGAAGCGTTACGCTGTGGAAGATAAGCGCTACCGGAGTTCTGCCGCCGTTTTTTGCGTTTGCGATGGAACGCGCCACTCCGCCGGTTGCCGGAATACAGCCGAAAAATCCGAGGGCGATATTGGCGGCTCCCTGTGCCACCAGTTCCGCGTTCGGGTTATGTTTACTGTGAATGATACTGTCGGTCACAACCGCGGAAAGCAATGCCTGCATGGCAATTAAAACCGCAATCGTAAAGGCCGGCGGCATCAGTGAGAAAATCGTGTCAAAGGAAAGGCCGTCTATTTTCGCGACGGACAGTGTTTTCGGGATATCGCCAAGCAGGGCTACGTCAAGTTTTAAGAAATATGCCGCCGCCGTACCGAAAATCAGCGCCACAAAGGAATTTGGAATTGTCTTGTTGATTTTCGGAAAGAGAACCATAATCATGACACAGCAAAGGCCGAGGATAAGCGCCTTGATGTTGAGTTCTCCGATATGTTTAAAATAGCTCTGCCACTTGCCGAGGAAGGAAGTCGGCATTGCCGTAATTTCAAAACCGAGAAAATCTTTGAGTTCCAAAGTGGCAATCGTAATGGCGATACCGCCGGTAAAGCCGATGGTAATCGGGGACGGAATGTATTTAATCAGTCTTCCGAAGCGGAATAGACCCATGATAATTAAGATAACCCCGGCCATAACGGTAGCGAGAATCAATCCCTGCGTGCCGTATTCCGCGATAATCGACTGGATAATAACAATAAATGCTCCGGTAGGACCGGTAATCTGGACACGGCTTCCGCCGAGCAGCGCCACAAACAAGCCGGAGATAACGGCGGAATAGATTCCCTTTTCCGCGGAAACCCCACAGCCGAGCGCAAACGCAATCGAAAGCGGGAGTGCAATAATAGCGACAATAATGCCCGCCTTCATGTCTAATAAAAACTGTTTTCCTGAATAATGTTTCAGTACGCTGAAAATCTTTGGTTTAAGATTCATATGTGTTAGTCCTCCTTATGTGCGGCTCTATTCTAATACGAATTTAACGAAAATACAAGAGGGAAGAAGATTTTTGTTTTATTTTGGTAGAAATTTTTTAAAAATTATGATATAATGAATCGTTACGGATGTTCACCTATTTCCTGTGCTTTTGAGGGGGCTACCTATGATACGATTAAGCAGAAGTAAAATTCGCAATCTTGCCGCAGATGAGGGAGTATTTCAGCGCGGACTCGCTTATTTTAAAGAAAAGAGGGTCATTCATGCCACGTGTTCCAAAGACCGGAAACTTTATAACTTCATTGTCCAGGGGAAACAGAGGTATCATGTCACCTTGGAGGAAACGGACGACCACGATTTGGAATTTGTCTGTAACTGTCCCGTGATGTATGTTCAGAAAGGTGCCTGCAAACATACGGTGGCGGCGCTGCTGCATTTACAGCAGTATCAGGAACAGGAAGAAAGGAAACGCAAAGTTTCCGGACCGAAGGACGCGCGTGTTCAAAAGATTGTCAAATATTTTATAGATGCACAGGAGCCTAATTACGATAAAGAAATTTACCATGTGGAGCCCTGTATTGAGATTCCCGCACTTTTACGAAAGGGCAGTGACCCGGTGTACTTATCGCTTCGCGTCGGGAACGTGAAAATGTACCGTATACAGATGTTAAGACGGTTTTTGGCTGATTATAAAGCAAACGAGAGTATTGTTCTCGGAAAAGATTTTTGTTATATACCGGGTGAGAGCTGCTTTGACCGCGCTTCCGAACAGCTTTTGCAGGAGTTAATGTCATATGTCGAAGTTTTGGAAGTAGTCGGGGGAAACAGCGGCGCGCAGATGTTTCAAAAGTCTAAAATGACGCTGAACAGGGCTCTTTTAGTAAAGATTTTGAAACTTTGCACGGATATTCCGTTCACGTTAAAACTTTCGGAGACGGAACTGGATAATGTACGCCTTGTACCGGGCAATCCCCTTATTGAGTACGATATTCTTATGCAGGACGGTTTTGTTGCCATGAATTACAGAGAACAGGAGCGGGTCGTTCCGATTACGGCAGACGGTTCTCTTTTGCTGCGGGATCATATGCTGTATCTTCCGGAGGAACGTTTTATGAAAACGTATCTGCCGTTTTATTCCAGTCTCGGCGAAGACAAACCGCCGCTTGTGTTTGAGGACGAGTATGAAACCGCTTTTTTGGAGCATGTGCTTCCGGTAATTCACGAAACCCTGCAGGTGGAGATTCCTGATGAAGTACGCGATAAATATATTGCCCCTCCGTTTTCCGCAAAGATATATTTTGATTTGTTTCATTCCGCGGTACGGGCGACGCTTTATTATGTTTACGGTGAATATGAGTTCAATTCGTTTGACACTCCTTCGCTCGGAGGGTATATTTTAGTGCGCCAGAAAGAGCAGGAAGCGCAGCTCTGTGCCGTATTGGAGGATTATGGATTTGAGCCGCACAACGGTTTTTATCTTATGAAAAACGAAGAAAAAATTTATACATTGATTAACGAGGGCGTTTCGGTTCTGTCGGAGTACGCGGCGCTTTATTCCTCGGATAATTTTTCAAAAATGCGCACAACGAAACGCTCCGGGTTACGGATTGGAATAAACATGCCGCCGGAAGAAGACCTTTTGAAGGTTGAGTTTCAATACGAAGATATTTCCGGGGAAGAACTGCGTGCAATTTTTTATTCCTATCGTCAAAAGAAGAAGTATCACCGTTTATCGGACGGCACTTTTTTTGACCTGACCGACGACGCTTTTGTAAAAACGGCGGATTTACTGGAAAATATGAATCTTTCTTACCGTAATTTTGATAAGAACGGAGTTTTGCAGGTGCCGAAAAGCTATGCGGCTTATCTTGATTCCCTGCCGCAGGAGATGGGGATTGAAGTAGAGAAAGACGAGAAGGTTTCTACACTCTTAGAACGTTTGTTGTCTCCGGAAAAACAAGAGTATACGGTTCCGGACACGATTTCCGTTCCGTTAAGAGAGTATCAGAAAGTCGGGTTTTCATGGCTGAGAATGCTTTCGGACGGTGGGTTCGGCGGTATTTTGGCGGATGACATGGGACTCGGAAAGACATTGCAGGCGATTACTTATATGGTATCCGTACTGGAGTCGGAAAGGTTTTCCGATGTGCTGTTTTTGGTCGTATGTCCGACTTCGCTGCTTTATAACTGGCTGGACGAAGTAAAAACATATGCGCCCCATCTTCGCACAAAGATTATTCAGGGAACACCGGAGGAGCGCCAGGCGGCGCTGCTGCTTTCAAACGAATGGGATTTGTGCATCACGTCGTATCCGCTTTTACGCAGGGATTTGGAATATTATAAGGATAAAAGTTTTCATACGGTGTTTATTGACGAGGCGCAGTTTATCAAAAACGCAATGACAGGAAATGCACGTTCGGTAAAGGAGCTTCGCGCGAAAACCAAGTTTGCCTTAACCGGTACGCCGATTGAAAATTCTCTTTCCGAACTGTGGTCGATTTTTGACTTTATTATGCCGGGGTATCTGTTTACCTATTCCCGCTTTATAAAACGTTACGAACGTCCCGCCGCAGGTGGGCGGACGGATTTACTCCAGCAGTTAAACCGCCGTATAAAGCCGTTTTTGCTGCGGCGTATGAAAGAAGATGTATTGTCCGAACTTTCGGATAAAATTGAAACCAAGCTGATAACGGAAATGACGGAAGAACAGCGTAAACTGTATCTTTCTTACGCAAGACAGGCACGAGAGGAACTTTCCGACGATATTTTGCAGTTCGGTTTAGAAAAGAGCCGGATGCAGATTCTTGCCGCACTGACAAGGCTTCGACAGATTTGCTGCCATCCGGGGATGTTTTTGGAAAATTATGACGGCGGAAGCGGAAAAGTATCGTTGTTTTTGCAGATAACGGACGAGCTTAAAAGGAACGGGCACCGTATACTGGTATTTTCCCAGTTTACTTCAATGTTAGAGATATTAAAAGATGCCCTGACAGAAGCGGAGTTTTCCTGTTTTTACTTAAACGGTGCGACAAAGTCCGCGGAGCGGCAGGAGTATGTAAAACGGTTTAATGCGGGAGAAGGGGATTTGTTTTTGATTTCTTTAAAAGCGGGCGGCACCGGCCTGAATCTGACCGGCGCCGATACGGTAATTCATTTTGACCCATGGTGGAATCCTGCCGTGGAAGAGCAGGCATCGGACCGCGCCCACCGCATCGGACAGGAAAAGACCGTCCATATTATAAGGCTTCTGACGAAAGGAACCATCGAGGAAAAAATTTTCCGATTACAGCAAAAGAAACAGGAGCTGTTCCACGCGGTTATTGAGGAGGGTGAAACATTCCTTCATAAACTGACACACGAAGAAATCACGGAGCTGTTTACGGACCTGGAAGAAGAGTAACCCCGGCGCGCTAATCAAAGTGCGCGCCGTAAAAGTCCTCAATCAACTGTTCGGCAAGGGCAGCGTTTAACTCCGGAAATGCCGTAAGAAGCGTTTCGCGCAGATAGTCCAGACGGTTTAAGTAAAGAATCTCCGCGCCTTTTGCCTCTGCCTCATTCCCGCCGCTTTTTTCGTCGTAAGCACGCAGGGTATCCTCGGTAATATTTTCCTCTAACCACTTCTTTACATCCGAAGTGAGCGCTTCTTCCCTGTCCGCTTCCGCCTTTAACTTTCCGGACTTGACAAAGGAGAAAATGCCCATAATCAGGAACGCCGTAAACATAATAAGGATGATTACGGAAGAAAATATATGAAACAGCGGAACTATGTCAAGTATATTTAACAGGGCAAACGCAATGCCGAGAACGCCGAATATTGTAAACGTAAAACCTGAAGAACGGTAATCGCTGTAACGGGAAGCGGAGCTGACATAATCTTTTTCGCTGCGGAGTGCCGCTTCTGCGGGGCTCTGCGCAAAGTCTTCCGATTCGGTACTTTCCGCTTCTTCCGCGAAAAATCCGTCCTCTGTTTCCTCTTCCTCCTCTTCCTCGCCCGAAAGAAAAGCGTCTTCTGCCGCCTTTTCCAGAGCGCGTTCGGTTTCCACGGAATAAAATGCCCGGAAGTGGCGTTTTGCGTCTTTAAGATATTCCGGCGCGGTATATACGGCAATCAGACCGTCTTCCTGTTCGGTCAGGCTTGCCGGAACTCCGGAATATTCCAAAAAATCAACCAGTTTTTTTGCAATTTCTTTTTGTTCTCCTTCCATTTGGACTAAGAGCGAAGTAGCGTTTTGGACTTTGGTTTCTTTTAAATCCAGACTGGCAACCAATGCTGCCTTACAATCCGTACAATGGGTAATTCCCTCACGATATTCTGTTTTACAATTCGGACACCACGGCATATACCTTCCTCCTTCTGCTTTCAAATGTAATACCACTACTTTTTTTAGTATAGCTTAGCCGACGGATAATTTCAAGCACTATTCCGGCATGTGTTTCCGCATCAAGTTGTTCCGGCGGATTCTTTACGGAAACGGTAAAGTGTGTTATACTTATATGCGTTTGGAAAATGCTCTTTAAGGAGGATGATTATGGCAGAACAACAGACAGTTATGCGGAAATTGGCACTTTCTGACGAAATTCTGCTTTCAGTTGAAAAGCCGGCGCGCTATATCGGCGGAGAAGTAAATATGGCAGTGAAGAATCCGAGGGACGTGGATATTCGTTTTTGTATGTGTTTCCCTGATGTGTACGAAGTCGGAATGTCCCATCTCGGCATTCAGATTTTATATGATATGTTTAACAGGCGGGAAGATACCTACTGTGAACGGGTATATTCCCCATGGCCGGATTTGGACAAGCTGCTGCGGGAAAAGAATATTCCGCTGTTTGCCTTAGAATCGCAGGAACCGATAAAAGAGTTTGATTTTTTAGGCATTACGCTGCAGTATGAAATGTGCTATACGAATATTTTACAGGTTTTAGACCTCGCGGGAATACCGTTACACGCAAAAGACCGTACGCAGGACGACCCGATTGTAATCGGAGGAGGACCCTGCGCGTACAACCCGGAACCGCTTGCGGATTTCTTTGATTTCTTTTATCTGGGAGAGGGTGAAACCGCTTATTATGAGATTTTGGATAAATATAAGGCACATAAAAAGCGGGGAGGCAGCCGTAGGGAGTTTTTGGAGGAAGTTGCCGAAATAGAGGGTATGTATGTGCCGCAGTTTTACGAAGTGTCCTACCATGAGGACGGTACTCTTGCCTCTTTTGGACCGACAAATCCCCACGCAAAGCGCGTAATCCGCAAGCAGGTAGAGATGTCGCTTTCCGATACCTTTTATCAGGAGAAGCCGCTTGTGCCATATATCCGCGCCATTCAGGACCGCGTAGTTTTGGAAATCCAGCGCGGATGTATCCGCGGATGCCGTTTTTGTCAGGCCGGAATGCTTTACCGCCCGATTCGCGAACGGAACGTGGAGTATTTAAAAGAGCTTGCAGAGAAAATGCTCCGTTCCACCGGACATGAGGAAATTTCGCTTTCTTCGCTGAGTTCGAGCGATTATTCCTGCCTGAAGGAGCTGGTATATTTTTTAATAGATAACTTCCAGAAGGACGGAGTGAATATATCCCTGCCGTCCCTTAGAATCGACGCGTTCGCGCTGGATGTTATGAATAAAGTACAGGATATTACGAAGTCCAGCCTGACGTTTGCGCCGGAGGCGGGAAGCCAGCGGATGCGTAATGTAATTAACAAAGGCCTGACGAAAGAGGATATTTTAAACGGCGCGTCCGAAGCGTTTCGCGGCGGCTGGAACAAGGTAAAGCTTTACTTTATGCTTGGCCTTCCGACGGAAAACGAGGAGGATATCCGTGAAATTGCGGCGCTTTCCGACGATATCGCAAAGACATATTATGATACGGTGCCAAAGTCCGAACGGCACGGAAAAGTACAGATTACGACAAGTACATCGTTTTTTGTGCCGAAGCCTTTTACACCGTTTCAGTGGGTACGCATGGATACCGTCGGGGAGTTTTCGGCAAAGCAAAAGATTTTGGCCGCGGCAATTAAGGAGCAGTTAAACGCGAAAAGCATCAAATACAACTGGCACGATACCGATATCACAATGTTGGAAGGAGTCTTTGCGAGAGGCGACCGGAGGTGTGCCGCGCTGTTGGAAGGCGCCTATAAAGACGGCTGTATGTTCGATTCGTGGTCGGAGTTTTTCCGCGGCGATATCTGGCAGAAACAGTTTGAAAAGACGGGGCTTTCCATGGAGTTTTACACTTCAAGGGAACGTGCCGCAGACGAGTTGTTTCCGTGGGATTTTATTGATGCCGGAATTACGAAAGAGTTTTTATACCGCGAGTATGAAAAGAGCAAAGAGGCGGTTGTCACCCCGAACTGCCGTAAAAGCTGTGCCGGATGCGGCGCGAAGCAGTTCCACGGCGGCGTGTGCTACGAGCCGCGCGGGGAGTCGGGAGAAGTGATACAAAAGGAACATCTGGTTGCGGACTGTTAAGAAGGAGACGGCGTTATGAATGTCAGAATACGTTTTGCAAAATACGGAACCGTAAAGTTTATCGGACATTTGGATGTGATGCGGTATTTTCAGAAAGCGGTACGCCGCGCGGGACTTGATATTGTATATTCCCAAGGGTATCACCCGCATCAGATTATGTCCTTTGCTTCGCCTTTGGGCGTTGGAATTACGAGCGATTCCGAATATATGGATATGGAGCTGTCGGGCGCTTTTTCGCCGGAAGAAGTGACAAAGAGGCTGAACGCGGCAATGGCGCAGGGGTTTGCCGTGACAGGCTGCCGGGTTCTTCCGGAACCGGAAAACGGCAGAAAAAGAGAAACGGCCATGTCTTTGATTACGGCGGCGGATTATCTTGTTTCGTATAAGGACGGATATGATTTTTTGCTGGACAAAGAGGAGTTTTACAAACGTTTTGAGGCTTTCTGCGGACAGGATACGATTCCGGTCGTAAAGAACGTAAAAAAGTCCGGAACGCAGCAGGAGATGAATTTAAAAGAATTTTTATACGGCATCGGACGGGATAAGGAGGAGCTTCTTTCCAACACAAAAGAGGTAAAGCCGCCGAAAACCGTGACCGAAGCGTATGAAACCGAAGTTGTTTCCCGCGCGGAACGCTATGAAAACGGAAGGACGCTTGCCATGCGGCTTTCCGCGGGCAGTGCCAATAACGTCAAACCGGAACTTGTAACGGAAGCGTTTTGTAATGCCTGCGGCGCGCCGTATAATCCGTTTGCGTGGCAGATACACCGGCTGGATTTGTACGCGGGCGCGGCGCCGGATTTTGAGTCGCTATAAGTTTTACGGGAGAAAGAATATGTATAAATTAGTCATTACAAAACGGAACTCTTTTGTTTTCTCCGTTGTATTTGACGAGTCGGACGGTCCGGTCGAAGTTTACGCGGAACCAATAGATGCGCCGTCCCGTCTCGACAATATTTATCTGGGTCATGTAACCAATATAGTGAAAAACATTGATGCCGCTTTTATTGAAATCGAAGGCGGCTGTACCTGTTACTGTTCTTTGAAAGAGAAGACTTCTTATCTGTTTGGGCCGCACGCGAACGATGAGCGGCTGTGCATGGGAGATTATGTTCTGGTACAGGTGCGGCGGGAAGACATAAAGACAAAACAGCCTTCCGTTACCGGAAAGCTGCAGCTGGCAGGCAAGTATCTTGTATTGCTGCACGATACCAAAGGAGTGAAGATTTCCCATAAAGTAAAAAATAAAGAAGAGATTAACAGATTAAAAACCCTGTTTTCGAATTGTGAGAACGGAAATTACGGACTGATTGTGCGCACAAACGCGCTGCAGGCATCGGATGCCCGTTTAAAAGAGGAAGAAGAACGGCTGGCGGCGCTCTATAAAACAATCTGTGAGACCGGTATCCACAAAACAAAAGGAAGTCTGGTCTATCAAAGTTTTCCGTGGTATATTGACCTGCTGCGGGATGTTCCGTCTCAGGAACTGTCGGAAGTGATTACCGATGACGCGGCTCTCTTTTCAAAGATATCCGAATATGCGCGGCAGTTTCAGCCGGAGGATATGTCTAAGCTCAGGCTGTACACGGACGAATCTCTGTCGCTTTCTGCATTATATTCTTTGCAGAAGGTAGAAAAAGAGGCGCTTTCGAAAACGGTCTGGTTAAAGTCCGGCGCGTCGCTCATAATCGAACCGACGGAAACGATGACCGTGATTGACGTCAATACCGGTAAAGCAATTAACGGGAAAAAAGCGGGAGATGAGATGTTTTATAAAATCAATGAAGAAGCCGCCGCAGCCTGTATGAAACAAATCCGCCTGCGTAATCTGTCCGGCATGATTTTAATTGATTTTATCAATATGGAAAAAGAGGAATATAACGAAAGGCTCATGCAGCTTTTAAAGAAACTGGCGGAAAAGGACAGGATACCGGTAACGGTTGTCGATATGACCGGTTTAAAGCTGGTGGAATTGACAAGAAAGAAAGTAAAAAAACCTCTGCATGAGGCACTTTTGTCAATTTCTTAAATCTATAAAAGATAGTTTTATGCGCAGATTGCACAAAAAATGTCTGTTAAACATTTAACACTGACATTTTCAAATTTTTCGTGATAAAATCAAAGTATGGTATAGGTGTTTTTCCGAGAATTTGGAGGTGTAACAGATGTTCAAAAAAGGAGATTATGTAATTTGCGGCAGCAACGGCATTTGTAAAGTGACAGACGTTACGACGTTAAATATGGTAGATGCCCCGAAAGACCGGCTGTATTATATTTTTAAGCCGGTTTATTCCGAGTCCAGCACCGTCTACATTCCGGTAGATAATCACAAAATTCCGCTGCGGGCGGCATTGTCTGAGCAGGAGGCACATGCACTGATTGGTAAAATCCCTTCGCTTGAATTGCTCTGGGTAGAGAATGAAAAGCAGCGGGAACTGATTTATAAAGAGTGCATGAAAAAGAATACCTGCGAGGATTATGTGCGGATTATTAAGACGCTGTATCTGCGGCGGCAGTCCCGTCTGTCGAAGGGAAAGAAAGTAATCGGCATTGACGAAAAGTATTTAAAGATGGCAGAGGATTATTTATACGGGGAATTAGCGGTTGCTCTGGGAATCGAAAAGCAGGGCGTGGAATCGTATATTAAGGAGGAAATCGGGAAAAGCAGGGAAACTTGTTATTGACATTTTTTAGGGGCGGGACTATAATAGGAGCATCTTTTTTTGGAGGAAAACGGCATGAAAATAAGAATTGCAATCGCAGGGTACGGCAACCTTGGCCGTGGAGTGGAAAACGCAGTAAGTGCAGCAGATGATTGTGAGTTGACGGCTCTTTTTACAAGACGTGACCCTAAGAGCATTACGACGCGTACCGGAATCCCGGTGTATGCCATGGAAGATGCGGAAAAGATGAAAGATCAGATTGATGTTATGATTTTGTGCGGCGGAAGCGCCAACGATTTGCCGGTACAGACACCGGAGTTTGCAAAGCATTTTAATGTAGTTGATAGCTTTGATACCCATGCCCGTATTCCGGAGCATTTTGCGGCGGTAGACGCCGCCAGCAGACAGGCGAAAAAGGTCAGCATGATTTCGGTCGGATGGGACCCGGGTATGTTTTCGTTAAACCGCTGTTACGGACAGGCAATCCTGCCGAACGGTAAGGACTATACCTTTTGGGGACGCGGCGTAAGTCAGGGACATTCCGACGCAATCAGACGGATTCCGGGCGTTAAGGATGCAAAACAGTATACTATTCCTGTAGAAAGCGCTCTTGAAAGTGTCCGTGCCGGAGAAAACCCGGAGCTTTCTACCCGTGAAAAACATACACGCGAATGTTTTGTTGTGGCAGAAGAAGGTGCGGACCTTGCCGCAATCGAAAAAGCAATCGTAACGATGCCGAATTATTTTTCGGATTATGATACAACGGTACATTTTATTACGGAAGAGGAGTTAAAGCGGGAGCACAGCGGTATTCCGCACGGCGGTATGGTGTTCCGCTGCGGAAACACGGGCGCGGACAACGAAAACCGTCACATTATCGAGTACCGTTTGCAGCTCGACTCGAATCCGGAGTTTACGGCAAGCGTACTGACCGCTTACGCGAGAGCGGTATACCGTCTCGCAAAGGAAGGACAGTACGGCTGCAAGACCGTGTTGGATATTGCTCCGGCATACCTGCATCCGCAGACACCGGAGGAGTTACGGAAGAATTTATTGTAATTATTGTATAAAACGTAAAAAACTGCTTGACATTAAATAGAAAGCATGCTATACTAGCCTAGTGTGCCGCACAACGAGGTTTAAGTTCTGCCTGTTTTTAAAGACATAGACAGACACCACAGTTGGCGAGTATTGTAAATAGGAGGTGCCATATGTACGCAATCATTGCAACAGGTGGTAAACAATACAAAGTTGCCGAAGGCGACGTGATTAAGGTTGAAAAGCTCGGCGTAGAAGCCGGAAATACGGTTACGTTTGACCGTGTTCTTGCAGTAAACAACGGTTCCATGTCCGTAGGGAATCCGACCGTTGCCGGTGCTACCGTTTCCGCTACCGTAGTAGAGGAAGGAAAAGCGAAGAAAGTTATTGTTTATCGGTATAAGAGAAAGACCGGATACCATAAAAAGAACGGTCACAGACAGGCTTATACCAAGGTTAAAATTGACAAGATCAATGCTTAGTTATTGATATGATTACAGTTACATTTTATGCAAAGGAAATCGGGCATAAAGTCAATACGGAGTCTATTACAGGGTTTCGCTCCGAAGGACATGCAAAGTTTGCCAGACACGGCAAAGATATTGTATGTGCCGCGGTGTCGGCTCTGGTAATGAACACCATGGATTCGATTCATACTTTTACCTCGGATGTGTTTTTTTATGACGTGGACGAAAAAAAAGGTATGGTCGAGTTCAAAATTACTTCCGCAGTCAGTCCCGAAGCAAATCTTTTACTGCGTTCCCTTTTGTTAGGGCTGGCAGGTATTCAGGATGAATACGGAGAAAAGTATTTACGCATTGTATTTCAGAATTCATAAGGAGGGATAGGTCATGTTTAAGATGAACCTTCAATTTTTCGCTCATAAAAAGGGTGTAGGTTCCACGAAGAACGGCAGAGATTCCGAATCGAAGCGCCTTGGCGCTAAGCGTGCTGACGGTCAGTTTGTTCTTGCCGGCAACATTCTTTACAGACAGCGTGGAACAAAGATTCATCCGGGCGTTAATGTCGGCCGCGGCGGCGACGATACGTTATACGCACTGGTGGACGGTGTTTTAAGATTTGAAAGAAAGGGACGCGACAAAAAGCAGGCTTCCGTATATCCGGTAGATGCCGAATAAGTTCCGATTTGTAAGAGACACGATAAACCCTGAATTCTTTTTGTAATGAATTTAGGGTTTATTTTTTAGGAGGCGAAAACGATGTTTGCAGATAGAGCAGAGATTTTGATTCGTTCGGGAAAGGGAGGCGACGGAAACGTGAGTTTCCGCCGTGAACTTTTCGTTGCGGCGGGCGGTCCGAACGGCGGCGACGGCGGAAAGGGCGGCGACATTATTTTTGAAGTGGACGAGGGGTTAAATACGTTATCCGACTATCGCTTTATCCGTAAATATTGTGCGGAAGACGGGCAGAACGGCGGTACGAATAACTGTACCGGACGCAACGGCGCTGACAAGATTCTGAAAGTGCCGGAAGGAACCGTCGTAAAGGAAAAGGAAACCGGCAAGGTCATTACCGACATGTCCCACGGCAACCGCCGCGAAGTGATTTTAAAGGGCGGCAGAGGCGGCAAAGGAAACCAGCATTACGCCACGGCAACCATGCAGGTGCCTAAGTACGCGCAGCCGGGGCAGGATGCGCAGGAGCTGAACGTCATATTGGAGTTAAAAGTAATCGCGGACATAGGGCTGGTCGGCTTTCCGAATGTGGGAAAGTCCACCTTTTTGTCGCGTGTTACCAACGCCAGACCGAAGATTGCAAACTATCATTTTACCACCTTAAATCCGAATCTCGGTGTTGTGGATATGGAAAACGGCAACGGTTTTGTCATTGCGGACATTCCGGGACTGATTGAAGGAGCGTCCCAGGGCGTCGGGCTTGGACACGAGTTTTTGCGTCATGTGGAACGCACCCGCGTCATTATTCATATTGTGGACGCAGCTTCAACTGAGGGACGGGACCCCGTTGAGGATATTAAGACAATTAACGCGGAGCTGGCGGCTTATGACCCGGCTTTGGCAAAAAAGCCGCAGATAATTGCCGCGAACAAGATTGATGTTATGCCTTCGGAGGAGGCAGAGGAAGCGGTTGCCCGCCTGCGTGAGGCGTTTGCAAAAGAAAATATTCCGATTTACGCCATTTCGGCGGTCAGCGGCAAAGGAGTCAGGGAGCTGTTATACGCGGTATCTGAGCTGCTGCGGGAAACTAAGGCAGCCCCGATTGTATTTGAACGGGAGTTTTCCTTAGATACGCTGACGCTCCCGAACGATCCGTTTACCGTAGAATATTCCGAAAAGGAAAAGCTTTATATTGTAGAAGGTCCGCGGATTGAAAAGATGCTTGGTTATACGAATATTGATTCCGAAAAGGGATTTGAATTTTTCCAGAATTTCTTAAAAAACAACGGTATTTTGGAAGAACTGGAAGCACTTGGCATACAGGACGGCGACACCGTGCGTATGTACGGACTGCAATTTGATTATTATAAATAAGAGAGGATACCATGACGACAAAACAGAGAGCATATTTAAAGGGGCTTGCCATGAATATTGATCCGATTTTTCAAATCGGAAAAGGCGGACTTACCACGGAATATCTGGAAAGTCTGGAAGAGGCTCTGGAGGCAAGGGAACTGATTAAGATTTCGGTACTGAAAAACTGTATGGATGACCCGAAAGAGCTTGCGTTTGCCATCGCGGAGAATACCGACGCGGAAGTTGTGCAGGTCATCGGAAAGAAGATTGTGCTTTATCGCAGAGCAAGGCAGCCGGAAAAGAGAAAAATCGAACTCCCGAAATAGCGGCGTGTCAGACTGAGCCGCCTGACGCGGCAGAACGGAGCATATAATGAAGAAAATCGGAATTCTCGGCGGGACATTTAACCCGATTCATAACGGTCATCTGGCGCTTGCAACAGCAGCAGCAAAGCAGTACGACTTGGAGGAAGTATGGCTGATGCCGTCAAAACTTCCGCCTCACAAGTCGCATTTTGCGATGCTTCCGGAACAGCACCGCCTTGCAATGGCCGGACTGGCGGCAAAGGCGGATAAAAGGTTTGTGGTTTCAGACTTTGAGCTTTTACGCGAGGGGCTTACCTATACGGCGGATACGCTGGAGCTTTTGACAAAAGAATATCCGGACTGCCGGTTTTATTTTATTATCGGCGGAGACTCGCTGGTGAGTTTTTTAAATTGGCGGCAGCCGGGTAAGATTTTGGAACTGGCGGCGCTTTTGGGAGCGGGGCGTGCCGGAATTGAAGCGGAGCGTACCGCAGAAGCGGCGGCAGCGATACAAAAGGCGTTTCCGCAGGCGGAAATCGGGACGGTGGAGCTGTCCGATTATCCGATTTCTTCCAATGAAATCCGCGAAGCATTTTATACCGGAACCGGGGAGCGTGTACGGGTGTTTCTGCCGGAGGAAGTTTATCGGTATATAAAAGAAAATAAGTTGTTTTCCAAAGTTACTTTTGCGGAGCTTGACGCGGAGATGAGGCGTATTCTCCCAAGAAGACGATATCTTCATTCCGTCGCCGTGGCACATCTTTCGGCAGCTTATGCCGCGTCTTTGGGGCTTAATACGGAAAAAGCCCTGATTGCGGGGATTCTGCATGACTGCGCGAAAGCTCATACCGATGAAGAACTGCTTTTGGAATGTGACAGACTTTCGATTCCGGTGACGGAGGTAGAACGCAGAAACGGTTTTTTGCTGCACGCAAAACTGGGGGCGTATTACGCGAAAAACAATTATTTTATTACCGACGAGGAAATTATTTCCGCAATCCGGTATCATACCACGGGACGACCGGGCATGACGGAGTATGAAAAGATTGTATTTCTTGCGGACTATCTGGAACCGTTCCGCACCCAGTCAACTACGCCGGTGTTGAATGAAATACGCAAGACCGCTTTTGCCGACCTTGACAATGCGGTTTATTATGCTCTTGCGAATACGGTGAATTATTTGACAAAAGCGGGGCGGGAAATTGACAAAATTACGGTAGAGACCTATAACGAATATAAACAAAGTTACGAATAGAGAGGTTAAATATGACGGAAAAAGCAAAGGAACTCGTAAAAATCGCCTATAAGGCGCTGGATGATAAAAAGGCGGAAGATATTAAAATTATTGATATTGCAGATATCTCCGTAATTGCGGACTACTTTGTAATCGCAAACGGAACAAACTCCTCGCAGGTAGAGGCTATGGTAGACAGTGTGACGGATGAACTCGCGAAACATAATATTCATCCGAAACGGGTGGAAGGAATTCGTTCTTCCGGCTGGATTCTGATGGATTTCGGCGACGTCGTAGTGCATATTTTTTCCAGGGAAGACCGCCTGTTTTACGACTTGGAGCGTATCTGGAGAGACGGTAAGACGGTGGAGCCGGCTGCATTATAAGGCGTGAGATTCAATACTGTAAAAATTGATTTTGGATATCAGAAAAGGGGCTCCGGGCTTTTTGTACGGATGCCCCTTTTTCCTTTCGCTGCTGAACGAAGTACAAGACGGTATGAATCAGAACATTCGAAACAGTCCGATAACCTTTCCGAGAATCTCGACTTCGTTTACGATAATCGGCTCCATGGTGTCGTTTTCCGGCTGAAGGCGATAGTAGCCGTCCTCTTTATAAAAGGTCTTTACCGTAACGGAATCCTCAATCAGAGCAACAACAAAATCCCCGTTTTTCGCGTAGTTCTGCTTTTTTACTAAGATTTGGTCGCCGTCAAAAATACCGGCGTTTATCATACTTTCACCCTTTACATGAAGCATAAAGGTCTCTGCGTTCGGAAGATAGTCCGTCGGAATCGGGAAGTAGGACTCGATGTTTTCAACGGCGAGAATAGGCTGTCCGGCCGTAACCGTACCCACAACCGGGATATACGCCATTTCGCGGCGTGTGATATTAAAATTGTCGTCTACAATCTCAATCGCTCGCGGTTTCGCCGGGTCGCGGCGGATATAACCGTTCTTCTCCAGACTTTCCAGATGAGCGTGAACGGAAGACGTCGACTTTAACTTTACCGCCTCACAAATCTCACGCACTGCAGGCGGATAGCCTTTATTTAAAATCTGCTCTTTCATAAAATCTAATATTTCCTGCTGTTTTGAAGTAATTCTGCCGTAGCTCATAACATACCTCCTTGTGTGTATAGTATTGTATTGTAGTTTTAGTTATCTTGATAGAGATTATAGCATACAGAACGCGCGTTTGTCAAACTTTTGTTCGAATTTTTTTGTTTTGTCTATTGACAAACAAATGTTTGCATGATATATTATAAACAGATGTTCGAGAATGTATGTTCTGAATATACGTTCTGTTTATAAGGAGGTAGATTTTATGAATAGAGAAAATAGAGAGAATATAGAAAACGAAAGAGAATACCGCGCGGAGTACCGTTCGTTCAGAGCGATTGCCGCCGACAGACGTAGAAAAAGAAAGAAGCTCTTTTTACAGCGCCTTTTTGCGGCAGTGTTTTGTGTCGCTTTGCTGCTGCTTGGTATCTGCCTGTTTACACCTTCAGGGAAGGCAAAAGCGGAGAGTAATGTTCAGTACGAAAGACGTATCGTTTCCGTCCGTGTGGCGGAGAATGATTCTCTCTGGAAAATCGCGGAGCGTTTTTATTGCAGCGAAAAAGGAAGTATCCGTGATTTTATAGATGACATCAAGAAGATTAACCACCTTGAAAGCGATACTATCTATCCGGATACTTACCTTGTCATTCAATATTATGTTAAGAAAAGACCATAATCTTTAATTTTCTTCTTTTGACATTCCTGATGTGTTGTATTATAATATTACTATTAATATCGGGAAATTCCCAGATAGGTTGAAATTTGTGGAGGTTTGAAATGGACGGCAAAACAACAATTCAATATTTGCAGAATTTGTTATTTTCTTGTTGCTGATAGGAAGGTGAAAGTAAAGATGACAGTCATTGAATTTATAAGAGATAAGATAATGCTTATAAATAAAGAGTACGCAGATAAAGCTCCTGATCATTATAATTTTTGGGAGCAGCATATAAAGTTTGTGGTTAAGGAAGCACTCATATTGGCTGATGAATACGGCGCTGATAAAGAAATTGTTGAACTTGGTGCGCTTTTGCATGATGTGGCTTTGATTTCAGAGGTCGGAACACGCTCGGAGCATCACGTAAATGGAAAAATTATTTCTGAAAGACTTTTAAAAGAATACGGATATCCGGATGATAAAAAAGAGCGGGTTTTAGGCTGCGTTCTTCATCATCGAAGCAGTAAACACGCTGAAAATCTTGAAGAATTGTGCGTTGCCGATGCCGACATAATCGCACATTACGATAATATACCGATGTGCTTTGTATCTGCATTAAAATTCAATAAACTCAACACGGGATCTGTTGCCGAATGGATAAGATACTTTGAACACGATTACAATGATTTGAGCGAACGAACAAAGCTTACTTTTAAACCGCGCTATGATGTTATAATGGATATACTGTTTGGTGCGCTGTTATAGATTGCAGTGGCTTATTGGATAGAGCACTCCTATCACAAACCCATTCACCTCAGTAATCTATATATAAATGAAATTAATAGCAGGAAACACAAAAGGAGATTAGAACTATGGGATTATTCGGTAAATTGTTTAATAAAAAATCAGAGCCGACGTTCAGCAAAGTCAAAGAAGAAATACGAACTTTGGAAAATCAGGACGGACGTATTGAAAATCCAACAAAAGAAGATTTAAGAGATTATCTAAACTGTTTGTTCAATGAAGACGACCAATTTGTTACACTTACCCTAGCAAAAGCCCAAAACGGTATAAGATATATACAAGCCTGTTTTGTGGATGCAAAGCCTATTGTTCAACTGGGGTTAGAAGAGAATGATAAGACCCGGTTAGTAGAAAAAACATGTTTGTCAAATGAAGAATGTGCAGACATTTTCTTCGAGTTTTATGATTATGGAATTGTAGAGAACTTGGAGGAATATCAACCGGTACAGTTTTAGAAAATTTTTCATAAAACAGGCAGACGGTAATCGGGTGAGATATGATGCCGGGGAGGATTAAATACAATGACTGAACAATCAACAATTATTTCAGCTTCATCTGCAATGTTTAGACAAAAAGCAAGAGAATTATTATCACTTGAGTTTAATTGCGCGCCCGATGATTTTATAAAATCAGAGAATGTTTTAACGGTTTCGGAACTGCATGAGGGCAGACGGGCTTATTCCCCCGAAAAATACTTTTTCCATATGGTGACTATGGGAGGAAATGTCGTTATGACTGCCGACGAGTGTATGCAGGGTTTTCTTAGGGCGTATATCGACGGAAAGCAAGGTCACTGGCTTTTTGAAATACCGAATCTTTTGCCTGTTGAGCGTGAAATGAATCAATACGGCTATACCCTTACACAGACATACCACATGTTTCTGCCATGCCGACAGGTTAAAACCGCAAAGGAGTATTCCGTAAAATGGTTCTATGATGGTGAAATCAGACAGTTTTACGGTGATAAGAGATTTCCGAATGCGATTTGTCCGGAATATCGACCGGAACGTCCCGACAGAATTGTTGTCTGTGCCTATGACGGCAATACAATAATGGGAATGGCGGGATGTTCCGAGGACGCCTCGCACTGGCAGCAGATTGGTATTGACGTAATGCCCGAATACCGTTCAAAGGGAGTAGGAACCTATCTCGTGACCCTGTTGAAAAATAAAATCATAGAGCGCGGCGACATTCCGTTTTACGGGACTTCCGTTGCAAATTATCATTCGTGGAATATTGCGTTAAACTGTGGATTCAAGCCGGTTTGGGTGGAAATTGGTGCAAAAAAATATGAATAGTTATTTTTTCCATGCCGGCAGGGTGCCGTCGGTTACGGCGTGGAACAGACGCTCTTTCGCGCCTTTGTTTTCTGCGTCTAAGCGCCGGACAAGTTCTTTTGCGTAAGCGCGTCTGGTATAGCCGTCGGCAGGGCACGGGTTTTTCTGAACCGGCAGGTTATATTTTTTCTGAAATCCGATAATATCCGCTTCTTCCACATAAATAAGCGGACGTATTAAAGTAATGTCCGAGCGGTCCAGATATGTGACAGGAGAGAAGCAGTTGTAGCGGCCTTCATAGAGCAAAGACAGCAGCATTGTTTCAATTACGTCGTCTTTGTGATGGGCATATGCGGACTTGTTGCAGCCCAACTCTTTTGCCTTGTCGTTAAAGGCTCCTTTTCGCAGTTTTGCGCACAGGGAACACGGGTTGCTTTCTTTGCGGATGTTAAAAACGACGTCTCCGATTTCGGTCTTTTGTATATAATAGGGTACTTCCAGTTCCGCGCAGAGCGCTTCTATTTTGCTTAAATCAAATCCGCCGAAGCCCAGATCTACCGTGATGGCACAAAGTTCAAACGGATTCGGATAAAACCGTCGGAGTCCCGAAAGCGCATAGAGCAGTGCGAGAGAGTCTTTACCTCCGGAAATACCGATTGCGATTTTATCGTTTGGCTGTATCATCTGATAATCATCTACGGCTTTTCGTGTGTAACTTAATAATTGCTGTAATTTCATGTGATAATCCCTTTCAATTCTTTACTAATCTCCAATACCTTCCATTTATCGGGAATATTGTGTAAAATGTACATTAAATATATCATATCATGCAGTTTTTGACAAGTTTTTTGCTGTTTGACACACTTATAACACTTTTCTTTCTTACAATAAACCCGTGCAAATGAAAATGTCAACGGTTTTTTCCGGAAAGGTGGTTGTTTTTTTGACACGAAAAACAAAAGGATTACATAAAATCTGCAGTAGGGTAGTTTTGGGGGCGGCGGTTTCGCTTTGTATGTTTTTAGGCGGCTCTTTCGGCAGAGAGGTTTTTGTCGTGAATGCTGCCACATTACGGGTACATAACTATGTGACAAACGATACTTATAATTATACCGGTACACAGGTTACCTATTATGTTGAGGGAAAGCAGATACAGTCAGACTATCCGGGACTGGTTTTGGAGGACAGTTCCGCGCTCGGGCCTTGTAAAGAAATTTTTGAACAGGGGCTTGGGGTTGTGTCCGACTACACCGACGGTGCCAAGAGTTTTTCCCTTCGTTACGGACCTTATACCATTCAGATGACGTTAGGAAATACCAAGGCGGTTGTAAACGGAACCTCAAAAATCATGCCGAACGCTCCGGTTGTTTATTCTTTTCAGGGCGGCACAAAGAAGTACTTATATGTTCCGACACGTTTTGTCGCAGAAGCTTTCGGATTTGAGTATACATGGGACAGCGCAGCTTCCACATCTGCAATCCGGCGGCCAAACGTAATATACGACGGAGACGAGCAGGTGAAGTATCAGGGGATTACTCCTTCGTTTTTGCTGAACAACCGCACTATAAACAGCGAATTTCCGGGCTATGTATTTGACGGCTGCGCTTTGTTTGCCGCAAAGGACTATTTTAAGGAGACCGGAATAGCTTCTTATACATACAGCGAAGGAAGCGGACTGATTGTTTTAGAAAGAGGAGACACCATGCTCCGCTTTGTTTTGGACAGTCCGGTAGCTTATGTCAACGACACTTCATACCTTTTAAGTACCGTACCGCGTCTGATTACGCCGAGTAATTCGGCAAAGGCGGAAGTATATATTCCCGCGCAGTTTGCTGCCGAAGCGCTTGGATTTCAGACGTCCTATGACCAAAAAACGGGAAGTTTACAAATCAGCGGTACGGTAGGTGGGGGGAACGCAACGGTACCTCCAAGTCAGGAAATACCTTCCGGCACGGTAGTTCCGGATACGGCTTCCTATGCGAAAGAGTTGTTTTCGTATCAGACATACGAACAGGTAGTCGAGCATTTTACCTCCCTCGGATATCAGGTTCCGGTATCCGTTTCCGCGTATTCCTGTCTGAATTCGGACGCTCTTTACCTGAACGGCATTGACCTTGACAGAGTCAGGATAACGGATAAACAGGACGTAATTGAGATTGTTTTCGTGAACTGTCATAATCCGTTCGGCGGAAAAGCTTACTATAATACGGAGAATGCGTATTTAAACTATTCGTACCTTTTCGGTGAGAATAACTTTAAGATTACGATTGTGAAAACGAAAGAGCTGCACTATTATTCATATAAGGTACCAAACGGCTGCGTAATTCATTTTACCGACTCGTTAGGGCTGTACCAGGATTACATAAAGTTTATCGGCATTACGGGTAATTCTACGGAAGATTCGGAGCAGACCAGTACGATGGGCGGCGAAGACGCTTCGGCGGCATTGCTGCCGGACGCGGTATTTTCGCGGAACAGTTTTGTAATCCGGCTGCCGGAAGGAGTCACGAAGAAAAATTTGACGGACAGTGACGAATACGGTAATCTTCGTTTTACCATCTGCATTTCCGGAAACCATATGAAGTTTTTGTCGGAACAGGAAGTATATAATCCGATTTCTACCTTAAAAAGCTACAATATCAGTTACAAGGCGGCGGATAACAGTACGGTTATTACCTTTAATACGACAAAAATTCAGGGATATTCTTACAATATCAGCGGCGGTTATCTTGCGGTAAGAATTGATGATCCTCCGAAGATTTACGATAAAATAGTCGTACTGGATGCCGGACACGGCGGAATCGACCCGGGGACGTTACGCGGAAGCGTTTACGAGAAAACAGTTAATTTTAATGTCGTAAATATATATGCGCCGGAATATTTCAAAAATTCGGGCATAAAGGTATATTATACCCGTACCACGGATACAAAAATCGCACTGGAAACCCGCGCCGCATTTGCCAAGTCGGTGGGAGCCGATTTCTTTATCAGCTTCCATGTAAATGCGCATTCAAGCGCGTCGGTGGCAGGGACAAGCGTATATTATTCCGCTTTCAATAACACGGCAGATTCCACCGGACTAAAAAGTTCCACGCTGGCGACTACGGTTCTGAATCATCTTGTTTCGGAATGGGGGACCCGGAACAGAGGCATATTGACGGCAGACTTTGTTGTAATACATGATAATACCGTCCCTGCTGTTTTAGTGGAGTGCGGTTTTATTACCAATGACAGCGATTTTCAAAAGATTAAAGATACCGCATACCAGAAAAAAGCGGCAAAAGCTCTTTTTGATGCGGTTTCCGAGATTTTTGCGAAATATCCGACCAAAAGATAAGCGGCATTTTTAAAGCCCTGTTCATTTTAACGTTCATTTTAAATAAGAGATAAGTTAGGAGAAATTATTTATGAAGAAAAGTCAAATTAAGAGGATACTTTCCTTTTGTGTAGTTACAATTTTGACTGCGATGTTCTTTTTGGGGGACAACAGGGTACAGGCAGATGCCGCATTACAGGCAAAAAAAGTACCGCAGGCAAAGTCCGGCTCACTTCATATCAGTGCGGATTATGACGCGGAAACGTTCACCCAATCGTTAGAGGTTACGCTTTCCGTGGAAAGTTCTTCCGAACTGACTACTTTAATGTACGCATACGCACGGGTGGCAAAAACAACCTATTTCACCAAATACACGGACTATTGCTTTGAAATTGAACAGAATGCCGACGGAGCATATACTTTTTCTATTGAACAAAACGGCTACGTTTCCGTATTTGCCGTGAACGAAGCCGGTGAGGAAGTTCTTCTTGTATTTAATGTGGATAATGTGGATAAAGAGTCCCCGGTTGTTACGGTAACTTCCCAAAAAACAAAGGATTCTTATATGGTTACGATGCGGGCGGAAGATAATCTTTGCGACAACATAAGCCTTCAATATGTAGAAGGTGCTTACGCATCGCCTTCGGATTCGGTTTGGGCAAAGGCGGAGGTATTTACCAACGAAAAGGAACTGCTTCTTTCAGAGGGTAAATATACCTTTATGGCAACCGACGAGGCAGGGAATACGCATATCATTATCCGGCGTTTCGGAGAAAACAAAGAAACACAAGAGTTCCGGGCTGTCTGGATTACTTATTTGGAGTTTAAGACCACCGGTTATACGAAAAAAGAGTTTCAGGCAGAAATCGAAACGATGTTTAATGAAATCAGCGCCATGAATATGAATGCCGTTGTCGTTCATGTGCGGCCGTTCAGCGATGCGATGTATTCGTCGTCGTATTTCCCATGGTCGCGTTATATTTCGGGCACGCAGGGAAAGAACCCGGGCTTTGACCCGTTGGAAATCATGGTAGAAGAAGCGCATGCACGCGGACTTGAAATCCACGCATGGCTCAATCCTTACCGTATAACGTCCAGTTCCACAGATGTAAACGATTTGAGCAAAGACAATCCGGCAAGAATTTATCGTACCGACAGCAATAAAAACAATGATCGCAATGTGTTGACTTATGACGGAAAATTATATTATAATCCGGCGTCAAAGGAAGTTCAGACGCTGATTATAAACGGTATCCGGGAAATTGTTGAAAATTACGATGTAGACGGCATTCACTTTGATGATTATTTCTATCCGACGCTTGGTAAAAATTTCACAAGCAATTTTGACGCACCGGAATATGAAACATACAAAAAGGAACAGATTGCGAAAGGAAAATCGTATCTTTCCATCGCAGACTGGAGACGCGAAAACGTCAATTCTTTGGTACGCGGCGTATATGCAGCCGTAAAAGAAATTAACCCTGACGCTGTATTCGGCATCAGTCCGGGCGGTTTTATGGACGCGTTAAAGGCAGACGACAAATATTATGTGGATTTTGAGACATGGCTCGGTCATGACGGTTACATCGATTATTTGTGTCCGCAGCTTTATTGGAGCAATGACCATACCGTTTATCCTTATAACAATATTTTAAAGCGTTTCATTGACGCGGCGGTGAATCCGGATGTAAAATTGTATGTAGGCATCGCGGCTTATAAAGCCGGAATCAAAACCGAAGGAAACGCGTGGTATCAGGATGCCAATGTACTTCGTAATATGATTCAATATGCAAGAAATACAAAACAGGTAGACGGCTTTATATTGTACAGTTACAGATACTTAATATCCAAGAGAAATTATACATCGATCAAGAATATGCTAAAGGAATTTCAATAAGTTACTGCAATCTACCCGCAAAATTGCGTTAAACTATGGTTTAGCGCAATTTTGTATATACTGCCCTACAACCTATTTTTCCGATATATGAGGTGTCCTATGGAACAACGTACTTATCACGAACAGACAAATATTCAAAACACAAAACGCCTTCGGGAACTTATTTCCGACCTGCCGCCTTATGTGGCGACGTTTTTCCGCGGCATTGAGCCGGTTACCGCGTCCCGTACAAGGATTGCGTATGCTTTTGATCTGCATGTGTTTTTTGAATATATTTCCGCAACAAATCCTTTGTATCAGGGAAAGGCTTTAAAAGAAATTGATTTTGACCTTTTATCAAAGCTTCAGCCGATGGATATTGAGGAATATCTGGAGTACCTGAAACTGTATACCAATAAGGAAGGAAAAGAAATTACGAACAATGAACGCGGCATAAAACGAAAACTGGCGTCCTTGAGGACGTTTTACCGGTATTTTCATTCAAACCGCCTGATTGACGAAAATCCCACCTTACAGGTGACAATGCCGAAAATCCACGAAAAAAACATTATTCGTTTTGAACCGAACGAGGCCGCAGACTTTTTAGATGTGGTTGAAAGCGGCGAACGCCTTACCAAACAACAGCAGGCACGCCATGAAGAAAGCAAAGTGCGCGATTTGGCGCTTACTACCCTATTGCTTGGCACCGGAATCCGTGTCTCGGAGTGTGTCGGCATTGACATAAACGACATTGATTTTTCCAGCGACCGTGTCAATATTGTGCGCAAAGGCGGCTATGAGTCGTTTGTTTATTTCGGAGATGAAGTAAGGGAAGCTCTTCTTACTTATTACGAAGAACGAAAGAAAATGGTTCCGAAAGAGGGACATGAAAATGCCTTTTTTCTATCTAACCGGATGCAGCGCATCAGCGTCCGCAATGTGGAAGTTTTGGTGAAAAAATACGCGAAAACCGTTACGACCGTAAAGAAAATTACTCCCCACAAATTGCGAAGTACTTACGGTACAGAACTTTACAAAGAGACCGGTGACATATATTTAGTAGCCGATGTCCTCGGTCACAAGGATGTAAATACTACCCGTAAGCACTACGCAGATATTGAGGAAGAAAGACGACGCAGTGCAAAAAATGCAGTAACACTGCGTGAAAAAAAGTAATTTGCGAAATCCTCTTCCGCATTGCTGCTACATTTTATAATCGCTCACAATGCGTTCCAACTCCATTACATCGGAAGGTGACAGTAACTGATTTTTTAGGTACTCTACCAAAAAGTTGTTTAAAGAACCGTTATATACCTTGTCTAACAACGCCTTGGTTTCGATATTTTGTACTGTCCGCTTGGAAATCAGTGCCCGGCAGATAAATCCGGGATCTTCTCTGCGTACCGCTCCTTTCTCTATTAAGCGGTTTATCACAGTATATGTAGTGTTCTTTTCCCAGCCGATGTATTCTTTAATTATTTTTGAAATATCCTTGGCGGCTAACACCTTATTGGACCAAAGAAGCTCCATGATGTTTAATTCGCCTTCATGTAATCGAATATCACCCATGAGTTCAACCCCTCTACACCTTTTTCTACGTCTGTATAACGCCGTATTCGTTCTTACAGACCTCCTGTAATTTAAAGCAGGGTGATGGTGTAATATAATTCTACCATATTAGAATTGAAAATGCAAGCATTAATTTCATTTTTTGACAAAAAAATTATTCGAGACAGAAAACTGCATAATAAGGAATCTGCCTTGACACAGATGTAGAATAAAAATTTTCAAAGCCGAAACAGTAATACAGAGTTTCTTCCCGACAGTTCTTTGCGGCGCGGTACGATGCAATGCTCTTGCCTCTCCCACCCTTGGAAAGTCTAAGTTCTACCGGAGTCTCATACCCGTCTTTTTCAAGGATAAAATCCACCTTTGCCTGTGCTTTTGATTCCCAGAAACTTAGTCGATAATTTTCACCTGCGAGTAATGTCTGCATCACATAATTTTCTAACAGCGCTTTGCGGATTTCATCCGTCTCTTCACCTGCAAACGCGGAAGAAAGCATTCCGACATCCGGCAGATACAGCTTAAAATGTGTATCTTTTTCCTGCTTATTCAGCCTCAGAATCATGCCGCTCCGCTCTAAGGCAAGAAGACTGTCCCGGTAAAGCGCATAGGTAACACCCTTTCGAATCAAATTAAAGCGGAATTTCTTATTTTCGCGCTTTAACTGTTCCGGAAGCACCTCCATAATCTGTACTGCCTTTCCGGTCTCTTTTTCGTCGTATACCGCGTCCATGACCGCACGCATCCGGTTTTTTATCATGCAGTGGACTTCCCCGACATTATAGACGGATTTGGAGGAAATGTACTCGTTGACAGCCGCGGGCATTCCGCCGACGACCAGATATTCTTCAAAAAGCGCCAAAAGCTCCTGATGGACGATATCCGGAACCGGTTTTGATGCCAGAAAATGCCCTTGGATAATATCGACATACCAATCGTTTCCGACAGCACAAAGAAACTCGTCAAAACGTAACGGAAAAAGCCGGCATACATGAAAATGTTCGAGCATTTTGGGAGGCGGCAAAAGACCGGAAATTGCGATAATCGGAAAGGAGCCGCAATGCGCTAAGGATTTAAAGAGAGGCGGACAAAAAGAAACTTCATCTAAAATTACGATGAGTTCGGAAAGAATGGTTTCGTCCAGCCCGAAATATTGCGCTATCGTTTCCGAAACGGAAAGGCCGGAAAGAATTTTATCACAAAAGAATTGCTCCGCCACGGCGTTCAATTCAAAATTCACATATAGGTATTGCGGATAATAGGCAAGCGCGAACTCAATCGCAAGATAAGTTTTTCCTACCCCCTTCGTACCCGCGAGCAGAAACGGCACCGGACACTTTTGCTCCTTCCACTCAATCAATTCATTTACCGCGTTTCGTTTCATACTACCAATCCCTTTTCCTTTTTTCGGATTTTACCGTCCTGTCTTACGTGCAATTTCTGAGCTTTTGGATCAAATCGCGGAAATAGTCCGGCAGCTCGGAAGAAAACTCCATATACTCTCCATTTGTAGGATGAACAAATCCAAGCACTCCGGCGTGCAGCGTCTGACCGGTTAAGTGGAACGGATCTTTTTTCGGACCGTACATGGTATCGCCGAGTAACGGATGTCCGAGGCTTGACATATGTACGCGAATCTGGTGTGTTCTTCCGGTTTCCAGTCGGCATGCGATATGAGAATACTTCGTTCCGAACTGCTCCAATACCTGATAATTTGTCGCGGCAAGTTTTCCCCTTGTAGGGTTGACCGCCATTTTCATCCGTTCTTCGGGGTGCCTGCTGATCAGGGTCTCGATTCTCCCCTCCGGTTCCTGAAACGTGCCGTAAACAAGCGCGTTATACTGTCGGGTAATCGAATGTTCCTTAAACTGTTCGGCAAGGTTTCTGTGTGCCGTGTCATTTTTACAGGCAACAATAATTCCGGTCGTATTCTTGTCAATCCGGTGTACAATTCCCGGCCTCAAAATCCCGTTAATTCCGGAAAGGGAACCGTTACAATGATAAAGCAGCCCATTTACAAGCGTTCCTGTATAATGGCCTGCCGCCGGGTGGATTACCAGTCCCTTCGGTTTATCAACTACAATAATATCATCGTCTTCGTAAACAATCTGAAGCGGAATATCTTCCGCGTCTACCGCAAGTCCTTCCGGCGGCGGAATCAGAACACTAATCTCATCTCCCGCTTTCACAAAATCCTTGCAGCGTCCGGTATTGTTATTCAGCAATGCTCCGCCGCTTTCAATAATCTTTTGTACATAAGAGCGCGATACCTTGGGATAATTTACAGCGATACATTTATCGAGACGAAGCCCGGTATCCTGCTCCCGCGCTATGAATTTGATTTCTTCCATTTGTTAAAATCCTCGTCTTTGTAATAAAAAATCAGCAGATAACAAGCCAAAATACAGCCGCAGACGATACAGGAATCCGCTACGTTAAATACCGGAAACTGAATTAAATCAAACGAAAACATATCCGTTACTCTGCCGAACATAATACGGTCGATAATATTTCCTACTGCCCCGGCTGTAATAAGGGCAATACAAAAGCGCAGCAGGCGCATACGAGCCGACTTAGGCAGCCAAAGGTAGGCAAATATCACGATAACAAGCACAATGACGGAAAAGAGCGTTAAAAGTACAGTATGTCCGCCCATTACGCCCCAAGGTCCGCCCGTATTGTACACAAGCCTTAAAGAAAATACGTCCTTCCACAAAATCAACGGCGCGTTTTTCAGGGCGGTTCTCGCCCATAACTTCACCAGCTGGTCGGCGGCAATCAATACCGCCAGTAAAACAATATGAAACAAACTGCTTCGTAAAAATTTCCTGCGTTCCATTATAAATTAAACTCCGTTATTTTTATATAATTGCCTGAAATGCCGTCCAGATTTCTTCGTCGGATACCTCGGAATCAATAAATGCGTTTCCGATAGAATCCAAGAGAATAAACTTAATCTTGGAGCCGTCCGACTTTTTATCCCGATGACATACCGAAAGAAGATCTTCTCTTCCTAACGCCGGAACTTTTGTACGCATTCCGTAAGAGGACAGCATTTCCCGTATTCGAGAGGCATCTTCTTTGGAAAGCGTCCCGCGTAATACGGAGAGCTCTGCCGCGGCAATCATGCCTACGGAAACACACTCTCCGTGCAGCATGGAAAAGTTACTCAGCTTTTCGACCGCATGTCCGATTGTGTGTCCGAAATTCAACAAGGCGCGTTCCCCGCGTTCTTTAGGGTCACGTTCCACCACCGCCTTTTTAATACAAAGGCTCCGGTAAACCATAGAGCGAAGCGTTTCCGTATCTTTTCCCAGGATTCTTTCTCTTTGCTCCTTTAAAAACGTGTAATAGCCGAAATCACGGATAAAACCATGCTTTACGACTTCTCCCATACCTGCGAGAAATTCGCGCTCAGAAAGGGTTTTTAGAGCGTTTACGTTGATATATACGGCGGACGGCTGATAAAACGCGCCAACCATATTCTTATATGCCTTAAAATCGACCCCGGTCTTTCCGCCGATAGAGGAATCTACCATAGAAAGGAGGGAAGTCGGGATTCCGACAAAACGGATGCCGCGCAAATAAGTGGCAGCCGCAAAACCGGTCAAATCGCCGGTAACACCGCCGCCAAGCGCCAACAGGACATCATTCCGGTCAAAAGAATTTGCAATCAGAAAATCGTAAAGCCCCTCTACCGTAGACAGATTCTTTGACGCCTCTCCCGCCGGAAAAGTAAACAAAACGCTAAAAAAGCCCGCTTCTTTTAACATTTCGCATATGGTTTTTCCATAAAGTTCTCCTACTACGGAATCGCTGACAACGCATAGTTTTCTGTTTGAAACGTCTAACGAATGCAGAAGCGGTACAAGTCCTTCAAAACTTTCTTCCAGTAAAATCCGATAAATCGGCGTGTTATCCGTATCGTGTACAATAAGTTCGTTCATTCCAAATCCTCTGAATTATTCATCTAAATTTATAATTTCAATTTCTTCATCTTCTAAAGAATCAAGCGGGTTTTCCGCCGGTTTTTCCTCCTCCATACCGGCATACGCACCGGCCGGCGTTTCCACGGAGTCCGGCATAGGTGCGAACATGGAAAGCTTGTCAAGGTCAACGGAAAAGCTCTCGCTGTCCAAAAGCTCTGTCTGTGCTGCCGCGAGACTTTTAAACTTTGCTTTATACATATCATACTGGCGAACCAGTTCAACCGTCTGCCTGCGGATATGTTCCAGTTCTCTTTTGGCATCTTCCAGGATAATACTTGCTTTTGTTGCGGCTTCCTTCTCGATAAGACGGGCGTTTTCCTTGGCATTTACCTCGGTTGCGTCTGCCGTGCGCTGCGCGAGCACCAATGCCTTCTGCAGCGTCTTTTCAATTGATTTGTAGTATTGAAGCCCCTCGTTTAATACATTGATGCGGTCGTTCATTTCCATCTTTTCGCGGTACAGTTCCTCATAGTTTTCAAGAATCTGCTGCATGAAGCTGTCCACATCTTTTTTATCATAGCCTAATCCGCCTGACTTAAATACTTTATTCTGGATTTCAATCGGTGTAATCATAATTATTCCTTTCTCTATTGGTAACGCTCTAACGTAATCGAAATACGTCCTTTCTTCGTCAGTCCGCCGATTTCTTTTAAACGTACTTTGCCGTAACCGCGGAACGAAATAATATCGCCCTCTTTCGCCGTTACGGAAGGAGAGGTTGTCTCACGTCCGTTAATAAATACTTTTCCGCCTGTCACCGCAGAAACGACGCTGCTTCTTGAAATGCCGAACGCGGCCGCGGCAACCGCATCAATGCGATTTGCGGCAACCGTTCTTGTTACAGTCTGAAATTCCCGTTTAAACTCATCTGTATCCGCTAAATCAATCCGGCAGGAAACAGCGGTATGACGAACCTGCACCAGATGTTCCGATAAAAAAGGAGCGATTCGTTCTGCGCAGAGCAGATAAGCTTCTTTTTCCTTTAAATAAATATCTCCGATTACGGAACGATCCAACCCGAGTCCCAGTACGCTTCCCAACACATCCCGGTGGGTAATGTTTTCGGCAAACTTGACATTCTTTGGTGTAATCCGCATTCCGCAAATCGGAAAAAGTTCCAGAGTAATCTCCGTTGTATCGGGCGCAACACAGAGCATCTGACGCTCCGAATCGGCAAGCCCTCCGTAAAACAGGAAGTTTGCGCCGCTTAAGACGGACTTGGCTGTCTGTATCTCACTTAGCGTCAAAAAATCCGTAAATTCGGCCTTGTACGCAAACTCAGCCCGTTTTTTCAGCTCAGCAATCCTCTTTTTTAACAGAAGTTCCTCCATAGGCTTGCGCTCACTGGTTTAAAGTCGGCACTTCAAAACCGTTTTGTTCTACGTAAGAGAGATAATCTCCCGAAATATCAACATTCTCCGGGGAGATAATAAAAATCAGGTTGGAAATCTGATGAATCTTCCCGTTTAAAGAATATACCGCACCCGAAATGAAGTCCATAATACGCTGCGCAAGCACCAAATCGATTCCTTCTAAATTGACAACCGTGGCACGCTCGTTTACCAGCATATCACAAATATCCTGCGAATCGTCAAATCGGGTCGGTTTCATAATGCTGACCTCTAAAATCTTGGAAGCGGAAGCAGAACGAAGCGGAACCACGCGGCTGCCGGACGTTGAAACGCGTTCCGGGCGCTGTGGGCGTTCTTTTCTGCTCTCAGAATAATCGTAATCAAACTTTTCTTCTTCGGAAATTTTCTGTGGTTTTACCGCTTTGGCAGGCAGGGACGCAGAACGTGAAGATTCCTTCCGGAATGACTGCGGTTCTTCTATTACCGCAGTCTGATTCAGACGTTCCGATTTCTTTCTTTCCTTGCGGAAAGACGAATCCGAGTCAAAATCGTCAAAGTCATCAAAGTCATCCTCGTCCGTCACATTCATTTTATTCAGAATACGTTCTAAAAAGTTACCCATACAACTATCTCCTTTTATTCCTTTGGCGGATAAGCACGGTGTCCGAAAATGCCGGTGCCGACACGGACTAGAGTAGCGCCCTCTTCCACCGCGATTTCATAGTCTCCGGTCATTCCCATCGACAGCATATCCATATATACATTATCAATGTTTTTGGAATTGATGTCAACTACTAATTGCTTCATTTTTTGAAAATATGGACGGTTTTCTTCCGGAATTTCGGTATACGGAGCAACCGTCATCAGCCCGCGGATTTTTAAATGAGGAAATGCCGCCAGCTTCCGCACAAGTCCTTCTAATTCCTCCGGTGCGATTCCGTGTTTGGAGGCCTCCTGCGCAATATTGATTTCAAGTAAAATCTCGGAGACAACTCCGCGTTTTTCCGATTCCGCCTCAATCGCTTCCGCCAGATGTAAGGAGTCCACGGAATGAATCAATACCGTTTTTCCGACAACATATTTTAATTTATTCGTCTGCAGCGCTCCAATCATATGCCAGCGAAGCGCTTCTTTGATTTCCGCCTGCTTGTCCCTAAGCTCCTGCGGGCGGTTTTCGCCAAATTCGGTAAGTCCGTAAGACATTGCCTCTCTGATTGCCGAAACCGGCATGGTTTTACTGACCGCAACCAACGTTACGTCTTTGGGGTCTCTCCCGGCACGTTTACAGGCGGAAAGAATATTTTCCCGCACCTTGGATACCGCCTCTTTCATACTGCTTATTTCCTGCATTCCGCTATTCTCCCTCTATAAGTATGACATCTTTTGTAACTGCCGATACATCAAGCACAATATGGTCGTAAAGCGCCACTCCGCCGGCAAGACCGGAGCGTACTAAGATATAATCCTCCAAATCGGTAATCCGTTCAATCCGCTTAAACACGGCATATCCCTGATTCATATTGTAGACGCCCTCCAAGTTTGTCAAAAACGAATACAACATCGCGCGTTCCGGCTCTGCGATAAGTCCCGCGGAATTGATATAACTGCCGGAATCAAAATCTTCGGAGGCAATGTAATAATAGCCGTTTTCAAAAAACAGCGGTTTTATCTCCTGATAATCCGGTTTCACTTCGCCGGATTCCGCATCAAACCGTTCTATGCTGATGCCGACACTGTCTTCGTCCCCCATGCCGCCGGCCATAACAAAGCGTTCCGGTATCTGATAGACCTCTTTTTCCGTAACGGAAGAGCCCGGTATTTTTAAGCCCTCCTCTGCGTCAAACACAAGCGTGATATCTAAAAAGCGTTCGCTTAAATATTCCGTTCCGTAGCGGTCCATTTCCACAAGCAGATAAGCTCCGCCGTTTATCCACAGTAGTTCATAAGGCTTTTGATAGAGTACGGGGTCTCCGGAAATACGGAATATTACCGTATCCTCTCCCGTCTGTATCCGTTTCAGGGCATATTCGTCCAGCTGAATTACAAGCTGCCAGTCTTCTTCCGTTACCAGCTTATAAGCGAAACTGTCGATTGCGGAAAGGCCGGTCGGTTTGCTGCGTTCCGGAGCAGAGCGTTTTTCCGCCGCAAACTCCTCTCCGGTAATTTGTTCTTTTGTGTAACCGTCATAGACATCCGAAAAATATGTAATAGAACCGCTCTTTGGCGCGTAAACCGTCAGAAAACCCGAAAACGAATTAGGAGACTGCGCTATCAGTGCGTCCAGCATGGAAACATCCCTGTAACGCATGTAATCGGAAAGAAAATCCTCTTTGAGATTATAGCTTTCGGAAAATGCCGCGTCGGAATAATTCGCGGCAAAGTCGCGCACTTCTTTTTTTAAACGGAGGATATCGTTTACCGCCAGCGCGGAAGTTTCTTCGTTTGCCGTCAACAGACTCTGAAAATCGGAGGAATCGTTCAGGGAATATACTTTTGTGCCTTTTGCCACCCGTGCGCCTTCGCGGTAATAATAGTTTAAATACCCTGCCTGTTCGGTACGGTATACGGTTTCCGCACGCAGTATCATAGCCACGGTCTTTGACTCGCTGCCCACGCTGCCCGCCTGCACTTCATATACGGAAAGATGAGGCGTGGTAAAATAACGGTAAATATTTATTACAAGGATTACTAATATGGCAAACGCAACGACAAGACCGATATTTACTTCCCGTCTGGTGCGGAATTTTACGATATTATTATCTTTTGCCACGGCGGCATCCACCTCCTTTCCCTGTTTTTGTTGCTTCCCCTTTTTATTTTTCCGGCAGACTGACGGACTTCATCAGTTCCACCATTTTTCCGTAGAGAGCTTCATATGTCGGCGCGTGAAACACCTCCGCAATGTAGGAAGAACCGTTCTGAGCCCTGAAATAAAGAATCAGACAGCATCCGGCAGCGTTCGTCGTGCCGGTTTTTCCGCCGATAATTTCAATTCCCTCCGGAACTTCAAATGTTCCGTAAAAAAAGAGGTTTGTGCTTTCAAATATCTTGCTTTTCGCATTTCCTTTGGCGTCCGTATACTCTACGGTACAGGAAGACTGCGAAATCGTCGAGACAAATTTATTATAGTGAATCAATTCATTCAGAATCAAATACATATCATATGCCGTTGTATAATGATTTATATCATGCAGCCCGTGCGGATTCGTAAAATGAGTGTCAACCGCACCAAGCCGCTTTGCTTCCTGATTCATTAATTCGGCAAACGCTTCCACCGAACCGGAAACATGCTCAGCAATCGCGATTCCGGCGTCATTTCCGCTGCAAATCAGCATCGCGGAAAGCAAATCCCCTAAAGAAAGAGTATCGCCTTCCTCAAATCCGCAGAGTACCGCTCCGTACACACCGATATGAGAAGCGTTGTAACTGAAAGTAACGCTTTCGCTCAAATTGCAATACTTTAAGGCAAGAAGCGCCGTCATAAGTTTTGTGGTGCTTGCCGGATAAATCTTTTCTAAAATACGGGATTCTTCTAATACTTTATTTTCGGATATACAGTATAATCCGTACGCATACTCCTGAGAAGGCTCATCTTCCGTTTCTAAGGAAGGAATAGAAACTTCGGCGGCGCGTCCGAGCAAAAAATCCGCGTTTCTGTCATTTCCCACATCATAATATTCAAAGGATTTCGAGCCGGTATAAACCAAAGGAAGAGAATCTAAATCGGCGCTCCTGCCGCAGCCGGCGGAAAAAAGGGCGCAAAAAAGCGCTGCCGTTCCCAAGATTCTTTTGTTTCGTTTCATAGCACTCACTTCCTTTGTTTACATAATTAATTTTTGTAAAGTTCTCTCCAGTCAAGATCCCCGCGTTCCAGTCCCTTGACAAGCAATTCCGCGGTGGCAAGGTTTGTCGCCAGCGGAATATTATGCGTATCGCACAGGATTACCACGTTATTTACGTCCGGTTCATGCGATTTCGGAGTAAGCGGGTCCCGCAGAAAAATTACCATATCCATTTCATTATTTTCAATCTGTGCACCCATCTGCTGTTCTCCTCCGAGATGTCCGGCAAGATACTTATGAACGGAAAGGTTTGTCGCTTCTTCAATAAGCCGCCCGGTGGTTCCGGTAGCGTATAACGTATGGTGACAGAGGATTCCCTTATATGCGATACAGAAATTCTGCATCAGTTTCTTTTTGGCATCATGTGCAATTAACCCAATATTCATAGTACCCCTTTCTTCGGTGTAACAGCAAATTCAAGATCAATCTGCTCCCGTGTTTTCTTTTTTGTAATACCGATGTTTAAGACAATTCCGACGCCAATCATATTACACATAAGGGAACTTAGACCGTAGCTGACAAACGGAAGCGGTATTCCCGTATTTGGCAGAAGCATCGTAACAACCCCGATATTGACAAATGCCTGAAAGATATATGTCGTCCCGATTCCGAGTGCAATCAGCCTTCCCAGATAGTCGGGCGCCTTTTTTGCCGTTATAAAACACTGAAACGACAGTGCCAGAATGAGAAGGATAATAAGGCAGGCGCCTAAAAAACCAAAGGCTTCCGCCATTCCCGAAAAAATAAAATCACTTTCCACCACGGGAATATTCTTTGCGCCGAGTGTACCTTCGCCGGAAAACAATTTGCCTGTAAGTCCGCCCGAAGAAATTGCCGTCACGGAGTTCTCCTGCTGGTAAATCTCATCCATGTAGGCATCGGGATGCAGGATTGATAAAATTCGAAGCTGCTGTGTTTCCGAAAGCAATGTTTGGAAATCCTGCTGTACATACCAAAACAACCCCGCCGCGACCGGTATGGCCAGAGCCGCAATCGGAAGAAGCAGTTTATAGGTAATTCCCGATGCAAAAATAACGACAACGAGGCTTACACAGATTACAATAGTAGTAGAGAGATCCGGCTGTAAAAACACCAGACCGACCGGAATCGCAAGCATACAAACCGCCATAAGCAACACATACCCCTGCTTGATTTTATCCATAAACCGGTCAAGCAGCGCTGCAAGGCACAGAACAAGAACAATTTTCGTAAGTTCCGATGCCTGAAATACAATCTTTGCATTTTCTCCGTTTGGGATACCAAGCCAGCGGATTGCACCGCCTTGTTTAACCTGCAGGGGAGTCGCATACTTTACCGCAGCCAACAACGCGAAATTCACCAGATACATAGGTATCGAAAATTTACAGATAAAGTGATAGTCAAACATGGATATAAACATTGCCCCCAGGATTCCGACAATCAGACCTTTTATCTGTCTCGGAACCATGTCAATATCTTCTCCCTGTACTTTTCCCAACACATAAATACCGGCGGTGCAAAGAATGATAATAATCAGTAAAATCGACCAGCGGTATTTCTTCAAATCGTACCGTTCCCATAGTTTAAACATGAAATACCCTCTAATTCTTTGTACGCATATCCTTAATCGGAATATTGGCAAAGATAGCAGGAACCGTGCCGTTGTCCGAATCCGACTGTGTCTGTTTAATCTGGATATCCAATCCCTGCATATCAATTTCGATGTATTTTGAAATAACAGCAATAATATCGTTTTTCATCTGTTCCATAATCTCCGGAGAGCAGCCGGCACGATCCGACACCAAAACCAATTTTAAACGATCCTTCGCAACGGAACCCGACGTCTTATTTTTACCGAAAAAATCCAAAAAACTCATGTTTTCCCTCCTTTAATTCTTCTTGAAAAGACGACTGAATATTCCTCCCTTGCCGGTTAAATCAAGGAATGGTACTTCTTCACCGTCTACACGTCTGCATATGTTCATGTATGCCTTTCCGGCAAGCGTATTGTTTCCTACAAGCGGGGTTCCCTGGTTTGTGGAAATAACGATATTTTCATCGTCCGGAACCACACCGATTAACGGAATCGCAAGAATCTCAACCACGTCTTCGCTTGACATCATATCGCCGCGCTTTACCATATCCATGCGCAGACGGTTGACAATCAGGTGGGTCCGCCGGATTTCATTCGCCTCTAAAAGACCGATAATACGGTCCGCGTCGCGTACTGCGGAAACCTCAGGCGTTGTTACGACAAGCGCACGGTCCGCGCCGGCAATCGCGTTGTGAAATCCCTGCTCGATACCCGCCGGACAGTCTATAATGACATAGTCAAACTCCTCTTTTAACTGATCGGTCAGCTTCTTCATCTGCTCCGGCGTAATCGCCGTCTTGTCCCGCGTCTGCGCGGAAGGCAGAAGGTAAAAATTGTTATATCCCTTTACTTTGATAAAAGCCTGATTGATTTTACAGGTTCCTTCGATTACGTCAACCAGATTATAAACAATCCGGTTTTCCAATCCCATAACTACATCCAGATTTCTAAGTCCGATATCGGTATCAATCAGTACCACTTTCTTTTCCAATTTTGCCAGTCCGGTGCCGACATTTGCCGTTGTCGTGGTTTTGCCGACGCCGCCTTTTCCTGATGTTACTACGATTACTTCGCCCATTCGTTCATATCCTCCGATTTTTATAATTTTATATCATTTAAGACCGTTCTGGAAACCGGTTCAATAAATATATTTTCCCCCGACCGAAACGCGATTTTCGGCTCTTTTGTTTTCTCCTTTGAGCGCTTCCAGGGCATTTTTCCTTCCCGGTCCGGCGCTCTCGCGATAGTGTCCGCGATACGAATCTGCACCGGGTCCAGTTCAAGTGCCACAATAAATGCGTCCTGATTTCCGCCGGCCCCTGCATATACATTGCCAAGCAAAGCTCCCAAAACGATAATATTGCCTTTTGAAGTCACGGTCGCTCCCTGATTCACGTCACCGATAATGATAATGCTCGTTTCCGTTTCCAGAACCTGTCCGGAACGCAGGTTTCCTTTATAAAACTGCCCGGTTGCCCCCTCTAACACCTGAAGCCGGTCTTCCAAAGAACGCCGGTGCAGTTCTTCCGTTTCCGTATTGTGTTCAATCACGCAGACGATGTGAACCTCGGAATTTTCGGCAATAATGTCCAAAAGCTGCCGTTGCTGCTCGTCACTAAGCGGTCTCCCGTCAAAAGAGATTGCCATTTTGGCATCTCCGAAAAATTTTGAGGACTCTCTGAACTTTTCCCCCAGTTCTTTACAGATTACCGTAAAGTCTGCCTGCTCATCGATAAAAACGGAAAAGCCGTAAGTAGTTCCTTTAATTACTACTGCATTGCTCATACTTTTCTCCTCCGATTATTCCTCTGTAATCTTATCATAATTTCTGGTATAGGTATCCGGATGATAATAATAATCATAGACAACATACCCAAAATCCACTGCATTCGTGGAAGTATACCCATTCGGAATGACAACCGTTACCGCTATCTCCGGAGTTTCATACGGAGCATAGGAAACAAGCAGTACATGGCTTGGCTTGGTGTCGGATACCTCTGCCGTACCGGACTTTCCGGCAGCGTCAAACCCGAGCGCATTATACTGACGTCCCGTGGAATCGCTGCTGTTTAATACCAGATACATTCCTCTTTGTACCTGCTCCCATTCGGCATTGGAAAACTCCGTAATCTGATTCAATACCGTCGCACGGTGATCCTCCACCAACTGGTCGGAACGGTTCGTAATGAGGTCAATCAACGTCAGATTATAACAGGTCCCGCGGTTTGCAAGCGTCGTAACATAGCGCGAAATCTGTGACGGGGTAAAACTGTGCCCGTACCCGATTGCGCTTCGAACGGCATCCTTTTGGGAAATCTGCGGCTCCAACTCCGCGACTTCAATACCGGATTTCTCGCCAAGACCAAACTTCTCGGCGTACTTTGTCAGCTTCGCAATACCGAGGGAGTCGCTGTACTGTCCGTTAAAATCTTCTGCCAGCCGGTAGCCCACTTCATAATAAAAATAGTTACAGGAGTGGTAAAGCGCTCTCGGTACATCAATTTTACCATGTTTGCTCGGATAATACCAGCATTTTGGTGAAGGAACAACTTTCGTAAACTCTCCCAAATCTTCGATTTGTTCATAAAGTCCAAGTTCGTTTTCACCGTATCCCGCAAAACTGGTAATCATCTTAAAGGTAGAACCTGTTGTCGTCTTTGAGTTTGTGACGCGGCTGGAAAGCGGGTTTGACTTGTCCTCTAAAAGTTTTGAATAATATTCCCAGTCGATTTTATTCGCCAGTTTGTTATTGTCATAGCTCGGATAAGTAACCATAACAAGAACGTCCCCGTTCGTTACATCCGTTATAATCAAAGAAGCGCTGCATGGGTCCAGAGCAAGCTGTGCCGGAGTGATTTCGATTTTCTCAATCTTCTCCCTGATAAACGTATAGGCGGACAGCGAACCGTTGCTTAACGCACGGTAATCCGACTCGTTATAGCTTAAAACGGACTGGTCAAACAGCAGAAGGCAGATTTCCTTTCCTGAAAGCTCCCTCTGGAAAATCATGTTACGAAGCAGTTTTTTCGCAAATGCCGCATCTTCGTTCAGAAGTGTTACAATCTTCCGAAGCAGAATCTCGTAAATTTCGTCGGTGACATAATAATCACCGATTCCCAGCTGTTTCAAATCCATCCAGTTTTGATTAATGGCATAGGTGAAGAACTCGCTTAAACTTACCTCTCCGTTTCTGTACCCAAGGTACACCGCGTCCGTTCTGTCAATATTCGCGGACGGAAGAATGCCGACGGAAGCTGAGATTACCTTAGAATATACATAATCCAGATACTCCGCCATTTCTTCCGAAACATTGGCGTTAGTCGTCTTACTGCCATAGGCAAGATACTCCTCAAGGCGGTTTAACACTGTCTGATACTTCAGACGGAACTTCTGGTGGATACCCAGTTCGTTCTGACTGGCGTCTTTTGGCGGCTCCTCGTCGAAAATCCGTCTGACATCCAGTACGTTGTTGGAAAACAGCGCATCATATACCTCATAAATCGGTATCAGAATATTGTCGGAAGACTCTCCTTTTGTTCCGTAATCTAATTTATCCGTTATCTGCTTTAAAAGAATTTTTGCAAGCTCCTTTTCTACCAGATGATAATAAGCTTTCTGCAGCTCCGCGTCAATCGTCAGGTACAGATTATTCCCTGTCTGCGGCTCCGCCAAAACCTCCGTATTGACAATCCGGTAATTTTCATCCAGGGTCAGTTTTTCGATTCCTTTTTCACCGTTTAACACATCTTCATAAGATTTTTCCAACCCCGTTTTCCCGATAAAGTCGGTTGCCGTAAAAATTTCACCTTCCGCGTTGTATTCCTCCAGCTCGTCTTCGTTGATTTTGCCGGTATAACCGATAATATGCGCGAAATATTCACTGTAATTGTACACGCGTTTCGTCTGCATAACAATAGAGATACCGGGAAGTTCCGCGCTGTTTTCACGCAAAGCGGCAATCAGCGTATCGGAAACGCCGGTTGCCATTGTAATCTGCGAATATTTCGGCCAAAGAGTAAAAATTGCATAGCGGACGGACATAATCCGTAACGCGTCTTCCAAGGAATATTCGTCGGAAATTCCGTACATGGAGCCAAACTTTTTATTTCCGTAGCGAAGCAGGTCAAACAGTTCCTGGGCGCTTATTTCCCTTTCTTCCTCGGTCAGATTGTCAATCGACTGCTTTCCCAGCGCGTTTTTAATAAAGCGGAGCCTTGCGGTTCCCTCTACCGTATATTCCAAGCTGCCGGACTCGCTCTGTGCAATATAAAATTCAGGTTCCAGAGCCACGTTTTCCCGCTCTAATATATGAATCAGCTTATACAGCATGGCATTCTTTTTGTCGTTCGTATTCAGTAACGGGCTGTCCTCCAAGATTACGGAATACGAAAGTTCGTTATAGGCAAGCACCCTGCCCTCTTTGTCATAAATCAATCCTCTGGTGCTGTTTGTTTTCCGCTCCCGGACTGATTTATATTCCTGCTCCTTCGTTGTCTGCGCTGCCTCTAAAATCTGTATCTTATACAGCTGAAAAATTAAGATGCCGGCCAATGCGACATAAAACAAAGCGATTGGAAGCAGACGGGAGGACAGAAATTCTTTAATTTTTCCGTATATAAAATAAAACAAAACTAATCCTCCTTCTGTTCAAATCTGACAAGCAGCCTGTGCAGCCCGTGCAGCAGCGGATAAAGCACAGCCGCCGCAAGAACGGTATATACGATACGCGGCAGAATCAGATGAATAAAATAATATCCGAACTCCGTTCTGCTGCGCAGCAAAAAACGCGTCACATAATATGCAAAAGAATACAAAAACTCTCCCGCTATCATCATAAGCATAGGTAACATATAATCCCGCTCATCGTAAATCTTTCTGGCAAACCCTGCAGCGTAACCGATACACAAATAAAACAGGGCACACAAACCGACCAAATCCCCGAAACAGGCATCCGTCAAAAGACCTGCCGCCAGACCGGTAAGCATTCCCGCAATACGCCCTCTGGTGTACGCAACGGCAATTACCAGAATCAAAAGCAGGTCGGGAACCACTCCCGCCAGGGAAAAAGCCGGCATTACCGTACTTTGCAGTAAAAAACAAAGCAAAAGCTGCAACAACACAATTACAATACGAATCACAACCTACGTTCCTTTCCGAAAATCCTATTCGAAGTCATAGGCTTCTTTTAACTCCGTAATAATCAGCACCTCGTCCAGACGTTCAAAGTCTACCGCCGGCACCAGCTCCGCCGTCTTTGTCATATTACTGGAATCCACTTTAATATTGCGGATATAGCCGATTAAAATCCCCTGCAGATACTTATCGCTGATGTGAGAAGTGACAATTTCCGCGTTTTCCTTAAAATTCGCATCCATCGAAATCATCTCAATCCGGATTACGCCCTGTTCCTTCATCAGTTTCAGATCACCCGATACAATACAGGTGTCATGGGTTTCTATGGACATTCCGCTCACATTGCTGTCATCATCAATGATAGAGCGTACTCTCGCCCAGTTTTTTCCCGTCTCGGAAACAATGCCGACAAGGCCGCTCCCTGCCAATACGTTCATACCGACAACAATGCCGTCCTCGCTTCCTTTATCAATAATAAAATTATAAAACCAGTTATTGGTATCGCTTGCTATAATTCTTGCGGCCACCTTATTATAATCCATATACTTCGCGTCCAGCTCGTACAGACGCCTAAGCCCGTCTAATTCATACTTTTCCTGCGTAAGCTGCTGATTAGCTGCGGTCAGTTCCTCAATCTTTGCTTTGAGCAGCTCGTTTTCTTTACGCAGTGCCCGGACATCGCGAAATGCCTGTAATCTGTCGGAAATACTGCGCCCGACGCTGTTAATGCCTCGCTGCATCGGGGAAATCACATTGCCCGCCGCGGTTTTTACCTTGGAAAAGCGTTCCGGAAAACGGTAAGAAGCAAACATAAGCGCAATGCAAAGGATAACACAGACAATCCACAAATACTTCGGATTGAACTCAATCGCAATCCGCTTTCTCCTCCTGCGGCGTTTCATGTACTATCAACCTCCGTTTGTCATCTTGTCCAAGGTCAGTCTTAAATCACTGTATTTGCCGTTCTCCAAAATTCTTCCGAGACCAACAACTACCGTATTGGCGGAATTTTCGCAGATGTGTATATCAAGCTCCGTCTCTCTTGCAAACAGTTTGTCTAAATCCTTGATATTAGCCGAGCCTCCGGTCAGGTAAATACCGGTATCCAGAATATCCGAAGCAATTTCCGGCGGCGTTTTTTCAAGAATCATCTTGACCGCGTCCACAATGGAGCGAAGGTGTTCTTCGATTGACTCGTAAACAAAAGCCGAATCTACCTCGGCCTCCGTCGGAAGTCCGGTCATAACGTCGCGGCCGTAAACCCGGAGAGTTTTTACTTCTCTCGGCGGCAGGGCGCACGCAAGCTCCTTTTTTATCAGCTCTGCCGTCTTATTTCCAATGATTAAATTATATCTTTTTTTCACACTGTTTATGATGGTTTCATCCAAACGGTTTCCGCCGATGCCGACCATTTTGCTGTTGACGATGCCGCCCAGCGCCATTACCGCAATCTCCGTGGTTTCCGCACCGATATCCACTACCATAATGCCGTTTGCCGTCATTACTTCAAGTCCCGCTCCAATGGCATTCGCCACAGGTTTATGGACGGCACATACCTTGTCCTTTTTCGGCTTTGCGGAAGAACTCCAAAGCAGGTCATAGAACGCACGGCATTCCACCTCGCTGATATCGCTCGGAACCGCGACAATAAACTCCGCGCCGTTAAACCTGCCATGCTTGTCCGAAAGGGACGCAAAGGCAGAGTTCAAGAGTGCCAGCATATTTCCGAAGTCCGCAACAACGCCGTATTTTACCGGAAACGTCACCTGAAAGTTATCCGGCGTCCTTCCGTACATTTCAAAAGCTTCATTTCCGATGGCATTTACAACGCCGTCACAGATTGCCACAACATTCTTCTCATCGAAAATAACGCCTTCATTTTTCTTATAAATTTTAAGCACGCTTGTACCAAAATCTATCGCAAAAACCTTTGATGACAACTTAATAATCTCCCTTCACATAGTTATTCTGGATTATATCCTCCCGACATGCTGCCCTCCGAAGGATACATATATATAATCATATCATAGTGTACCACTTTTTCCTATTTATTTCAATCATATATTTGTCCTATATTTTGACAAACATCAGTTCAGGAGTCCTCTTTCTTTCATGCTGAGGTAGCGGTTATCCCCGATTATAATATGGTCACGCAGCAAAAACCCTACGATTTCGCATGCCGCAGCAAGCCGTTTTGTCGCAAGGATATCCGCCTCACTGGGTGTCGGGCTCCCGCTGGGATGATTATGCAGTATCACGAGACAGACCGCCTCATAACGAAGGGCTGTCGTCAGCACTTCTCTCGGTTCCAGAATCGCACTGTTTACGGTTCCGCGTGACACAACGGAATCCGCGATTTTACGTCCCTTCGTATCCAACATTAACAAAATGATTTCTTCCGTGCGGCAGTGCCTGAGACGCCCCATATAAGCATCCGCAATCATCTGCGGCGTCGTGAATGCCGTATTTTCTTCAAAAGAGGCTGCCTGCATACGTTTTGCAAGTTCCGCGGCGCAGCAAAGCTGAATCGCTTTTACTCTGCCGATTCCTTTGATTTTTTGAAGTTCTTTCTGGGAATAATAATTCAGGGCCGCGAGTCCTTTTTTTGATCCGGGACGGTCTAATACACGGATTGCCAAATCAACCGCGCGCTCTTTTTTTGTTCCGGAACGGATGATAACCGCCAAAAGTTCCGCGTCAGACAAAACCTCCGGTCCGAAACGCTCACATTTCTCGTAAGGGCGTTCGGACAGCGGAAGTTCCTTTTGAGTGAAAAAATGTTCCATATGCCTCCTTCCCTGCGGAAAGGGTCGGAATCAAAGCTTTCTGTAAACAAAAAAGGCAATGATAACACCAAGGATGCTGGCTATTGAGATTTTAATCGAAAGTGCGAAAGTAACCGTAATTATGCCGAGATTCAGAAAGAACGCGCCGTCTGCGCCGTTTCCGATACCGAATGTCATTCCGTAATCCAGCCATGATAACCACGATATATCCCTTGTCAAATATCCCAGAAAGCTGCCGATTACAACGCCGCACAGCAGCAATAACACCAAAACCCATGTTTTCCCGTTTTTACCGGCCATAAAAATCCCCCTTTTTTTGCTCTCCGTTTTTATTTTAACATAAAACAAGACCCTGTTCAAATAGTTTTTGTACGGAATTTATAATGCCGAACTTTGCGTGATACCATGTAAGGCCGCCCTGAAAATATACCGCATACGGCTCCGTCACCGGCCCGTCCGCGGAAAGTTCGATGGAGGAGCCCTGAATAAATGCGCCCGCTGCCATAACAACCTCGTCATGGTATCCCGGCATTGCCCACGGTTCCGGTATAACATAACTGTCTACCGGCGCCGCCTCCTGAATGCCGTGGCAGAATGCGAGCATCGCTTCCCTGCTCTTTAATGTCACTGCCTGAATAATATCATACCGGGGTTCTTTTCCGTTCGGTACTACCAAAAAACCGAGTTTTTCGTAAATATTTGCCGCGTAAATTGCCCCCTTTAAAGCTCCCGCAACGACCGTCGGCGCCATAAAAAGTCCCTGAAAAAAGGAACGGTTCAAACCAAGGCTCGCGCCGACTTCCTTTCCGATTCCCGGTGCGGTCAGGCGGTACGCACAGTTCTCCACATATTCTTTTCTTCCCACGATGTAGCCGCCGATAGGGGCAAGTCCTCCGCCCGGATTTTTAATCAGGGAACCTACGCACAAATCCGCGCCCACATCGGTCGGTTCAATCACTTCCACAAATTCACCGTAACAGTTGTCTACCATACAGATTACATCCGGCTTAATATTTTTGATAAAGGAAATCAGCACGCCGATGGCTTCCACGGAAAGGGTCGGTCTTGTCTGATAACCTTTGGAACGCTGAATCGTAACCAGTTTGGTTCTGTCGTTAATCTTCTCCTTTATTCCGTCAAAATCAAACATTCCGTTTTTCTTTAAATCCACCTGGGCATACGTTACTCCGTACTCCGCCAAAGAGCCCCTGCTCTCACGGATTCCGATGACGCCTTCTAATGTATCATACGGTTTTCCCACCGGAGAAAGAATTTCATCTCCCGGACGGACATTCGCCGAAAGCGCTACCGAAAGCGCATGCGTACCCGAAACCAGATTTGGACGCACCAGCGCGCTTTCCGTATGGAATACCGACGCGTATACGGCCTCTAACGTGTCTCTTCCGTCGTCATCGTATCCGTATCCGGTCGAAGCGTTAAAATGGGTGTCGGAGACCCTGTTTTTCTGCATGGCGGAAAGCACCTTTAACTGGTTATACTCGGCAACCTCGTCAATCGTCTGAAAACGTTCCTTTAAATCGTCCTCGATTTCGGAGCAGAAAGAAAGCACCTTGTCGTCAATTTTACAGTCTTTGTACATCAATTTTAAATAATCGTTCATTTTATTTTTCTCCTGATTCTATCCATATATTTTTTATGTCAACATACCTGTTTTCTCCGCTTCTCTTAACATTGCCGCGAGGATTTCCTGCTCGTTTGCGTAATCTCCCCTGTCAAACCAAAGCACGTCCCGCTCCCGCCTAAACCATGTAATCTGACGCTTCGCAAAGTGTCTGGTGTCGCGCTTTAAAACGGAAACCGCTTCCTGTAACGAACACTCCCCGTTTAGGTAGGACAGAATTTCCTTATATCCGAGTCCCTGCATGGACACCATGTCCGCCGTACAGCCTTCTTCTATGAGGGCGCGGACTTCTTCCACCAGCCCTTCTTCTAACATTTGGTCAATCCGCTGTTCAATGCGCCGGTACAACACGGCGCGCTCCTGTGTCAGGACAAAGTAGGCGCTGTTATATGCAGATTCTTTTTGGTGCTGTTCTTCATTGTGAACGGAAATCAGCCCGCCGGTTTGTTTATAAAACTCCAACGCACGGATTACCCGTTTTACATTATTGGCATGAATTGCCGCGGCGGATGCCGGGTCTGCTTTTGCAAGAAGCGCATGAAGGGCCTGTGCGCCATACTTATCCGCGTACTCCGCCAGTTCTTTCCGATACGCCGTATCTTCCTCGGTTTTTGTAAAGTCGATGTCGTACAGCACTGCCTGAATGTAAAATCCCGTACCGCCTACCAATATCGGAATATGTCCCCGGTCGGCAATCTCTTTTATCAGGCGTTTTGCTTCCATGGCAAAGCGCACCACATTATAGTTCTCCTGCGGTTCGCAGATATCAATTAAATGGTGCGGTACGCCGCACATTTCTTCTTTCTTTATCTTTGCGGTTCCGATGTCCATGCGGCGGTATACCTGCATGGAATCCGCCGAAATAATTTCTCCGTTTACCGCCTGCGCGAGCCGGACGGAAAGATTTGTCTTTCCGACTGCCGTAGGACCGGTTAAAATAAGCAATGGCAGCCGGTGCTTTGTATTTGTTTCTTCCATTGCCGGTTCCTCCTTATACGATACGCTTGAATTTCTTTTCAATCTCCTGCTTTGACATGGAAATGGTAGTCGGACGCCCGTGCGGACAATGATACGGATTATCAAGCGTGAGAAGCAGATCAATCATTGCTTTTGCTTCCGGTACGGAAAGCACCTGATTCCCTTTGACCGCCGCCTTACAGGACATGGAAGCCACCTTTTCCACCAAAACTTCCGGACTTCCGTGAAGGCGCTCCGCCACCAGTTCGTCCAACAGCTGCATAAACAGTTCCCCGCCGGTCAGACCGCACAAATCCGCCGGAACACCGCTTACTTTATAGTCTCTGCCGCCGAAATGTTCAAATTCAAAACCCAGACGGCGAAGTACCTCCGCCTGCTCCTTTAACACTTCCTCCTCACGAATGGAAAGAGTAGCCACATACGGCGGCGCAATCTGCTGGGTTGTCATCTCTTTTTCACGAATCCGTTTCATGGTCTGTTCAAACAAAATCTTTTCATGGGCGGCATGCTGGTCAATCAGAAACAACTGTTCGTCCATCTCAATCAGCCAGTAAGTGGAAAATAACTGTCCGATAATACGGTACTCTTTGGCCGTATCTTTCAACAGATTCGGCAATTCCATCTGTTCCGGCTGTTCCGTTTGTTTTCTGACTTCTGCGTTTTTTTCCGTATCCGGGCTTTTTATGTCCGTCTTTTCCGGCTTCGGTTCTTTTTTTTCTTCTTTTTTCTCCGCAAGGTACGGCGCGGGATCTTCTTTTAGAACGGACTGCGCCGGGGCGGCAGGTAGCTTTTCCGGTTTCTTCTTTTGTTCCGGCGGCATTCCGGTTTCCGTAAGTTTTGCTGCCGGACGTACCGGCAGGTTCTCTGACTTCGGTATTTCGGGCTCCGTGCCTGCCGCCGTTTCTGCGCCTGCCTCCCGTACCTGTGTCCGTGCCGGGGCCGTGTCCGGTTTCTGCATTGCCAGACGCACCGTTTCAAACTGCTCCGGCCGCGTTTCTTTTTGGAGCGGTTCCGAAAGAGAGGTCTTCGTCTCTTTTCCGAAGCCCACCTGCGGTATCATGTTTTTTCCCGCAAGAGCTTCTTTTACCGCGTGATACACCGCGTAGTATACCGCTTCTCCGTCAGAAAAACGAACTTCCAGCTTTGTCGGATGGACATTTACGTCAAGCACGGCGGGGTCCATCGAAATATGCAGCGCCGTAAACGGGTATTTATGCTGCATCATATAGGAACGGCAGGCTTCTTCAATCGCCCTGCTAATGATATTACTTTTGATATAGCGTCCGTTAATAAAGTAATTCTCGCAATTTCTGTTTCCTCTCGCAACCACAGGCTTTCCGACAAATCCGGTTACCTGGAGTCCCGCGCTTTCCTCAATATGGGACACTTCCAGAAGATTCGCGGTAATCTCACGCCCGTAAACCTGATAAATCACTTCTTTTAAATTGCCGTTTCCCGAAGTCTGTAACATAATTTTTCCGTTATTGATAAACTTATAGGCGATTTCGGGGCGGGCAAGCGCCATCCGCTGCATAAGTTCGGAACAATATCCCGCTTCCGTCATGGCGGACTTTAAAAACTTTTTTCTGGCAGGCACATTATAAAACAGATTCCGCACCAAAAAGGTAGTGCCGTCCGGGCAGCCCGCTTCTTCCAGCCCTTCTTCGACGCCGCCCTCAATGATATAACGGCTTCCGGCAAAGGCTTCCTTTGTTTTTGTAATTAACTCTACCTGCGCCACCGCGGAAATACTGGAAAGCGCCTCTCCGCGGAATCCCAGACTGTCCGTCGTCAGCAAATCCTCGACCGTGCGGATTTTACTGGTAGAATGGCGCAGAAAGGCAGTTCTTACGTCTTCCGCGGCTATGCCGGAGCCGTTGTCCGTAATGCGGATTAACCCGATGCCGCCTTCTTTTAATTCCACCGTAACCATAGTGGCGCCGGCATCAACCGCATTTTCGGTCAGCTCCTTTACCACGGAAGAAGGGCGCTCGACTACTTCACCCGCCGCAATCTTATCAATGGTATTTTTATCCAATACTGCTATTTTCCCCATGGACTGCCGCTCCTTTCTGTCTGATTTCCGTTTTATTTCCGGAAGCTCCCGGAATCCGTTCATTTCCGGTTACGGTTGCTTTTTTCCTGCCTGTTCCTGAAGTTTATACAACAGATTCAGCGCGTCAATCGGCGTCATTATGGAAAGGTTCAATTCCAAAAGCGTTTTTAAAATTGACGCGTCTTCGGTTTCCTCCGTGCCGAACATCGTCATCTGTCCGTTCAGCGTTTCTTTTTCCTGCTTTGCCGCACGGACTTTTGCCGCCTGCTTTACTTCAATCTGCGCCGCGTTTTTGGTTATATCCCGTTCCGCCAGCTCATCCGCAATTTCTCGCGCCCTTACAAGCACTTCTCCCGGCACGCCGGCGAGTTTTGCCACCTGAATTCCGTAACTTTTATCCGCACCGCCCGGAATAATTTTTCTTAAAAATACAATATCCTCGCCCTGTTCTTTTACGGCAATGCAATAGTTATGCACCGCGTTTAACTTTCCCTCCAGCTCCGTCAGTTCGTGGTAATGAGTCGCAAACAGTGCCTTCGCGCCGATTAATTTCGGGTCCGCAATATGCTCTACGACCGCCCACGCAATGGAAAGGCCGTCAAAGGTACTGGTTCCCCTGCCGATTTCATCCAGAATCAAAAGGCTGTTCTTTGTGGCGTTCCGCAGAATATTTGCCACTTCCGTCATTTCCACCATAAAGGTACTCTGCCCCGAAGCAAGGTCATCGGAAGCCCCCACTCTTGTGAAAATCCGGTCGCAGATTCCGATTTTGGCACTCTGCGCCGGTACAAAGCTTCCGAGCTGCGCCATTAAAACGATTAACGCAGTCTGGCGCATATAGGTGGACTTTCCCGCCATGTTCGGGCCTGTGATAATGGAAATCCGTTTGTCATTGTTATCTAAGTAAGTATCATTTTCCACAAACATATCGTTCGGAATCATCCGTTCCACAACCGGATGTCTTCCGCCCACAATATGTAGCACGCCCTCTTTGTTGATTTCCGGACGCACATAACGGTTTTTCTCCGCCACTGCGGCAAGGGACGCAAACAGGTCAAGCCACGCGACCGCTTTGGCGGTCTGTTTAATGCGTACCACTTCCGCCGCCACCGCTTCCCTGATTTCCGCAAAAAGCGAATATTCCAGAGAAAAGAGCTTGTCCTCCGCACCCAGAATATCTTCTTCCAGTTTTTTCAGTTCTTCCGTGGTATAACGTTCCGCATTGGTAAGCGTCTGCTTGCGTATCCATGTCGGCGGAACAAGGTGCTGGTACGACTTTGTCACCTCGAAATAATAGCCGAACACACGATTAAATTTTACTTTCAGATTCTTGATTCCCGTGGCTTCCCGCTCCCGTTCCTCCACTTCGGCAAGCCATCCTTTGCCTTCGGTCTTCGCAAGACGCAGACGGTCCACTTCCTCGTTATAACCGTTTTTAATAATGCTGCCTTCCTTTACGGTAAGAGGCGCGTCGGGATCAATGGATGCCTCGATTAATCCGTCCAAATCCGAAAGTGGGTCCAGTTCCTCATAAACTGTTTTTAATAACGGTGCCTTTAAATCGCCAAGCAATAGCTTAATCGGCGGAAGCATGGAAAGGGAGGAGCGGAATGCCAGCAAATCACGCGGGGTTGCGGAACGGTAAGTGACACGGCTCAACAGTCTTTCCAAATCGTAAACCGCGTTTAAATATTCCCTGAGTTCTTCCCTTGTAATGCCGTCTTCCTTTAATTCCTCCACGGCGGTAAGTCTTTCGTTAATTTCTTCTTTTTCCAACAGCGGCTGCTCGATACAGATGCGCAGCAGCCGGGCGCCCATTGCGGTTTTCGTCTTATCCAGCACCCAGAGAAGGGAGCCCTTTTTTTGCTTTTCCCGCAGGGTTTCGGTCAATTCAAGGTTTCTTCTCGTACTTCCGTCCAAAACCATGTATTTTCCGGTCACATAGGTCTGTATCCGGGTAATATGTTCCATGGAAGTTTTCTGGGTTTCTTTCAAATACTGCATTACCGCCCCGGCGGCAATGCTTCCTAACGAGAAATCGCCCAGACCGAGCCCGGCGAGCGTTCCCACCTTAAAGTGCGACATTAAAGCGCGTTCACATGCCGAATTATCAAAAAAACGCTCGTCCAGAGACTCTATGGCAATCCGCATACGGTCTTTACAGTCATCGGTATCCACACCGCTCATAAAAAACGCTCCGTTACAGATAAGCTCCGACGGAGCGAACTTTGTAATTTCATCTGCGGCCTTTTTTGCCTCGTCTACTTCGGTAACATAAAAGTCACCGGTTGTTACGTCCGCTACCGCGATTCCGAACGCATCCCCACTGTAATAAATTCCGAACAAATAATTGTTTTTGCCTTCGTCCAGACTCTGGGGATTTAAGTTTGTGCCCGGCGTCACCACCCGGATTACCTCGCGTTTTACAATGCCTTTTGCGAGTTTGGGGTCTTCCACCTGTTCACAAATTGCCACGCGGTATCCTTTTCCTACCAGACGGTTAATGTAGGTTTCCGCGGCGTGAAAGGGAACGCCGCACATCGGTGCGCGCTCCTCCAGACCGCAGTATTTTCCGGTTAACGTTAATTCCAGTTCCTTTGACACCGTTACCGCATCTTCGAAAAACATTTCATAGAAATCGCCCAGCCGGTAAAACAAAATACAATCTCCGTACGCGTCTTTCATTTCCAGATAATGCTGCATCATCGGCGACACTTTCTCATAGATTGCCTTATCCATTATTTTCCTCCAATCCTTCGTCCAAACGAAGGTTTTCTCCGTCGGCAGCGGTGGTCGCAAGCACGTCGCACCGTTCGTTCTGCGGGTGTCCGTTATGCCCTTTCACCCAGAAAAACTGCGCGTTATGAGGCTCCATTGCGGCTAACAGCCTTTTCCAGAGGTCCACGTTTTTTACCGCCTCGTTCTTTCCGCGCTTCCAGCCCTTTTTTATCCAGCCCGTAAGCCAGCCCTCATTAAATGCTTTCACAAGATATTGGGAATCGGAATACACTTCGACTTCGCAGGGTTTTGTCAGCGCCTCAAACCCTACAATTGCCGCCATCAGTTCCATCCGGTTGTTCGTTGTTTTTACATAGCCGCCGGAATATTCCCGCAGATGTTCCGTTCCGTTTTTATCCACAAAAGAAAGTACGGTTCCGTAGCCTCCCGGCCCGTCCGGGTTTCCTCTTGCCGCTCCGTCCGTATACATGGTTACTTTCATCATTGCCATTCCCCCGTTGTCAAAAAATGCTCCGCCGACGACTCGGCATGTTCCGTCACTTCCTCCGGATACCCTAACATCCGCAGTAATTTAATCGCGTTTCGTGAAACCGCCCGTCCTTTTCGCAGAACATAATCAAATTTTACGCAGTCGTCCGTTACCGTTTCTTCAAAATGATAGTTGTCGCAGACCTGTTCCAGCAGATACGTTAATTCAATATCATGGGTCGCCGAAAAACAAATGGTTCGTCCGCCCGCAAGCCCCGCGAGTACCTCCCTCGATGCCGCAATCCGTTCTACAGTATTAGTACCGCGTAATACCTCATCAACAAAACAAAGCGTACAAACCGGCGCCTGTGCGGCCTCGTATATGCGCTTTAAAGACTTGATTTCCACGATAAAATAACTTTCACTGCCCTGCATATTATCTCGCAGCGCCATAGAAGAAAGAATCTGAAAATAAGATGCCCGGTAACTTTTCGCCGCCGCCGTATGAACCGTCTGGGAAAGCAGGGCGTTTACCGCGGCCGCCTTTAAAAAGGTGGACTTTCCGGAAGCGTTGGAGCCGGTGAGCAGCACGCTTCTTTTGGCAAAAATCGTATTTTTTACCGGCTTTTCCAAAAGCGGATGGTACATCTCCTCGGCTTCATAAACCGGAATACTGCCTTCGACCAATTCGGGCACGCAGTATTCCCCCGTTCCGAGAAACGCACGAAAAGAAGCCGCCGCGCAGAGAGCGTCCAGATAGCCCGCCGTTTCATATAACTGCTTTAATTCTTCCGAATGACGGTCATATATCTTTAACATGGAATTAAATTTAATCAAATCCAAGTGAAGCAGCATACGTAAATAAGTCATAAACAAATCCATAAAATCTCCGGTAGGCTTTCTGCTTCCCACAATCCAAAAATTACGCTTAAAAGAAGCAAAATGACGGTTTAGCATTTTTAAGCGTCCGGTATAGACGGAAATTTCAGGAATATCCGACTTCGCGAGGGCTTCACTGGCATACAGAAGACGAATAATATAGGTGGCGGTATTTAAGTACGCTTCCATTTCCGACCTTCGCTTCATATAGGTGACAAGGTTAAAAACAAGCACGCCGCAGGCGGCAACTACTCCTATGGCAGGCATGAAAAAGGCCAAAACTATCGCAGCCGCCAAAGCGGCAATAGACAAATAATGGGGTAAATTTGACGCCCGCTTTACATTCTTCATATAGTCCATGCAGGCATACACGGAATGATATTTATTTTTTCCGATCTGATACAGAGCCTCCTGCACGGCAATCCGGCTTTCCTCGTTATTTAAAAAGAAAGAAATCAGGCGTTCTCTCTCTGTTAATTCCCCGGTATCAAATTCCGGCTTGCGGAGCATGGAATACAGATATTCTTCCCCCACCGCGCTCACGGTACGGTTTAAAACCATAAAAAGCTCCTCTAATTCCAAATCATTCCATGTAATATCATCAATATCATAGGCCGGGCGGCGCACTGCCTCAAAATAACTCTTTAAAGACGATAACTTCTCCTCGGAATAAGTTTCGTCGGAAACGGTCCCGAACTGATTTCGAAGCTGCTGCCGTACCTTTTTTTTATAATTTAATTTATCATAACATCCTTTCGCAGACAAAGCCAAAAGGATGACTGCCGCAAACACAATATATTCCATATGTTTCCTCATTATTTTGGATTTTTATACAAGATAAAGTATAGCCGCAGCGATTGGAAAAGTCAAGAAATAATTTTCTGTCTCATTTCCCAAAATATAAAAAACCGCGCATCACACACTGTATGATGCGCGGAATAAGCCACATACCCTATTTTATCAATCCCAGATAACTCTCGCGTATTTATATACGGTACGATAGTTCACGTTGGAGATTTCTACTCCGTTGTTCGCATGAATAATCTTTCCGTTGCCGATATAGATTGCCACATGGTCAACTACTCCGGTTCTTAAATTATGGTAAAATACCAAGTCACCGGCCTTTGCCTCCGAAGCGGAAATCTTCGTGTATTTACTTGCCATATCTCTGGAAACACGCGGCATATTTGCACCGTAACCGAACTGAGTAAACACCTGCTTAACAAAGCCGGAACAGTCAACGCCCTTTGTCAGGCTGTTACCGCCCCAGACATACGGCGTACCAAGGTACTTCATCGCAAAATCAATCATGTTGGTACGAAGCTGGGAAACCCCGTTACCGTAACTGCTGCTCTCCACAGCTTCTTTATACTTGTATGCAACCGTAACATACTCCGCGCTGACATAGGCCTGCGCGTTTTCCTCCGTATCCGTGTTCCATTCAATCTGAACAAAAGTCTTGGCCTCCGGATCGTTTTTGCTGATTACGATCTCTTTTAACACCTTAAAACTCTCTCCGCCGCTGACCTTTGCGATAATGTTGTCTTCGGTAGTATCCGGTGCGGAACGCACGTTTAAATTCTTAATACCGCTCCGCACGGTAGCCGTTACCGTTCCGAGACTTTCCGCAAGCGCTGCCGCTTCTTCCCCCATAATGAGGTACTCCGTGGTACAGTAACCGCTTACTTTACCGGACTTGATTTTCGCCCAGCCATTCTCCACAGACTCTACAATACAGTAGGCATTTTTACCGAGCTGGCCGATGCGGGCATAGTTCGTACTTGGACCGGTTCTTACATTTAAAGAAGTTGTAACATCGGCAAACGCAATCCCCTCCGGTATTTCTACCTTAGAGAAAAGCTCCGTCATATCTTCTGACGATTTTTCTACAGCATTCGAAAAAAAATCACTGGACACAAGAGAAAAGCCGCCAAGTGCATTGCCGCCTGTAACAATCCCGGCATGTGCCGTTTCTACCGCTCCTATAGAAGAAATCACAGCGCCCAATAACAGCGCACATGACAGCTTCGTTTTTATTTTCATCAAAATGTACCTCCAACAAGCATGTTCTATCCAAATGTTACATATTATTATATATTGTTACAAAAGTATTAAATTTTGTTACGTATCCTAATTATATCAGGGCTGCTTGTTTTTGTCAATATTGTGGCAAAACTTTTTTTGATTTTTTGGTTCTTTTGTTATTTTTGCTAAAAAACTATTTTAAATAATAAAACAAATAATTCCTCCGTTGCTGTCATTGATAATTTTTTCGATTGATTCCTGCAGTTTCATCTGACATTCCTCGTTAATATTTCCGATTTTGGCGTTTACTCCTTCCTCTACCAGTTTATCTACGGTCTTTCCGAAGATATTCGCGGTACGAATGCCGTCTTCTCCGTTTTCTTCCTGTTCTTTCATATAAGAAATCAAATCTTTTGCCTGTTCTTCGCTTCCTACAATCGGCGCGATTTCCGTTACAATATCCGCCTGTATCATATGAACCGAAGGTGCCGTCGCACGGATTTTTACGCCGTATTTTCCGCCCTGTTTAATGAGTTCCGGCGCGGAAAGCTTCAACTGCGAAGCCTCCGGCAGTACCACGCCATACCCTTTATTTACCACCTCCTCACACGCCGCCGCTACTTTTTCATATTCGCCGCGCCGTTTCGCGAGTTCTCTTAATACCTGATAAAAGCGGTATTCGCCGTTTACTTCACATCCCATCAGCTCACTTAACATATGATAATAGTGGTCTTTTCTCGGCTCCATTTTGTATTCCACTCTGCCGTTTTCCATATGTATCGCCGATGCGGCAATCCGGTCAAAATAAACTCCCGGCGGAAGCTCCCTCTGTTCCCTGACATCCCGCATTCTTCTTCCCCGCAGCATAAGCTCTTTCGCATGCTCCATTGCTTCTTTTTTAATTTCATTCGTATTATCCAGCAATTCCACCCATTTCGGCAGATGGAATACCATCTCCGTTACCGGAAACGCCGCCAGCAGTTCTTCCAAAATATGAAGAAGCTCTGTTTTTCCAAGCTTTGTACAATCCGTCGGTATTACGGTTACGTCATACTGCTCCGCCAGTTCTTTTGCCAAAGCCTCCGTTTCCGGAGCGCGCGGTCTTGCGGAATTTAACAATACCACAAACGGCTTTCCGAGACGCTTCAATTCATTAATGGTACGTTCTTCCGGAGCGGCGTAATTTTCCCTTGTCAGTTCGCCGAAGCTTCCGTCTGCGGTTACTAATACGCCTACCGTGGAATGTTCTTTAATTACTTTCCCCGTGCCGATTTCCGCCGCCTTCGTAAACGGCAGTTCCATATCCGACCACGGTGTCTTTACCATACGTTCCTTTTCGCCTTCCATATGTCCCGCGGCGCCTTCTACCATATAGCCGACACAGTCAATCAGACGAAGTTTTACGTTTGTTCCGTCTGCGAACTCAATATTGGCGGCTTCCTTCGGAATAAATTTCGGCTCCGTTGTCATAATCGTGCGTCCCTGCGCCGACTGCGGCAGTTCGTCCACTGCCCGTACTTTTTCTGCCTCCTCGGTAATGACCGGAAGTACAATTTCATCCATGAAATGTTTGATAAAGGTAGATTTTCCGGTTCTGACCGGGCCTACCACGCCTATGTAGATTTCGCCGCCGGTACGCAGCTTCATATCCTTGTATAAATCAAACGTTTCCATAGAATATCCCCCTTGTATATGCTGATTACAGTATATGCCAAGGGGGAGCCGTATTATTCCCAGTTTAGGGAACTATATTCTTTTGCCCTTTCACGGACAAGTAAATCCGAAAGCGCTTCCTTTGCCGACTTTCCGCGAAACAGCACTTCATTGACCTGTTCTACAATCGGCATCTCAATCCGGTATTTGGCTGCTAACGCCAATGCCGCCTGTGCGGAATTTACACCCTCGATTACCTGACCGACCTCTTTCTTTGCTTCTTCTAAGGTACTTCCCTTTCCGAGAAGATACCCCGCGTTATGATTCCTGCTGTGACGGCTCGTACAGGTAACAATCAGGTCACCGATACCGGAAAGCCCCGCAAACGTTTCATACTGCGCGCCCATTGCCTCTCCGAGTCTTGCGATTTCCACAATGCCGCGGGTAATCAGCGCCGCTTTCGTATTATCGCCGAACCCGAGTCCGTCGATAATTCCCGCCGCCAGAGCGATTACGTTCTTTAACGCGCCGCCCAGTTCAATTCCCATCACATCCGGACTTGTATAAACCCGGAAATACTTATTCATAAAAATATCCTGAACAAACAATGCCGTTTCCTTTGTTGCAGCCCCCGCGACAACCGTTGTCGGAATCTGTCTGCATACTTCCTCCGCATGGCTCGGTCCGGAGAGAACCGCTGCTCGTGCCTGCGGAATCTCCTGAGAAATAATATCCGTCATCGTATAAAGGGTTCCGTTTTCGATTCCCTTGGAAGCATTCACAATCACCGTGCCCTCTTTCACATACGGTGCAACGGCTTTTGCAACCTCCCGCACCCCCGTCGAAGCCGACGACATTATAATCAGGTCGGTGTCTTCATCTACCGCTTCCGCAATATCGTTGGTTATTTTAACCCCTTCCGGAAAAACCGCTCCGGGCAGGTTCTTTATCACGCTCCTGTCGGCTAAAAGAGGGTCTGTTTCCTCCTTAAACTTTGACCAAAGTGTTACTTTGTGTCCGTTTCCGGCAAGCAGTATCGTAAGAGAAATCCCCCATGTACCCGCACATAATACTGTAACTTTCTTCATACCGTCTACCTTACGCGCGTTAAAGCGCGGCCCCTTTCTTACTTTTCTTTCTTCTCGGTTTCCTGAACCGGTATCTGCGCTTTTTTCCCGATTTTATTTTCGGTTCCTTTTAAAAGCCGTTTGATATTTTCCCTGTGGGTATAAAACGCCAGTACCGCGAACACCATACTGACACAAAGCATATGCAGGTTTCCCGGTCTTGTGAACGCGACCCAGACAACAAACTCAACTTCCATCACCAGAGAACCCAGAGAAACATAGCGCGTAATCAGCACGATTACCAAAAAAGTCAAAACACATATCAGGAAAATCTTCCAGTCAAACGTAAGAATCGTACCGACTAAAACCGCGATTCCCTTTCCGCCTTTAAAATGCAGATAAAACGGGAAATTATGCCCGAGCACCGCCCCCAGCGCGGTATAAAGTCCAAGCAGTTCCGTATAGGACAATCCCTTAAATAAGACCAGTTTTACAAACAATACCGGCAGCACACATTTTAACACATCTCCCAATAACGTAATGAGCGCCGCCTTTTTTCCGAGTGTACGGAGCGCATTCGTTGTCCCTACATTTCCGCTTCCGTATTTTCTGATGTCAACGTGCCGCTTCTTTCCTACAAAATAACCGGTTGAAAAACAACCGAACCCGTACCCTATTAAAAGACAAATTATAATCCGCCAAATCATATTGCTTATCCTGCCATTTCCAATTTACTTTGTTTCCGAGCGTTCCCTGATAATAAACTTTAAGGAAGTCCCGTTAAATCCGAACGCTTCCCGCACTTTGTTCTCGATATAGCGCTGGTACGAAAAGTGCATCAATTCTTTGTCGTTTACAAAAATGACAAAGGTCGGCGGTCCTACTGCCACCTGCGTCATAAAGAAAATTTTCAGACGCTTTCCCTTGTCCGACGGCGGCTGCTGTAAAGAAGTCGCCTCCATCAGAATTTCGTTTAACACACCTGTCGCGATACGGAGCGTCCGGCTCTGGATTACCATGTCAATCCGCTCAAAAAGCTTCGTAATGCGCTGGCCCGTTACCGCGGAAATAAACAAAATATCCGCATACGGAATAAAGGAAAGGATTTCACGGATGCGCTCCGTCTGGCGGTAAATCGTTTTATCGTCCTTATCTTCCACCGCATCCCACTTATTCACCGCAATAATAATTCCTTTGCCGCGTTCGTGGGCAATCCCCGCGATTTTCGCGTCCTGTTCGGTAACGCCTTCGGTCGCGTCAATGACAACGACTACGACATCGGCGCGCTCTACCGCGCTGACGGTACGGATAATACTGAACCGCTCCAGCTCCTCTTTAATTTTACTTTTTCTGCGGAGCCCTGCCGTATCAATAAAAATATATTCTTTTTCTTCAAACTTTACCAATGTGTCAATCGCGTCTCTGGTGGTACCCGCGATATCGGATACAATCACGCGGTTTTCACCGGTCAGCTTATTGATAATAGAAGACTTTCCTACATTCGGTTTGCCGACCACCGCGATTTTCGGCAGTTCTTCCGCTTCATCTTCTTCGGACGGCTCCGGAAAATACGCCGTGACCGCGTCTAAAAGTTCACCGAACCCAAGCATGGAAGCGCCGGAGACACCAATCGGGTCGCCGATACCGAGATTATAAAACTCATAGACATCCGGCAGAAGTTTTTCAAAATCATCTACCTTATTAACCGTTAAAACTACCGGTTTCCCGGAGCGGCGCAGCATATCCGCCACTTTAAAGTCCGCGTCCACAAGCCCCTGTCTGACGTCCGTCAGAAAAACAATAACATCAGCGGTGTCTATTGCAATCTGTGCCTGCTGACGCATATAGGTGAGCATTTTATCCTTTGTTTCCGGCTCGATGCCGCCGGTATCAATCAGCGTGAATTTATAATTCAGCCATGTGACGTCCGCATAAATACGGTCACGCGTTACGCCCGGATAATCTTTTACAATCGAAATACGCTCTCCCGCGAGGGCGTTAAATAAAGTGGATTTGCCCACATTCGGGCGTCCCACAATCGCTACAATCGGATTACTCATTTCAGGATAAAGTTCCTTTCTTTCTCTCTTTGTCTATTCTATTACGGCACGCACCAGTGCCTCCCCCTCTGATTTTACAATACGCACTCTGGTTTGTAAAGCCTTTTCAATATCGGAAATATGCAAATCGTCCAATAAAATATCTTCGCCGCTCTTTAATAGCACATCCGGTAAAAGCAGACATTCGCCCAGTTCTTTCCCTTTTAACTGTTCGATAATGTCCGTTCCGGTCAAAAGTCCCGCCACCGTAATACGCTCTCCGAAAAAACGGTTGACAACCGCGACTACCTCCGCTTCGATTTGCGGGTACTTTTTCTTAATCTTTTCGACCTGTTCCCTGATTACCGGAGCCGCTAGTACTCCCGTAGCAAGGGTAATCTTCCTTTTCCGGTCGTCTCCTTTACACTCCGCCAAAAACGCGTCCACTTCCTCTACCAAAGAGCGCACCATGCCGACGCCGTTTTCAATCTGCGGATAACCTTCGTAGGCTTCTTCTGCCGGAAACGGCAGTTCCGCCAGACTGTACCACTCATCGCTGGCATGAATCATTCTTGTGCCGTAACGCTCATAGATTATCTTCTGCCACTTGGAAATAATCTCAAGTACCCGGATACTGTCTTCCTTTTCAAAAGGCTCTAACGCCGCCAGACCCTTTCTGTATTTTGTCATACCGACCGGAACAACGGATACGCTCTGCATGAACGGCAGATATGCCGTTAAATCCTGAATGGTGCGTTCCAGCTCCTTTCCGTCATTATACCCCTTGCAAAGCACAATCTGCCCGTTCATCATAATTCCGGCATCGTAAAAGCGCTTCATTTTTTTCAAAGCGTCCCCCGCGAACCGGTTGTTTAGCATTTTACAGCGCAGTTTCGGATTTGTGGTATGCACCGAAATATTAATCGGCGACAGCTTATAGAACAAAATACGTTCCATATCTTCCTCGGAAAGATTGGTCAGGGTAATATAATTTCCCTGCAAAAACGAAAGTCTTGCGTCATCGTCTTTAAAATACAGCGTTTCACGCATTCCTTCCGGCATCTGATCGATAAAGCAGAACACGCATTTATTCCGGCAGGAACGATAAGAATCCATCAGTCCTTCTTCAAATACAAGTCCCAAATCTTCCATGGCGTCCTTTTCGATTTCCAGTTCCCATTCTTCCCCGTAAGACTTCCGAATCAGAAGCGTTACCTGCTCGTCCTCGGAAAGATACCGATAATCAAAAATATCCCGTACCGGTTTCTCATTGACGGAAAGAAGCACATCTCCCGCCTCGATTTCAAGGCTCTCGGCAATACTGCCCGGTACTACCTCTTTAATTTTATGTTCCTGTCGTTTCTTTGCCATAGCCCCTCTTTTCCGGTACTGTGTTATGCTTGAATTTCCGCATTTTGTATACTTTTTATATTCCGTAGACTGCCCGCTATCCTATTTTTGTATTTGTCCGAAGGAACGCGTTTTTAGCGGAACCGAAATCACCTCTTAGAGCCGGTTAGGCGCGAGAGGTATTACGCCCTTTACTCCGTCAGCATGAGAAATCCCGCCATTACTCCGCGCGCATCTCCCGTCACACGGTGGGAAAACAATACGTCGGAATGGCACTTCGTACATACGCCGCCCGTTACAATATGTTCTTTTTTCAGACCGGCTTCCTCTAACACCGTCCGGTTTACCTGCCACAAGTCTAACTGCCATACATCGTCTTCGCCCGCGCGGCGTTTTATGGCATCCGGGAACTCCCGTAAAAAGCTCTGCGCCACTTCGCCGCCGACCGTATAACATTCTCCGCAGATGGACACGCCGATATAAGCTTCGATATGTTTCGGACTGCAGCCAAACTCTTTTTGCATGGCGGACACCGTCTTTGCGGCAATCCTTCCGATTGTGCCGCGCCATCCCGCGTGGGCCGTACCGATGGCACGCGTCTCCGGGTCAAAAAGAAACACCGGCACACAGTCCGCTCCGAACACGGCAAGTGCGACTCCGGGTTCATTTGTAATCTGTGCGTCCACACCCGCATAGTCTCTCGGTACAAAAAGTCCTTTTCCGCAATCCGCCTTTACGGCTTTCCGAACCACAAGTTCATGTACCTGATTCGGAAGCACCACATCCTCTGCACGAATGCCGATGGCACCGCAGAGCCGCCGGTAATTTTCCGTCACGTTTTCTGTTGGGTCTCCCCGTTCCAAGCCCAGATTCATGGACGAAAATACACCGCTGCTCACGCCGCCTACTCTTGTAGAACAACCGTGTTTTACTCCTTTTTGCGCCGCCAGACGGCGAAAATATAAAAACGGGACTTCGGTATCCGATACCGCCATTTCCGCCGTGTTCAAATAGTTTAACGCTTCTCTCATTCTTTTTACAAACCTTTCCCAATCAAATTACAGCCCAAAAGCGTTTTCCGTTACTCTGATTTCCTCTCCCAGCACTCCAACCACGTCAAACCGGCACGGCGTATCAAAAGGAATCCCGTTCCGGTACAAATAATACTTTGCCGCCGCGATAATGCGTTTCTGTTTCTGAAACCCGACAGCTTCTTCCGGCGTGCCGAACGCTTCACCGGAGCGGTATTTTACCTCGACAAATATGAGATATCCGTCTTTTTTCGCAATAATATCAATTTCCCCGTGCCGCGAGAAAAAATTCCTGCCAAGGATTTCATAGCCGTTTTTTTGCAGATAATCCTGCACCTTCGCTTCCTTTTCGCCGCCGACCTGTCTTTTATTCTTTTGTTTTGTCATCCATCAAACCGTTTCTTTACCTTCCCCTTTATCTTATCTACTTTATCTACAAAAAGTAAAACCTCCGCCACGACCCCGTAAAGTTCCGGCGGTATGGCGTCTCCGATTTCAAGTTTGGAAAGAGTGCCCGCGAGCTTATCGTCTTTATGTAACGGTACATTTTCTTCCACCGCGCGCTCGATAATCTTTTCCGCGACATGGCCTCTGCCCGACGCAATAATCGTCGGCGCCGGTTCCGCCGGGTCGTATTCCAGCGCTACCGCTATTTTCGTCTTCTGCTCCTCCAAACATACCGCCTCCTTCCTTGTAAAACATCTTATTACAGCCGCTTACCGGCCGTCTTCTCCTAAGATTCCCGTTAGAAAGCTTCTTCTGTGAATCGGACAGGGACCGTCCTTTTTTAACTTTTCTATATGCTCCGCCGAGCCGTACCCTTTGTTTTTCGTAAAACCGTATCCCGGATGCACCCGGTCAAACGCTTCCATCATATGATCTCTGGTTACTTTCGCCACAACGCTGGCCGCCGCAATGGAAAGACATTTTGCGTCTCCTTTTACAATCGGCACCTGCCGTATGCGTTCTTTTTTCTCCGGAAACAGCTCCTGCACCCCCGGTATCGTAACCGCGTCATTTAACAGTACATCCGGCGCACCGCAGGACTGCGCCATCTTCACAAGAGCTTCCCGCATTGCCTGATACGTTGCCTGCAAAATATTAATTTCGTCAATCACCGTATGGGAGACGCAGCCAATACCGCAGGCCACCGCTTTTTCCATAATTTCCGGAAACAACTCTTCCCGCTTTTTCTCGGAAAGCTGCTTGGAATCGTTCAAATACAAAATCCGACAGTCCGCAGGAAGCACTACCGCAGCCGCTACCACAGGACCCGCAAGCGGTCCTCTGCCTACCTCGTCGATGCCGCAGACTACACGGTAATCCTTATATTCCCGTTCAAAAACGAGCATTTTGTCCACTCTGGCACACTCCGCGAGGAACTTTTCTTTCCTTTTTCCGGCCTGCTCAATCAGCTTTTTCACACCGCTTCTCGTATCTTCCCGATAAAGTGCCATCACTTCTTCTAAATTTTCCGGCGCGGCATTCTGTAAAGCATCCTTAATCCGTTCAATCTTTTCCGCCATAGTCCCCTGTAACCTTCGTTCCTTCGTCTTCTTCGTTTTCTTTGCTCTCCGGTACCCGTTCCAGCGTAATTCTGCCAAGTTTTCCGGCACGGCAGTCATCCATAATAAACCGCGCGGCACGGTCAAGATCCGGTATGCCGCCTTTTTGTAAGCAGCCTCTCTTTTTTGCGATACGCTCTAAGGCTTCGTTTCCGTCCCCGCATTCCTGCACGCCGTACTTCGCCGCGGCCGCTCCCGGATAATTTTCGTAAAGATAGGAAAGCAGCGTCACCGCAAGCTCCCTGATGTCCAAGATATCCTCGTTAATGGAACCGATCCATGCAATACGCAGACCGACTTTCTGATCCTCAAACTTCGGCCACAGAATCCCCGGCGTATCCAAAAGTTCCAGTTCCTTATTTAAACGAATCCACTGCTTGCCTTTTGTTACCCCCGGCTTGTTTCCTGTCAGGGTACAATTTTTTCCGGCAAAGGAATTGATAAAAGTGGACTTTCCGACATTGGGAATCCCCACAATCATGGCTCTGAGCGGGCGTCCGATAATACCGCGCTTTAAATCGCGCTCCCTTTTCTCTTTACACGCTTCCTGAATCACACCAAGCACACTCTTTACACCGGAGCCGCCCTTTGAGTTTACCGCGAGCACATAATACCCCTGCTTTTCGTAATGTGCTTTATACTCCTTTGTACGCGCTTCATCTGCAAGATCTGCCTTATTTAACAAAAGTACCCTCGGCTTGTTTCCGGCAAACTTATCAATATCCGGATTCTTTGAACTGTACGGAATACGCGCATCAACCAGTTCGACGACAACGTCCACTAACTTTAACTCGTCCTGAATCTGGCGTTTTGCCTTGCTCATATGTCCCGGATACCACTGATACTGCATCTTACACCTCTTTTCGGCAGCATTTATTTGCCGCGCTTAACCCAACATTCTTGAGTTTCCGCATTTTATATACCTCTTATATTCCGTAGATTATACGATATCTTATTTTTGCATGCGCAACGCTGCACCGGACTTCCTCTAAGAGCCG
>JAFLSZ010000020.1:0-13812 GCA_022510665.1 Lachnospiraceae bacterium
ATAAGGCGGCGAAGCTCCCCTTGCATTAATAAGAGAAGATACTAACCGCTTGTAAAAAGGGGCCGCGCTTAGTGCGACAGCCCCTACAAAATGGCTACAGGATTTTGTTTCTAATTTGGAGTGGTACTAATACGAGAAGGGGTATTATTTCTCGGAGAAGAGGAAAACTTGATATATGCTGTTAAAAATAATAGTTGAAAGTTTTTGCCATAACAAATATAATATTTAGTAGAAACAGGAATTTTCTGGGAAATGAGTGGTTGAGTATTTAATTTCCGAAAAGTTGATAGGTAGATAAAAAGATTCTGGTGCGGAAAGAGAGTGAAAGAATGAATTTAATAAATCAGTATGAATATGCTGTAGCTGCTATAAAGCAAGCTGTCGAAAAGAGCAGATATAGGGCAGCAAAAGCAGGCAATGCCGAACTGTTATCCCTTTATTACGGAATTGGAAAATATGTTTCTGAGAATACAAGAAACGGTGTTTGGGGAACAGATGCAATTAAAACTATTTCTGGCAGATTAAAGGCAGAATTGGTGGGAATCAGAGGGTTCTCAGAGAGCAATATAAAAAATATGCGACAGTTCTATGAGGAATGGAGTCCTTATGTAAATCGCCAGCCGCCGGCTGATGATTTAGATGTAAATGGTGAAGGTTTATTGATAGCAATTCGCCAGCCGGTGGCTGGCGATATAGACTGGAATGAGTTTATATCGCTGGGCTTTACGCATCATATGGAAATATTGTCAAAAACGAAAGATATTTCTGAGCGTTTATTCTATATCCATGAATGCGCGGTCAGGGCTTGGGATAAGTATACCTTAAGAGAATATATCAAGTCAGGACTTTATCATAAAAAGGGGAATCTTCCAAATAATTTTGCAGATACACTTAATGATACCCGGTTCGCTGTAAAGGCAACAAAGGCGTTCAAAGATAATTATTTGTTGGATTTCATAAACACAGAAAGTCTTGGAGAAACACTTGAGGACATTGACGAACGAATAATTGAGAACCAGATTGTAAACAATATTAAAGAATTTATCATAAGGTTTGGAACAGATTTTATCTTTATGGGAAATCAATATAGAATCGAAATAGCAGGCGAGGAAATGTTCATTGATCTTTTATTCTTTAATCGAGAACTGAATTGCCTTGTTGCGGTGGAACTCAAAACAGGTAAATTCAAACCGTCATATTTAGGGCAATTAAATACATATCTGACAATCTTAGATGACAAAGTCAAGAAAGAACATGAAAAGCCTTCAGTGGGATTGATATTGTGCAAGGATATGAACAAAGCATTTGTAGATTATGTAATAAGGGATTATGATAAACCATTGGGTGTTGCAACCTATAAAACTTATAAAGATATGTCCGATGAAATGAAAAAAGCTTTGCCCGATGTAGATGATTTGAAAAAACTGTTGATTAGTGAAGAACAGGAATAAAGGAAGAGTCTTTTAGTGGATATAGATAATGTAGTTGATATGATGAAGGAAATGGCGTCCCAGCTCAAAAAAATAAATGAGAACGCATATAATCAGTATAAGCCTATTGTATCTGACCTGTGTAGCCGAGTTGCCCCATTGGATGAAGTTGAGCATACATTGGACAGGATGCTTGATTTTTGTGGTGATGATGCGTTTTTAGGATTGTTTAAGGATGTATGCAGATATTATTTTGATATTTATCCGGAAATGATAGCGTATCAAGTTAATTTATATCGTGAAATTTGGGATACGGAATAATCTATCCATTGTTTGAACGGAAATTACTTGAGATAGATCATTTAAAATGGGGCTTATTCGCAGCGGGAATACGACACTTACGCCTATGAGTGATGACGGGGCGTTGACATGCTATTTATGGCCGATTGTTCGGGAAATAATTAAGACTGCCGTTGAAAACGAACAAAACCTCGTTGTGGAGGGATGTTATATCCCTTTTGAATGGGCGAAGGATTTTGAAAAAGAATATCTGGACGAGATTAGATTCTATTGTCTGGTTATGAGTGATAAATATATTGAAAATCATTTTGATAATATCAAGAAGTTTGCAAGCGTCATTGAAGAGCGCGGGGATGATGAGGATTGCACATTAGAGACGGTGCGCAGGGATAATGCGCAGATGCTGGAGCACTGCCTCAGACACGGAGCAGAATATATTTTTATTGATGAAGAGTATCGGGTTGATATTGAGTTGTAGAATATAGTCCGGTTGTAAGGGGGTTGGCATTCAATTGAAGTCCTTTTTAATGACTGGAAATCTGGTGCTGACAAAACGATTTAAAAGGACAAAACAGTAGATAGAAAGATTTGAATAGAGGAAAAGGATGAAAGGATAGAGCAGAATGGCAATTCAAAAATCGGTTTTATGTGATGCCGAAATAGTAAAATTACTGCAAAATAGTTACGGAATATCAGTGGACAGAGTACAGCAGCTAGCCTTGGGAACGGCGAATTGCCGTAAGATTTTTGCAGGAGATAAGGCCTTTTTCTTTAAGGAATATCAGGAGACATTTTCAGAACAGGATTTAAGACGTGAAACCGCATTAAATGAGTTTCTTTTGTCAAAATCCTTCCCGACAGCCGGATTTGTTGAGGACAAGAACGGAAACAAATATAATTGTATCAACAATAGATATATTGTCGTTCAGAATTATATTGACGGTGAAAGTTATGTTAAGCATGACCTGCCCGACAATATGCTGTTTTTGGCGGCGGAAATGTTGGGGCAGCTGCATGAGATTTTAAATGAGTATGAGTTGCAGGAGGAAACGGACACGGCATGGGTTGACGGGTTTAATCTGTCAAAAACAGCCGCGGAATATGATTTTTTGATAAACCGTGCCGAGGAAATCGAGGATAAAGAGATAAGGGATAGGATAAAAGAGGACATAATATTCAAAAGAGAATTGCTTTATGTGATTGAACCGTACAGAAACTTCTTTGATAAACTTACCTATAAATTTTCTCACGGCGACTACTGTGCTATGCAATATTTGTGCAGCGGTGATAAAATCAAGGCAGTGATTGATTTTGCGACGGCGAAAAAAATTCCTGCGGTCTGGGAGATAATGCGCTCGTATATGCAGTCGGCCAAAGATACCGGTAATCCGTTTGAGTTTGATGTTTCAAAATTCTGCCGGTATGTGAGGTGTTATATGCAGTTTTCCCGGCTTTCGGAGTGGGATTTGAAATATATGCCCTATATCTATCTGTATCAGCTTGGGCGGAGCAGGTATGGGTATAGGGAGTATATGATGAATGTTGAAAATAAAGATGCTCTTCTAAAATTTGCGTTTTGGCGGACGGACATATGCAGGATGCTTTTGGACAAAAAAGATGTCATTTCGCAATTTTTATTAGACGATATTGGAAGGAAGGACAGGCAGTGATAAAGAATAGATTAAAAAAAGCGGTGGCCGCGGCCGCTATGCTTATGGTTCTTGCGGGAGGTGCCGCCGAATTTATTACATATGCGGAGGAAGTTCAGACGGAGGAAATGCCGGAGAGTTTATTTACGGAAGAGGAGAAGGATTTTATTGAAATGAGCAAAACGCTGAAAGTAGGATATGTCCGTGACCGTAAGCCGGTTTCTTTCCGTGGAGAGAACGGAGAACTTGCGGGCATTTCCAGAAGCATATTTGACAGAATAGCCGAAATCAGCGGATTAAAATTTGAATATGTGGAACTGCCTGCGGGTAACGTTACTTATAACTATCTTTTGGAGGAAGGTTTTGATCTTGTAACCGGTGTGGAGTATAACGAAGAAAATCAGGCAGCGAGAGGAATCCTAATCAGCAATCCGTATTTGTCAAGCAGAAAGGTGGCTGTGGCGAAAGACGGACGGGGCTATAATGGGAACAGCCATTCAAAAGTAGCAATTTCTACAGGTTCTCAGACGATTAAAAAGGTAATTTCCGAATATTATCCTAATTTTGAAATGGTGGATTATCCTACGATTGAGGCGTGCCTTAACGCGGTAAATAAAGGAGAGGTGGATTTGCTCATTCAGAATCAGTATGTAGTCGAATACTGGCTTTATAAGCCTCTCTATAATAATCTAAAAATTATGTCTATTATAGAGATGGATGACCGACTGTGCTTTTCGGCAGTGACGCCTTTGGAGAAAAATGATGATGAGGTATGGAAAGAAAAGGAATTGTTGATTTCCGTTATTAATAAATCAATTGCGCAGATATCGGATAGTGAAGTGGCGGGCTATGTTATTACTGCTACAATGGAAAATATGTACGAGTATACGGTTTCGGATTTTATATATCAGTATCGTTTTACGCTTATTGGTTTTGGAATTGCGGTTGTCCTAATCTGTGTGCTGCTGTATATCAATATGCATATTCGGATTCGTTCTATTAAGGATCGTGCGGATGCGAAAGCAAAAGGAGAGTTTCTGTCTACGATGAGCCATGAAATCCGCACGCCGCTGAACGGACTAATCGGATTGAATTATCTGATGTCCCAGAGTTTGGACGACCGGGATAAAATTTCGAATTATCTGCAGCAGTCATCTTCGGTGGCACAATATCTTCTCTCATTGGTGAATAATGTTCTTGATATGTCCAGACTTCAGGAAAGTAAAATGGAACTGGAACAAAAGCCTCTTGATCTTAACTTACTGCTGGCAACGGTAGAGTCCATTGAAAAAAGCAGTATGGAAGAGAAAGGAATTGATTTCCGAATGGACGCGGAGCTTTTTTGTCCGGGCATTCTCGGTGATGAAGTCCGAATTCAGCAGGTACTTGTCAATATGATTGACAATGCCCGTAAGTATACGCCAAAAGGCGGCAGTGTCATTGTAAAGGTAAGGCAGACGGAAGCGTCTCAGGGGGGAATTTTAACCAAGGCGGAAATACTTGATACGGGCCGCGGGATGAGTGACGAATTTCAAAAGAAAATCTTTGACCCTTTTACACAGGAGCGTAATACGGTTTCAAAGGGAAATCAGGGAACAGGCCTCGGTATGGCAATCTGCTCACTTTTGGCCGAGCGTATGGGCGGAAGTTTAGAGGTGGAAAGCAAATTAGGAGAAGGAAGTCTCTTTACGTTTACTTTTGTGGCAAAACCGGCAGCGGTTCAGGCGGAAGCTGCTGAATCGGAGAAAATTGCCGATGCCGGTATAACATATAACAAGCCGCATATCCTGATTGCGGAAGATAATGAACTGAACGGACAGATTTTGATGGAGCTGTTGGAAGGGGAAGGGTTTGAAACCCTGCACGCGGAGAATGGCAAAAAGGCAGTCGAGGCGTTTGAGGCGTCTGCCCCGGGAGAATACGGCGTTGTTCTTATGGATCTTATGATGCCCGAGATGGACGGCTTTGAGGCCACTAAAGCGATTCGTGCGCTGAATCGTCCGGATGCGGGGACGGTGAAGATATTTGCGTGTACCGCCAATTCCTTTAAGGAAGACCGTGATAAGGCGTTAGAAAGCGGAATGGATGATTTTATTACGAAACCTATAAATATCAAAGAGCTTTTAAAGAAATTGGAGAATATTGCTGTTTGAATAAGGGCGGAAGACCTGCGTCAACGGAAAGAAAAATAAAAACCATCAGGAGGGATTTATATGTTACTCAGTGTTTCATTGATGCTGCTTATGGGAATGTTTCTGGGGTGGCTCTGTAAAAAGCTTAAATTGCCGAGTTTGCTCGGAATGATGCTTACGGGCATTATTCTTGGCCCGTATGTACTGAACCTGATTGATGTATCAATATTAAATATTTCGGCAGACCTTAGAAAAATCGCTTTAATTATTATACTGACAAGAGCCGGACTTACCTTGGATTTAAACGACCTGAAAAAGGTCGGGCGTCCCGCGGTGCTTATGTGCTTTGTTCCGGCCGCGTTTGAAATTATAGGAATGATAATTCTGGCGCCTAAATTATTTGATGTATCTATCCTTGAAGCCGCGGTAATAGGCGCGGTTGTCGGGGCGGTTTCTCCGGCGGTTATTGTGCCTAAAATGATAAAACTGATAGAGGAAGGGTATGGCATCAATAAAGGGATTCCGCAGTTAGTACTGGCCGGAGCGTCCGTAGATGATGTTTTTGTCATTGTACTTTTTACGGTAATTACCGGGCTGGCGCAGGGGGAGCGGATTTCCGTGCTGAGTTTTGTGAATATCCCGGTTTCAATATGCCTGGGCATTGCGTTAGGCTTCCTGTCAGGTTTTCTGCTGTCAAAATTTTTTGCAAAAGTACATATTCGTGATACGGTAAAAGTAATAATTATACTCAGCATCTCGTTTGTGTTGGTAACAATAGAGGATAACATTACGGGAGTTATTACATTTTCGGCATTGGTTTCGGTTATGTGTATCGGGCTTGCCATGCAGAAATACCGTAAAGAAGTTTCCTTTCGTTTGTCATTAAAATTTAATAAGCTGTGGGTATGCGCGGAGATACTCCTGTTTGTATTGGTCGGAGCAACCGTTGATCTCCATTATGTGACAGATGCGGCGCTTTCTGCAATTCTTTTAATATTCGGTGTCCTGTGTTTCAGATTGCTTGGGGTATTTTTGTGCCTGCTGCGTACAAAATTGTCGTTGAAAGAACGGCTCTTTTGCATGATTGCATATATGCCGAAAGCAACCGTTCAGGCGGCAATCGGCGGAGTGCCGCTTGCGATGGGACTTGCGTGCGGAAACATTGTTCTGACGATTGCAGTTATGGCAATTTTGATTACGGCGCCTCTCGGAGCGTTTTTGATTGAGCTTACCTATAAGAAATTATTAAAGTACGACGGCATGGGGGTAAGGTTAAGGGAGACAAGCTAAAAGATGTGGTATTCCGGCGTGGGGATTATGTGTTACAAAATTTTATTGATTTCCAATTATATTTTATGATATACTAATAAATGGAAGTACAAACTAAAGGGAACCGTGGAACGGTTTAAAGAATGTGCGGGATATTCGTCGGAGATAGCGAAAGACCGGAATTAGCGGCGCAGGACAAAATAAAAACACTATAAAGAATATGTGATACAGTTATCACCATCAATACAGTGTATAGTGGAAAAAATTTTATGCCGCTCAATGCGGGCAAGACGATATCGGATAAATCCTTATTTGCACTCACCTTGTAAGTTTGTGAGTAAATAATAACATAAACAGAAAAGAATGTCAATAAGCGAAAGGGAAAATAATGGGAATGGAGCAAAAAACAAAACGTAAGTACTATTTAGGACTGGATTTGGGAACAAATTCCGTAGGTTGGGCCGTAACCGATGAGACATATCATTTGTTGAGGGCAAAAGGCAAAAACCTGTGGGGAGTGCGCTTGTTTGATGAGGCACAGACCTCGGCGGAGCGAAGAACTTATCGTGTTGCGCGGAGGAGAAGACAGCGCGAAGTTGCGCGTTTGGGTTTGCTCCGTGAAATATTCGCACCGGAGATAGATAAGATAGACCCGGGATTCTTTGCCCGGCTGGATGACAGCAAGTTTCATATGGAAGAACGCGCAGAGGGCAATAAACAGCCGTTTGCGTTGTTTGCAGACAATTATACCGATCAGGACTATTATAAGCAGTATCCGACTATTTTCCACCTTAGAAAAGAATTGATTGAGTCTGACGATGCGCATGATGTACGCATGGTTTATTTGGCGTTGGCAAATATGTTTAAGCATAGAGGACATTTTTTAAATGCGGCTCTGGACTCCCGGGACGATGAGGGCAGCTTTGGGGAGATGTACCGGACTTTGTTAGATAAGGCAGAAGAACTGGAACTGGCTCTTCCGGCGCCTGTGGATATGAATTTATTAGAGCAGATTTTAGGGGAGAAGGGAAAAAGCAGGACCCAGATTCTGGAGTCGGCAGCGGAAGCATTATCTATTGATAAGAAACAAAAGACAGCATATCAAATATTGAGTCTGATGTGCGGTTTAAATGTGAAGTTAATTGATGTTTTTGGGGAAAATGTGATTGATGAAGAACATAAAAAATTATCCTTGTCTTTCAGAGACTCTAACTACGAGGAGAAAGCTGACGAAATAGAAACAATTATCGGAGAAGATAATTTTGAACTGATTTTGGCAATTAAGAGTCTGCATGACAAGGGACTTTTAGCAAGTATTATGAAAGGACACGATTATCTGTCACAGGCAAGGGTAGAGTCTTATAAAATCCATCAGAGGGATTTAAGACAATTAAAAAGTGTTGTGAAAAAATATGACAGTAAGGCATATCGTAAGTTATTCCGTGTCATGGAAGAAGGCAATTACAGTGCATATGTAGGAAGCGTAAACAGCTATGATAAAGTTATCAGGCGGATTAATAAAGGCAGAGGGAAAGAGGAGTTATATAAAACAATTCGTAATATACTCAAAAACTTTCCGCAGGACGACGAGGATGTTCAGGAAATCTTACAGAAAATAGATGCGGGAGTTTTTCTGCCAAAGCAGCTGACCGATATGAATGGTGTTATTCCGAATCAGGTACATAAAAAAGAGATGAAAGCCATTTTAAAGAAGGCGGAGAATTACCTTCCTTTTTTAAAGGAGAAAGACGAGACGAATCTGACGGTATCGGAAAAGATTCTCCAAATATTCAGCTTTCAGATTCCTTATTATATTGGACCGTTGGGGCAGAAATATAAAGACAAAGAGGGATACAATGTATGGTGTGAAAGAAAGGCAGGAGGGCGTATCTATCCGTGGAATTTTGAGGAAAAGGTAGATAACGCACGCACTGCGGAAAAGTTTATTGAAAGAATGTTGAGGCATTGTACATATTTATCCAACGAAAATGCGTTACCTAAACAGTCACTGTTATATCAGAAATTCGAAGTGTTGAACGAACTGAACAATTTAAGGGTTCACGGGGAAAAATTGCCGGAAGAGGTAAGGCAGAATCTCTATAAGGAGCTTTTTCAAAAAGGGAAAAAGGTATCGTTTAATCAATTAAAAAATTACCTTATAGTGAATAATCTAATGGAAGAAAAGGGGGAGGGAGTCATTTCGGGCATTGACGGAGGCTTCCATAGTTCGTTATCCTCCTTAGGAAAATTTACAGGGGCACTGGGCGAAAGAGCGTTTTATGATGAAAATCAGGAAATGATAGAGGATATCATTTTCTGGGGAACCATATACGGGAATGATAAAAAGTTTTTGAAGGAGCGGATTCGTGAAAAATATAGCGAAGAAGTGATTTCTAATCAGGAGTTAAAACGTATCCTCGGCTTTAAATTTGAAGGCTGGGGAAGAATTTCCGAAAGCTTTCTGACAATGGAAGGAGTATCAAAAGAAGACGGAGCGGTCCGCAGCCTTATTGGGGCAATGTGGGAAACCGGAGATAATATGATGGAGCTTTTGAGTGACAGATACACTTATACGGAAGTGCTGAAAGAACGGACGAATAATGCCGAAAAACCGTTGAAAGAATGGGAAATCGACGATTTGGACGAGTTTTATCTGTCTGCTCCGGTAAAAAGAATGGTCTGGCAGACTCTCAGTATCATAGACGAATTGGAGACAGTAATAGGCTGTGCCCCGGAGAGAATCTTTGTGGAAATGGCAAGGGAAGAAGGAAACAAGGGGGAACGAAAGGAATCCCGCAAGCAAAAGCTTTCCAATTTGTACAAAGCTATCCGTGACGAGGAGAAAATATGGACGAAAGAGACAGAAAATGAACCGGAAAGTACATTCCGCAGCAAAAAATTGTATTTATATTATTTGCAGATGGGTAAATGTATGTACACGGGCGAACGGATTGAATTGAGTGATTTAATGAATGATAATCTGTACGATATTGACCATATTTATCCGAGGCATTTTGTAAAGGACGACAGCATTGAAAATAATCTGGTGCTGGTGAGAAAAGAAAAAAATGCCCATAAGAGTGATGAGTTTCCTATTGAATCAGAGATTCGTAAAGATATGTATTCTACCTGGAAAATTATGCTTGATAAAGGCTTTATGACTCAGGAAAAATTCAGAAGGCTGACCAGAAAGGAGCCTTTCACGGAAGAGGAGAAGGCGAATTTCATTAACAGGCAGCTGGTAGAAACCAGACAGGGAACAAAGGCGGTTACACAGATTTTACAGAGGGCTTTTCAGGAATCAAAGACCGAGATTGTCTTTGCCAAAGCAGGGAATGTGTCTGATTTCAGAAATAAGTATAAGCTATATAAAGTCAGATGCGTAAACGATTTGCATCATGCCCAGGATGCCTACCTGAATATTGTAGTGGGAAATGTCTACTATGTGAAATTTACAAAGAATCCGCTGAATTTTATTCGAGAGGCACAAAAGGCTCCTAATAGTCTGCAGAATAGATATAATATGGATAAAATATTTGACTGGGACGTGGAAAGAAACGGTGAGCGTGCGTGGATGGCAAGTACCAAAGAAGATAACGAGGGTACAAAAGAAACAGGGACGATTGTAACGGTGAGAAAAGTCTTAGCCGACCATTCCCCGTTGGTGACCAGAATGTGTGTTGAAAAACATGGAAGCATCACGGGAAAAGCGACTATTTGGAATGCCCAAAAAGCCGCAGAAGGCAGCGGATATATTCCGGTCAAGATGAAAGATACTCGGCTTTGTGATGTAACAAAATACGGCGGATTGACATCTGTCAGTGTGGCAGGATATACCTTAGTGGAATATTGTCTGAAGGGAAAGAAAATTCGGAGTCTGGAGTCATTGCCGTCATATTTAGGCAGAAGTGAAACTTTGACAGAAGAACAAATGCTGCATTATTTTGAAAAAGTGTTATGTGAGGAAAATAAGGGAAAAACAATAGAGAATCTGCGTATTTGCCGAAAACTGATTCCTCAAAAATCTTTAATTAAGTATAATGGTATGTATTACTATTTGGGAGGAAAAACGAATAAGAAGATTTGTGTGAATAATGCGGTACAGCTCTGTATAGACCAGAATCAGATGAATTATCTGAAAAAAGTCGAAAAGGCAGTTACAAGTGACTATTATGAAGAGAAGGACAGTAACGGGCAACCGGTTTTGATATCGGAGCGAAATAAGGATATTTATCGCCTATTTGCCGAAAAATTCACTCATACGTTGTACAAAAATTTGGTCGGTGCTGTGAAAAAGTGTGTTTTGGAAAGTGAGGAAACTTTTTGTATATTGTCAGTTAAAGATCAATGTTATGTATTAATGCAGCTATTTTTAAATCTTCAAGCGGGAAGTACTGCGGATTTAAGACTGATTGGCGGCGTTGAGCAGGCGGGTGCTTATACAATTAATAAAGATATTACCAAGGCGCAGGAAGTGGTACTGATATGTCAGTCCGTAACAGGTCTGTATCAGAGAGAAATAGACCTGCTGACCGTATGAGCTGGCGTACGGTTGTAATAGCTTCCAGCGCAAAACTGGATTATCAGATGGGGTATCTGGTAGTGCGCAGGGAGGATACAACCAAAATTCATTTAAGTGAAATCAGTATTCTACTGATTGAAACGACAGCGGTTTCACTGACGGCCGCCCTAATGGCGGAGCTTATGAAAAAGAAAATAAAGGTAATTTTTTGTGATGAAAAGCGAAATCCTTCTTCCGAAGTGATTCCGTATTATGGCTCCCATGATACCAGCGCAAAAGTTAGGCGGCAAATCGAGTGGAGCAGTGACAGTAAGATATCCGTATGGACAGAAATTGTCACGGATAAAATACGGAAACAGGAGGAAGTCTTGGTTTATTTCCGGAAAAGTGAAGCCGAACTGCTGCATGAATACCTGCAGGAGATTGAATACGGAGATACATCAAACAGAGAAGGTCATGCTGCCAAGGTGTATTTTAACGCTTTGTTTGGAAAAGACTTTTCCCGTAGTGCGGAGCTTGTTACCAATGCCATGCTGAATTATGGATACAGTATTCTGCTTTCGGCGTTTAACCGCGAGATATCCGCCAATGGATATTTGACCCAGCTGGGGCTTTTTCATAACAATATGTTTAATCCCTTTAATCTTGCGTCGGATTTAATGGAGCCGTTCCGGGTTTTGGTAGACAGAAAAGTATATACGATGGACAGACAAGTATTTGAGCATGAAGAAAAAATGAAACTGGTGGACATATTAAATCAGGAGGTTTGGATAAACGAAAGGAAAGAGCTTGTGAATAATGCAATTAAAATTTACTGCAGGAGTGTGTTTGACGCGATAGAGGACGCAGATGTGTCTGAAATTCGGTTTTATCAGTATGAGTTATAGATATATGAGAGTATTAGTGATGTTTGATCTGCCGGTAGGGACGGCTGCGGAACGTAAAAATTATGCCCTTTTTCGAAAGTTTTTGATTAAAAACGGTTTTCTGATGATGCAGGAATCCGTTTATTGTAAGATTGCCCAAAACGCAACTATTGCCGATTCTATTGTAGAAAATGTTAGAAAAAACAAACCGAAAAGTGGGCTGGTGCAGCTGCTAAAAGTAACAGAAAAGCAATATTCCAGAATGGAGTATATTATAGGTGAGTCAAAGTCAGAGGTGCTGAATAGCGATGAGAGGTTGGTGGTATTATGAAGCTGACGTTTGGAGGATACAACTTGATAATACAGTTTCACGAAAATCAGGTATGTGTTTTAACGGTGGAAAACCCACAATCTTTTTTGAATATTCTGCAGAATCTTGAATGGCAGTGCAGGGGAGAGGAAGGGACTATTGTGTTATCAGAAGAGGGAGCGATTCTGCCTATGATGAATCAGATAGAAATCATATGGAATCCATTGTTGGTAGATATCAATGCGAAGAAAATTTTAAATAGGCTGTATCAGGAAATGAAAATCGTGGCAAGTGAGGAATGTTGTCCGGAATTTCGCGGGATTCAACAGGCAATGGGACAATATTTAAATACGGTGGGTTTTAAACTTCCCTATGATATTACATATAATGTAGAAGTCGACCATTTAGCGATATATAAATTATGTGACGTACAGTTAGAACTTGAGGAGATTGATGTACAGAAAAGACTGATAGAATATATAAAGGTACTAAGTATGTTGTGTAATCTTAAACTATTGGTCTTAGTAAATATTAAAAGTTATTTAAGCAACGAACAATTATCGGAGTTGTATAAGACGGCTTTTTATTATAAAATAAATGTGTTGTTAATAGAATCGACGCAAAAAGAGCGACTGGAAGGTGAAAAACAATATATTCTGGATCACTCCGATTGCTTGATAGAATTAGAGTAAAAACTTACAGCATATTACCTATATGTGACGGTTCGGTGATGACCTGAATGATAATTTGAGGTTTGAGAACCTTGTAAGTTTGTAAAGGTGTAAAACTGACAATACTGACGAAGAACAGATTGAATGGTTTGAGAACCTTGTAAGTTTGTAAAGGTGTAAAACACAACTTTTTGATTTCCACAATCGCATTGAGTTTGAGAACCTTGTAAGTTTGTAAAGGTGTAAAACAGCGCTTTTTATCGGCCATAGGGCAGCCTAGTTTGAGAACCTTGTAAGTTTGTAAAGGTGTAAAACAAGGTATCTGCATTAAATGAACGTGCATTGGTTTGAGAACCTTGTAAGTTTGTAAAGGTGTAAAACTACACTTCCTTTATAAGGCGCATACCAACTGTTTGAGAACCTTGTAAGTTTGTAAAGGTGTAAAACCCTCCTTTCCGTCTCTTAAAAGAAACTATTGTTTGAGAACCTTGTAAGTTTGTAAAGGTGTAAAACTACTTATCTTGAAGATAATACGGCTTATCTGTTTGAGAACCTTGTAAGTTTGTAAAGGTGTAAAACACATTGTACCGTTGGAACGGCAGCGGCTATGTTTGAGAACCTTGTAAGTTTGTAAAGGTGTAAAACCACAATACGCCATTTCTT
>JAFLSZ010000020.1:13912-27979 GCA_022510665.1 Lachnospiraceae bacterium
AACTAACGCTTCAAGCGTTGTTTGAGAACCTTGTAAGTTTGTAAAGGTGTAAAACACCAAGTACCGCGTCAGAAAACAACGTAATGTTTGAGAACCTTGTAAGTTTGTAAAGGTGTAAAACTTTGCTTTGGAAAAATGCTTGCAGTCAGGGGTTTGAGAACCTTGTAAGTTTGTAAAGGTGTAAAACATTCGTTCCAATTATGCCAAAACCATATGAGTTTGAGAACCTTGTAAGTTTGTAAAGGTGTAAAACTCCGGCGCGCTGGTTCGCCTCTCGATAATCGTTTGAGAACCTTGTAAGTTTGTAAAGGTGTAAAACATTTGTCAGAGTAATATCACGGTCAATTCCGTTTGAGAACCTTGTAAGTTTGTAAAGGTGTAAAACTTCATCTCCATCCGCTTACCTCACTTACAGGTTTGAGAACCTTGTAAGTTTGTAAAGGTGTAAAACGATAGAATAGTCTATCGCAACCTCTTTTCCGTTTGAGAACCTTGTAAGTTTGTAAAGGTGTAAAACACTCATTGAAGCGTTCTCCGTGATATACCGGTTTGAGAACCTTGTAAGTTTGTAAAGGTGTAAAACTTCATTCGTCAGGGTTACGTCACCGGATAGTTTGAGAACCTTGTAAGTTTGTAAAGGTGTAAAACAAAGAAAATCCGGCAGAAAAAAATCTACCGGTTTGAGAACCTTGTAAGTTTGTAAAGGTGTAAAACTTATACACTAAAAAACAAGCAGAATCAATCGTTTGAGAACCTTGTAAGTTTGTAAAGGTGTAAAACACTGGACTGTAAACGGCAACCACGCCAAGGGTTTGAGAACCTTGTAAGTTTGTAAAGGTGTAAAACCTGTCCAATATCTACGGTTTCTTCACTATCGTTTGAGAACCTTGTAAGTTTGTAAAGGTGTAAAACCGCATATACGCGATTTAAGAAGCTTAGCTAGTTTGAGAACCTTGTAAGTTTGTAAAGGTGTAAAACAAAGGAATTTAATACCCTTTCGGATTGCCAGTTTGAGAACCTTGTAAGTTTGTAAAGGTGTAAAACACACGCGGCACGAAAGAACAAGCACTTGCCGTTTGAGAACCTTGTAAGTTTGTAAAGGTGTAAAACTCATAACGCACACGTCTGAAAGAACTTACCGTTTGAGAACCTTGTAAGTTTGTAAAGGTGTAAAACACGCGACACATTGACAAGACCAGCTGGGCCGTTTGAGAACCTTGTAAGTTTGTAAAGGTGTAAAACACAGACCGTCAAGTAGTTCGTAGAGCAGATAGTTTGAGACCCTTGTAAGTTTGTAAAAATGTAAGACAGTTTAGTTAACGAAACAGAAAGTAGAGAAGTTTAAGAATCATATGTTTCTAAAAAATAAAAGAAGGAACCAGCTGCATTTCTGCCGAAGATTACAGATAAAATATCTGCTACTCCCACTGGTTCCACTATTAGTATAGTGCAGTTGTTTGATTTTGTCAAGCGATTATGCAGTTATATTGCTTGAGAATGTATTGAGGTATTAGGAACAGGAGAGAAAGCTATTTGGACAAGAGTGAAGAAAAGTCTTCAGTAACACATATAGCCGGAAAAAGAAAGTTATTTTATTTATAAACCATATTTTAGGAAACGATATCGTAATATGATTTGGATGTCAATATTCAAATTTTTCAGCAATATTGTACTTTTTAAATAAAATTTCTTCCTGTAAAATTTCCCCTTGACCTTGCCGTTACGTTAAGGTGTATGATGAGACCAAAAAGAGGAGGTATACGGCAATGAAATACACGGCAGGTGAGCTGGCGAAGAAGCTGGGAGTTTCGGCTAGAACGGTGCGATTTTACGAGGAAGAGAAGTTGCTGCTGCCATGCGGTCGTTCGGAGGCGGGGTATCGCGTATATGACGATTACAGCGCGGAACGTCTGCAAAAAATTATTATGCTGCGTTTTTTGGACTACTCATTAGAACAGATTAATGAGATGATGCAGAGGGAACATCAGAATATAAGCATGAGAGAATCTCTTGATGAACAAGAGCGTCTGCTTTTGAAAAAAAGAGAGCATATTGAGCGGCTGCTGGAGGCTGTCAGGCGGACCAGAAATGCACCGGATGAGGAACTGTGGGACCATATGCGCAGTATTATTGATCTGACAAAGACCAGAGAGTATGTGATACGACAATATAGCAGTGATGTTAATTTGAATAAACGGATTTCTATTCACGACTACAGCACGTCAAAGCAGGGCTGGTCTGAGTGGATGTTAGAGCGGCTGGAGTTAAAACCACATATGAAGGTACTGGAGATCGGATGCGGTAACGCGGCGTTTTGGAAAAATGTTGCAGAGGATTTACCGGATGGATTGAAAATACATTTAACGGATTATTCGGACGGAATGTTAGAGAGCGCGGGAAGAACGGCTGCGGAAATTCAGGAGGCCTATCCGGAAAAGGGCTTACAGTTTGTGTTGGACAAAAGAGATGCGACAGAGTTTTCTTATCCTGTGGACGGGTTTGACCGTATCATGGCAAACCATATGCTTTATCATTTAGACAGGGAAAGCCGCCTCAGATTATATCCGAAGATAAAAGAACTGCTGGCAGAGCAGGGGAGATTCTCCTGCAGTCTGATTGGCAGAATGCATTTCCGGGAACTGCATGAATTTGTAAAAGAGTATTATCCTGAGATTAAGATTCCATCCGCCTCCTTTGATATATGGCTGGAAAGTGCGAAGGAAGAACTGGGGGAATATTTCAGAGTTACGCTGGCGGAGGAGCAGGACAATGATTTGCTGGTTCCCGAGGAGGAGATGCTCTATGCGTATGTGGCTTCCTACTCTGAGGAAGCCGGCGCGTTGATTGGCAGGGACAAAGAGTTATTTCTTGAACGGATCCGCTCCCGGATGAATACGGAAGGCTGTATGTATATTCATAAGTCTACCGGGATGATAGTGTGTGAAAAGTGATTTGTTCTATGGAAACGGGACAGCGGATGAATAAATCCGCGGTTTATGAAAACAGGTTTTTAAGGAGGCATGGTTTGAATGCTGCCCAGTAAAGCAGAAGCAGAAAAGATATTATCCGAGGCGGGAAAGTGCAATCCGGGACCTTGGATAAAACACAGCCGGGTTGCCGCGGAATGTGCCGGAAAAATAGCTTCACTATGTAAAGGGATGGATGCCGATAAGGCTTATATTTTGGGATTACTGCACGATATCGGCAGAAAATTTGGCATAGGACATCTGAGACATGTATATGACGGGTACAAATATATGTCGGAACTGGGTTATGATGAAGCTGCACGAATATGCCTGACGCACTCTTTTTGCGTTCCTGATATACAAACATATATCGGAAATTTTGATATCACGGAAAAAGAACAGAAGGAAGTGGAAATGGCTTTGCAAAACACAGATTATGATGAATATGACTATCTGATTCAATTATGTGATTGTCTGGCAGGTTCGGACGGTGTTATGGATATGGAAGCGCGTATGACAGATGTAAAGAGACGTTACGGAACTTATCCGGAAAACAAATGGGACAGAAATATATATTTAAAACGGCTGTTTGAGAAAAAAACCGGAAAAAATATCTATGAGATTGTCCTATAATCAGCTTGAGTTTCCGTATTTTGTATACTTTTTATATTCCGTAGATTGTACGATATTTTATTTTTGCATGCGCAACGCTGCACCGTACTTCCTCTAAGAACTGTTAAGACGTTTGGGTGTGTCCTCGCGTCTAACAGGCTCTAAGAGGTGATTCCGGCTCCGCTAAAACGCGCTCCTTCGGACAAATGCAAAAATAAAATATCGTACAATCTACGGAATTTTTAAGGCGGTTAAAAATGCGAAAATTCAAGTATAATCAATATTTGACAAATCTATAAGTTTAATTTATAATAAAATAACTAACATGGAAGCTTCCTTTGATACAAATCAAGGCACGCTCCGTTGTAATACCGGGGAATACAGTCATAAGGGGAAGTTGCGCAGGAGCTTATAAATACGGGGAACTAAGGAGGAATTTAGATATGAAAACCAGAAAAATCAGTATCGCCGCTCAGCTTTTTCTGTTTATTGTGGGAGCAGCTGTTATCGTCTCATTGATTGTAGGAGGTGTTTCCTACTCTACTATGGGGAATTTTCTCAGGAAAAAGAGCATGGATAATGTTATGGAAATTGCACAGATTGCTGCCGAAAACGTAGACGGAGAGACTTTTTCAAAAGCGGTGGAGGGTGATGAGGATGCCCTTTCGACGGTAAAGGATTCGTTGAGCTTTTTTTTGGTGGGAGATTCCGTAACTTATGTTTATACGCTTATGCCAAAGGATAAAAACAATTTTCAGTTTGTCGTGGATACGGACCCGGACGAACCCGGAGAATACGCCGAGGATTATGAGGCTCAGGATGCCATGTTTGAGGCGATGAAAGGAATGGTATCCGTAACGGATGAGCCATTTACCGACGAGTGGGGAACCTTTTACAGCGGCTATGCTCCGATTTCCCATAACGGAAAGGTATTGGGAATCGTAGCCGTGGATTATGAAGCGTCTTCGATACAGACTTCTTTAAGCCGGCTTGTCCGCAACATTTTAATTTCGGTAGTTATCGGTGTTGTTTTCGCCGTTTTGGCGGCATTTTTAGTGGCGGTCAGAATGAAGCGGAATTTTATAAAGGTAAATAATAAAATTCTTGAAGTTGCTTCCGATGACGGGGATTTGACAAAAGTGCTGGACATTGCGTCCGGTGACGAATTAGAAGTGATTGGCGGCAACTTAAACCGGCTTTTGCAAAAAACAGGAAATACAGTCAGAGAGATAAAGAAGGGAACCGGCAGCATTGAATCCAAAATGGGGGATATCAACACGCATGTATCCGATTCCGTTTCCCGGATTACCGATATCAATGATACGGTACACTCCATGGTAGCATCTTCCGAGGAGATAGCGGCGTCAATCGGAACCGCCGGAGAGCAGGCAGATTTCGTATATAATGATATTAAGAATATAGTGGATGTTGTTACAAGAAATACGGATTATTTGCGGGAAATCAACGTATCCTCAACGGAGCTTAATAACACGGCGAAGGCATCTTCCGCTAAGGTGTTTGAAAGAGCGGAGACTATGCGGCAGAATCTTTTACGGGAAAAAGAAAAGGCGGAAGCCGTTCTGCAGATAAAAGAACTTTCGGATGCGATTCTGAGAATTTCAAAACAGACGAATCTGCTGGCGTTAAATGCTTCTATAGAATCCGCAAGAGCCGGAGAGGCGGGAAAAGGATTCTCGGTTGTGGCAACGGAAATCGGAACATTAGCAGGCAGTACCAATGATGCCGCAAATGAAATCCAAAAAATGAGCAATGATGTGGTAGAGGCAATTCAGGGCTTGAATAATCTGGCGGATCAGATGATGCTTCTTCTGCGTAATGAAGTTTCTGCGGATTATAAGAAGTTTGGCAGTGCTTCACAGGATTTTACGGATAAATCGGAAAATATTCAGGCATCCATGGAGCAGCTGCAAAAGAAAACAGAGCAGTACGCGAAATCGCTGGAAAGCATTAAGGATGCGATGTTGGCGGTCAGTTCCGCATCCGAGGAAAATAGTGCGGAAATTCTCAGAGCCTCGGAACTGCTGTTTTCAATAGACGCGGATATGAAAGATATCGGCACATCAACCGAGGAAACGTTCTCCGCGATTACGGCTATGAATGATGATTTGAGCAGTTACAAGGTATAATATAATAGCAGCAAAGAGCAGGGCATGACGGGAGTTATGCCCTAAATTTTAGTTGTAAACGGGATATGAAAGTAGTATAATCAAGTCAATAAGTCGCAGTTTGCGGAGGAGAGTTTTATTATAGAGGATTGCCAAATGGTATATCTGTTGTTTGGAAAAAACGGAGGGAATTATGAAAGAAAAATTGCAGTCGTTAATAGAACAGGAAATCGTAAAATGGAAAGAGGAAGATATCTATGCCGTTTCTCTCTATGTGTACGACGAGGAAGACGATCCCTGCCGGCCTACGGTTACGTTAGGCTATAACACGGAAAGACAGGTAGCGGAAAGTCTGCCGGATGCCTCCGATGAACAGGAGGCAAGGTGGAATTATGCTTTCTGGCTCCAGAATGAGGAATTGTGCTGGGGACGGGGAGATACCGCGGAGGATATAAAAGAATGGGTGTCCGGACAGAATTTACGGGACAGGGAAGATGAGATTACCGGGGCTTTTGTAGAGTTATTGGTTGCTATTGTAAAAGATATACATACTTCCGGACTGCTCAAAGATAAATTCGGAAAAGAGATTCCCGTGCTGATTCACGAATTGGAATATTATGATGAAATTGCGGAACAGAACATTCGGGCAAATGGGGAAGAACTTGTCAGGGATTTTGTAAAGTTCTGTTCCGGGATGTAAAAATAAAACCACCGCTTGTAAGAACCGGAGGTTAAGTGGCTGCGGGTCATGCGGATGAAAATGACAGTTCGGAACGAAAGGAGAATTTTATGACACAGAGAGAGCGGATGGAAGCAGGTTTGGTTTATGATCCGAGGACGCCGGAGCTTATGGAAGAACAGCAGAGGCGTCTTGAAAAGATGTATGAATTTAATGCAACGCGTCCGTCAGAGGGAGAAAAGCGGAATAAGCTGTTAAAGGAAATGCTTGGGAGTATGGGAGAAGGGTGTTATGTCGAGCCGCCGTTTCGGGCAAACTGGGGCGGAAAGAATGTGCATTTCGGAAATCATGTATATTCTAATTTTAATTTGACCTGTGTGGACGACGCTCCGATTTATGTGGGAAATGACGTTATGTTTGCGCCTAATGTAACGATTGCAACGGCCAATCATCCGATTTCTCCGAAACTGCGTAAAAATATGTTCCAGTACAACAGAGAGGTGCGTATCGGAAACTGCGTCTGGATTGGAAGCGGCGCGGTGATTGTTCCGGGGGTTACGATTGGCGATAATACGGTAATCGGAGCCGGAAGTGTTGTTACAAAGGACATTCCGGCAAATGTGGTTGCCGCCGGAAATCCGTGCCGTGTGATTCGTGAAATCGGAGAGCGCGACAGAGAGTATTTTTATAAGAATGAAAGAATAGACTGGGAGAATTTAGGGGGAGAGTAAGATACCCCCCTGCCGGTTGTCCGTATTGCGGGGAATATCTCCTATCTATTTTGGGGCTCGGAAAGGATTATTTTATGGAAAAAGCTATTCTGGCAGAGTCATTTACTATGATACTTATCGGCGGCTGGCTTATATTACAGTGTTTGGATATAATAGTCAGGGAAGAGATGCAGACGCATCTTTTCTGCGTTTTCGGAAAGCTTCTTTTGATTACGGGCCTTCTTGTTTTACACCCACAGCCGTTTTTGACTCTGCTTTACTTTTTTGCGTTTTATCCGAAGACGGAAAGAAACGGGAGATGCCTGTGGCTTTTGGGCGTTCAGGTATTTCTGCCGACAGTGGGAGCGTTTGTCTGTGTTCTTAAAGGAACGCCGGATAAGCAGCTTTTGACGGTGTTTTTTGTGCTTTTACCGGCTCTTTTTTTTGCGGCTGCGGAGTTTGGAATACAAAGTCTTCTTTTCTACAACCGGACGCTGTACCGGCAGATGGAAAAAACGGCGCTGAATGAATTAAAAGTGAAGAATCTGAACCGGGAAATCAGCGTCCGCTCTCAGGCGGCGGAGCAGAACGCAAGGTTTGAGGAGCGGGAAAATATTTCCAGAAATATTCATAATGTGGTCGGACATACCATAACATCCGCGTTGGTATCTTTACAGGCATACGAAGTGTTAAAAGAAACACAGCCGGTACAGGCGGAGGAAAAACTTACGGCCGCTTCCGAACGGATGCGCCTTGCGTTAGAGGAAATCCGGCGTGCGGTGCGCGTACTGGACGCGGAAACGGAAGAAATTGATATTCGGGATTTTCGCAGTCTGCTTGCAAAAGAAACGGAAAAGTTTTCTACGGATACGGAACTCCGTATTTTTCACAATTTTTCGGAAGAAGACGGGATAAAAGCGCATTCGGAGGAAGTTGTAAAAGGCGGCACGCAGGAATTTTTTATCGAAAAGCGTACCTGTGAGTTTTTACATTCCGTGCTGACGGAATGCCTGAATAACGGAATTCGTCATGGCGGCGCGTCAACATTTTTTGCGGAGCTTACTTATGACGCCGCACACATCCGGCTGGCGGTTTCGGATGACGGACAGGGGTTTGCGGGACTTGCGCCCGCGGAGCAGCAAAGTCGGCTGGAACAGGGATTCGGTCTGCGGAAGATAAAGGATTACGCACAGCGTCACGGGGGGACGTTTGGCCTCCTGACGGAGAACGGATTTAAGGTGCAGGTGGAACTTCCGCTTACGGGAAATGCGGACAGAAACGGAGGGAACAATGACGGTTCGGGTATTTCTGGTTGATGATGAGGAACTTTTGACCGAAAGCATGGAAATTATTCTGACGGTAAAGGGTCAGATGGAAGTCGTCGGAATTGCAAAAGACGGAAAAGAGGCATTGGAGAAGCTCGCAAAAGTAACGGCGGATATTGCGTTCGTTGACCTGAATATGAAAGGAATGGGCGGACTGGAGCTGATTCCTAAGTTAAAGGAAAAATATCCGGACATGAAAATTCTGGTGCTGACGACTTTTTATGATAATTACTATATTACCGAGGCAATTTCAGGCGGTGCGGACGGGTATCTTTTAAAAGACAGCTCCGGCGATACGATTATTAAAGCGGTTCATCAGCTGCTTGCCGGGCAGAGTATTCTTGCGGGAAAGGTATTGGAAGCCTTGTCGCGAATGATGACGGCGGCACAGGCAGGCGCAAAAGAAGGCCCCGCGGCACAGGCGCAAAATCTTCCGAAGGACCTGACCCCGCGGGAACTGGAAGTATGCGGTCTTCTGGCGAAGGGGTACGGCAACGGAGAAATTGCAAAGGAATTGTTTTTGGCGGAAGGAACCGTAAAAAATTATATGATGTCTATTTATGATAAGTTTGACATTCACGACCGGACGGCGCTGGTACTTTTTTTAAAAGAAATTATCGAATAAAAACATGACCGAAGTCACAGGAAAGAACTCTTTTCTGTGACTTTTGCTACTGTCGGGATTTTTTTATTTTTAGTAAAATAGGTGTAAATAAAGGAGAGAGGAGAAATAAGAATGCAGCGACTGAGAGCATGGTTTTATTTGAAAAACAATAAAAAACGCGCGGCAATTTTGGTAGTAAGCTTCGGATTATTTTTTACTTTATTGTATGTTGTACAGTTCTTTCTGTATCCCACATACTACATGGCCGAGGTGGTTTTTATAAAGGGTGCGGAAAAAATGCAGGTTGCCTATATAAATAGTTTCGGGGCACTTGGGTATGTCGACCTTTCTTTATGGGAGAAAGATTCCCGTGCGACGGAGGAAGAATTGATTGCGGAAATCAATCGGGGAAGCGCGCAGCTGGTACAAGAACTTCGGAAAGATTCCGCAGCGGATTATGTATTTGTCTGTAACAGTTATAATATCCGTTTGAACGCTTTTTCCGGAGATATTATTTATTTTGCCCCGATGCTTACCAAGGACGAAATGGATATAATGACAGAGTATTTGGAGCTGGAGCTGGCAGAAGGGGCTTTTCCGCAAAATCCCGGTGAACTTCTGATGGATGTGAAAATGGCGAGAAATATGGGAATTTCCGTCGGGGATACCGTATATGACAGCCGGACAAAGCTGACAGGTATTGTAAAGTATGACACCTATTTTGCGGCGGGAATTGATTACGCGGACACCGTCTACCCGGACCGTTACCTTTACTTTCTGGATAACGGGACAATTCCCGATTTAAAGGAATTTTTTGCGAGGCAGGGAATAGAAGCAGGAGAAGATTCGTTTTCCGTAATACAGATTATCAGTGACCGGACAAATATGACCAAAGAGGCACGGGAGTATAAGGATTCAATAGCGATACCGCTTCGTGTCATGTCCTATTCCATTGCCGCAGTTCTGGGAATCACATTGTTTTTTGTTTACCGGCTCCATGTGCAGGACCGTTACGCGGAGTGGTGTTTATACCGTTCCCTCGGCTATTCGGAAAAAGAAGTATATCTACTCGCGTTCCGGGAATACGGAATCTGTCTCGGCATGGGCGTTTTGGCGGCGGCGTTGCTGACGGTGCTTTTATGCGGTACCGGAAGCGTTCTGATGAGTGCAAGAGGAATGTTTTATGAATGCTGGCTGCCGGAAGCATTCATGCAGATTTTAGGAATCGGCACGCTCCTTACGGGAGTAATGCAGATACCGGTAGTATACGCGATGCAAAAAGTAAAAACGATTGACGCGATGGAAGAAGAATAAGGAGGTTTTTATGTTTCGGGTAAATCACTTAAATTTAATTTATGATATTGAAAAAGAAGAGAAGGTATGCGCGGTAAATGATGTTACGTTGAGTCTGCCGGAAAAAGGGCTGATTGGAATTATCGGGCCGTCCGGCAGCGGAAAGTCCTCCTTGATGTATTGCCTTTCTACGTTAAAACAGGCAACAAGCGGAGAGATTTCTTATAACGGAAAAGATTATAGTACGTTACGCCGCGCCGAACTTGAAAAATTGCGCAGAGAGCAGTTTGGTTTTGTGTTTCAGCATCATTTTCTGATTGGTTATATGAATGTCCTTGACAATGTGATTGTGGCAGCGAAGGGAAATATTGCCGAGGCAAGAGAGCGCGCGCAGGAAATTTTACGGGCGCTTCGCATAAAACCTTCGGAGTTTAAGAAAAAGCCGAAACAGCTTTCGGGTGGACAGCGTCAGCGCTGTGCGATTGCAAGGGCATTGATTAACGAACCTAAGGTTTTGTTTGCCGATGAGCCTACCGCCTCCTTAGACCACGAAAACGCGTTTCATGTAATGAATTACCTGCAGGAATACGCAAAAGAGCATCTGGTACTTGTCATTACGCATGATTATTCGATTTTACAGGGGGCCGACCGGATTATTGAAATCTGGGACGGTGAGATTTCTGCAAAGGAGGCGGTACAATGAATCCCTTTCGCGCGGACTATTTTGTACTCCGAAATATGCGCCGGATGTTTGCGGTATTCCTTATGATAGCAATGACAGGGCTGCTTTATGTCGGCGGGAGTTATCTTTCTAATATTGAAGTGGAAGCCGTCAAAGTAACGGAACAGCACCGGGACTATGCTTTTGTCTATGATGCGGGCGAAGATACCGATAAAAGCCAGATGGTGGCGTTTCTTGCGGAGGTAGATGCAGAAGAAACGCTTCGCATATATCCGGTAGGCGCAAACCACTTTTTATTTCCGACTACCCTTGGTTTTCAAAGCGGCAACTATGCGTTCAGCTATACGCCGGAGGATTTTTTATGGGTGAACCGGCGTATGGGGCTTGTAGCGGATGAGACGGAAATTACGAATAATACGCTGTTTGTTACGGAACGTGAAGCAAAATACCTCGGACTGAAAGACGGGGACTTGTTTACGGAAAACAAAGAAGAAGCTACGTTTTATTACGGAGAGCGTCCCTACCGTGTAAAACTTGTGCCGGAAGATAAATTTTTTATGTGTCTTATCGCGGATGACTCGGCGTTTAATTCCTTTTATCATATTACATGGAGCGATAAGGGAAGCAGAGAAGAATTTCAGGAGAAAATAGCGGAACTGGAACGCAGATATGATAAAATAGAGATTAAACGTTTTGAGGAACGAATGGAAGAAGTGAAACGAAGTTTTTCAATTAATAGCGTTATTTTTGTGAGCATCATTATTGTAGTGACCTGCGTATTTTTTATTACGGTCAACGCAGTGTTTGTAGGGATTTACGAAAAGAGAAAATCCGAGTTTATGATTTATGAAAGTATCGGGATTCCAAGACGCCGGATTTACGGAAAAATTGTGGGCGAACTTGTTTTGGTTACCGGAATCGGTATGTTTTTGGGCATAGCGCTTTCTTTTCTCGTAATTACGCTGTTAAATTTATTTATTTACCAAAAGAGCGGACTGCAGTTATACTATTATCATCCGTGGTCGCTTAGGGCATGGCTTGTATGCAATATGATGATACTGGTTCCGAGTATGTTAATAAGGCTCCGAAGCGTCGCAAAAGCGAGTTATGCCTTACATTGATGTTGACATTGTTTTGAAATACGTTTACAATAAGGATAGATTAATTTAAAGCACCGCTAAACAGCGAAAGAAAGCGTGGAGGAAGGCAAATGGAAGAGAATAAAAAAATTGTAAACGAGACAGAAGAAACAACGTCAAAGCCGTTTGTACCGGAAAATCCGGACATGATGCCGACGGATGAGGAGGGCGCCGATACGGCCACCGAGTGCCCGGAGTATGCAAAAGCGGCGGCTTCGGACTGGTATCCGACCTTATTAAAGAACGCGCAGATGAGACTGGGAAATAACAAGCGTTTAAAGGCAGTGATAAAAAGAGCGCAGGCAGGAGAGCAGATTACGGTTGCTTCCATCGGCGGCTCGATTACGGAGGGGGCGGGAGCAGTCAGATATAACCTGTGTTACGCATATCAGACTTATGAGAGTTTTAAAAAGGCCTATGGTGCGGGAGACGGCTCCAATGTGCGTTTTGTAAACGCGGGAGTCGGCGGAACTCCGTCTACGTTCGGACTGCTTCGTTATCAGCGGGATATCGTATCCAGAGTAACGGATGAAGACGGGCTTCCGGATATTGTCCTTGTGGAGTATGCGGTAAATGACGGTGAAGAGCCGACGCAGCACGGCTGTTATGAGTCGCTGGTAAAGCAGATTTTACAGCAGCCGAATCATCCGGCGGTTATTTTGGTCTTTTCGGTATTTCCTACGGGTTATACGCTGCAGGATGAGCTTTCGAAAGTCGGCGAAACCTATGACCTTATGATGGTCAGCACCAAAAACGGCGCTTTCCCGTTTGTCGGCGATAAGTGGACTTCCGAGGAGTTTTTCTTTGATATTTATCACCCGACTACTTTAGGACATAAGGTAATGGCGGATTGTATTTTCCATACCATTCAGACGGCGGCGGAACAGCCGGAGGCAGCTTCCGACATAAATCTGGATGTACCGGCGGCGTACAGAACCGATTATATCGGACTGAAAACTATTTTTAAAGATTCTTATGAGGATAAGATTAATCTTTCTGTCGGAAGTTTTGATGCGGATGATGAAAAGTCATACCGGAACATTCCGATCGGAATCGTTTATGCGAAGAATTTTTATCATACCGGTGAAAACGGAAACGAAAGCCTGACTTTTGAGGTTTCCTGCAAAAACTTCCTGCTTGCTTACCGCTCCGTAACTGACGCTTCTTACGGAAAAATTGATGTGTGCGTGGACGGCAGAAAAGTAAAGACAATCAACGGAAATACCGGAAGTTGGGGACAGTCCGTAACGGATTTGATTTTTGCGGAGGATACCGCGGCAAAGCATAAGATAGAGATTAAGATGGCAGAAGGCGACGAGGATAAGAAATTTACCGTCACCTGTATGGGATATACGGAGTAAATACAAGTTTCGTTTTTAAACATATAAAAGGAGAGGGCGTCTTAAAACCGTAAACGGCTTTGGCTCCCCTTTTTGGAACAAAAATTCGGCGGCAGGGGCTTTCCCTGCCGCCGACAGTGTTAGTTGCTCTTTTTTAGCAGCCGCAGCCACAGCCGTTACCGTTTCCGTTGCCGTTTCCGCAGAAGAACAGCAGAAGGATGATGATAAGAATACAGCTGCAGTCACCGCCGAAAGCGCCGCCTACACCGTTGTTGTTGCAGCCACAGTCGCAGTCATTTCCGCCGCCTACGCCGCTGCCGCCGCAGCCGCCGCAGAAAAGAAGTAAAAGGATGATGATCCAGATGCAGCTGCCGCTGTTTGCACCGCCAACTCCACAATTAGATAAGTTTCCCATGAAAATTTCCTCCGGAATTTTTATTTACAACATATCGTATGCACCTTGGCTTGACTGTGTTTCTGGTGTTGCGGCAAATAAAAAGTTTTATTAAAGAAAGAGGCGCTTCCCTTGAGTTTCTGCATTTTGTATACTTTATTATATTCCGTAGATTGCACACTATCTTATTTTTGCAT
>JAFLSZ010000021.1 GCA_022510665.1 Lachnospiraceae bacterium
GTTAAGCCGCTCGGGAGCGTCCTCGCGCCTAAGCAGCACTAAGAGGTGATTCCGGCTCTGCTAAAACGCGCTCCTTCGGACAAATGCAAAAATAGGATAGCGTGCAATCTGCGGAATTTTTTAAAACGGGTAAAAATGCGGAAACTCGAGGAAAGATGTACATTGATAAAAACGAAACTTTATGATAGACTAGGCGTGAGGGGAGAGATACAGAGGAGAATAAGTATGGAAACAAAGAAATCAAAAATCGGTATTATTGACGTAGGCGGCGGAATGCGGGACGTTTATGCCGCGGGTGTTTTGGAAACGTGTCTGGAGCAGGGAATTTTGTTTGATTATTGTATCGGAATTTCTGCGGGCAGCGGGAATCTGCTCACCTATCTGGCGGGACAGAAAGGGCGCAATTATAAGTTTTACGCGGAGTATGTCTTTCGGAAAGAATATATCAGTCTGTGGAATTTTCTGCGGAACCGCAATTATATAAATTTAGATTATGCTTACGGCGTTTTGTCCAATTCGGACGGGGAAAATCCTCTCGATTATGCCGCGTTTGCAAGGACGAAAGCGGAATACTATGTCGTTGCCTGCAATGCGCTGACCGGTGAGACAAAGTATTTTGACAGACGGGATGTAAAGCAGGATTGTTACGATATTTTGAAGGCATCTTCCACACTTCCGGTCGTGTGCAGGCCTTATGTCGTTGACGGGATTCCGTATTATGACGGAGGTTTTGCCGACCCTGTACCGGTAGCGAAGGCATTTGCGGACGGCTGTGATAAAGTGGTACTTGTTTTGTCGCGGCCGGCGGATTTTGTGCGGGTGCCGGATAAGGATGTCCGTGTGGCAAAGAAAATCAGAAAGAAGTATCCGCGGGCGGCGGAAGAATTAAGCCTTCGTTATAAAAAGTACAATGACGGTGTGGCTCTTGCGAAGGAGTACGCGAAACAGGGAAAATTGCTGCTGATAGCGCCGGATGACTGCTGCGGCGTGGATACATTGACAAAAGACAAAGAAAATATGAAGCGCCTGTTTGAAAAAGGGCAAGAGGACGGAAAGCGTATCAGGGCATTTGTTTCCGGGACGCGCTGACAGAGGCGGAAGACGGGGGCTTTGTTTCGGAAAAAGGAGGGATTTTAATGCGGGAACAGCTGACAAAAAAAGATGTAGAGCGGATTGAGAAAGAAATAGAGTACCGTAAGCTCGTGGTGCGCAAAGAGGCAATTGAGGCGGTTAAGGAAGCCAGAGCCCACGGTGATTTGAGTGAAAATTTCGAGTATCATGCGGCTAAAAAAGACAAAAACAAAAACGAGAGCCGGATTCGGTATCTGGAGCGGATGTTAAAAACGGCGGACATTATTTCGGAGGATTCCGCGGCGGATGAAGTGGGCCTCAATAATACGGTAACGCTGTATTTTGAGGAAGATGATGAGTGCGAAGATTTTCGGCTGGTAACGTCAATCCGGGGAAATTCTTTAAAAAATCTTATCAGTATCGAATCGCCGCTCGGCAAGGCGGTGCTTGGGAAAAAGAAGGGAGAGCGCGTTTATGTGGCGATAAGTGAAACCGCCGGCTATTATGTGGAAATCCGTGGAATTGAGAAAACCGGAGATGACGGAAGCGATACGATACGCTCTTTTTAGAATATCGGAAACTCAAGGTATGGTTGGACTTGAATTTGCCGGTAGGCTATGGTATACTTTTAATGACTGTAAAATAAGGAAACTCGGTTTGCGATAATGGAGGAAGGAATGGATAACAGTTATGTAATTGTGAGCGGCGCAACCTTGGATTTGCCCCGGTCAGTCATCGAGGAATATGAGTTAGAAGTTATTCCGATGAATTTTTCTATCGGGGGAAAGGAGTACATTTATCACCCGGACGAGAGAGAGATTACCTGTAAAGAGTTTTACGAAAAGCTGCGTGCCGGCGAGGATTCCGTAACCAGCCAGATTACGCCGCTTGTTTTTAAAGAGGTGTTCGGAAGGTATCTGAAAGAAGGAAAAGATATTTTATATATCGCGTTTTCCTCGGGATTGAGCGGTACATACAATTCGGGACGTTTGATGGCGGAGGAGCTTTTGGAAGAGTATCCGGAGCGGAAGATTGTCTGCATTGACTCTTTGTGTGCTTCCGTCGGCGAAGGGTTTCTTGTGTATCTGGCAGGAAAGCTCCGTAAGGAAGGAAAGAGTTTTGAAGAGACGGTGGAATGGGTCAGGGAAAATCATACCAGAGTATGCCATTGGTTTGCGGTGGACGATCTGAATCATTTAAAACGCGGCGGACGTCTGAACAGCATAGAGGCCATTGTCGGAACCGCGCTGAAAATCAAGCCGGTGCTGAGCGTGGACAGGGAAGGCAAACTTACGGTAATTGCAAAAGTCCGCGGAACCAAAAAAGGAATGGAGTATTTAAGAGAGCGCTTAATCAATGACGGGGTCAACGTAAAGGAGCAGACCGTAATGGTCGGTCACGCGGACGCACCGGAAGTCGCGGAACAGTTAAAAGAGCAGCTGCTTTCCGAAGGTCTTGTAAAGGAAGTAATTATTTCCAACATCGGACCGATTATCGGTACACATGTCGGCGGCGGAATGTTTGCGCTTGTGTTTCTTGGTGAGAACTATAAATTTTAATAAATCCGAAGGGAAGGAAAAAAGATGTATTCATTTGAAGAAGTAATGAAAGCTGATGCCGAAACGGCGAAGGCGATGGAAATGGAGCTTGGACGTCAGAGAAGCCATATTGAGCTGATTGCGTCTGAAAACTTTGTCAGCAAGGCCGTTATGGCGGCGATGGGAAGCCCGTTGACCAATAAGTATGCCGAAGGGTATCCGGGAAAGCGCTATTATGGCGGCTGTGAGTTTGTGGATGTTGTGGAAACGCTTGCGATTGAGCGCGCGAAGGAGCTGTACGGCTGCACCTATGCCAATGTACAGCCGCATTCCGGCGCACAGGCGAACATGGCCGTATTTTTTGCTCTGTTAAAACCGGGCGATACGGTGCTTGGCATGAACCTTGCCCACGGCGGCCACCTTTCTCACGGAAGCCCTGTAAATTTCTCCGGCTCTTATTTTAACATTGTGCCGTATGGCGTTAATGACGACGGTTTTCTTGACTATGACGAGGTACTTCGTATCGCAAAGGAAGCAAAGCCTAAGATGATTATTGCCGGTGCTTCCGCCTATGCAAGAAAGATTGATTTTAAGAAATTCCGTGAAATCGCAGATGAAGTCGGTGCGTATTTGATGGTGGATATGGCGCATATTGCCGGGCTGATTGCCGGCGGCGTACATGAAAGCCCGATTCCGTACGCGCATGTTACGACAACGACGACTCATAAGACCTTACGCGGCCCGCGCGGCGGTATGATTCTTTCTTCCGCGGAGTTTGCGGAGGAGCATAAGTTAAATAAGGCGGTATTTCCGGGAATTCAGGGCGGTCCGCTGATGCATGTTATTGCCGCAAAGGCGGTTTGCCTGAAAGAAGCTCTTTCTCCTGAGTTTAAGCAGTATGCGAAGAATATCGTAACCAACGCGCAGGCGCTTGCCGAAGGACTTTTGGCGGAGGATTTCCGTCTTGTATCCGGTGGTACGGATAACCACTTAATGTTGGTTGATTTGCAGAACAAAGGCATTACGGGCAAAGAAGCGGAGAAGATTCTGGATGCCGTGAATATTACCTGTAATAAGAATGCCATTCCGAATGACCCGGCGTCTCCGTTTGTGACAAGCGGAATCCGTCTCGGTACGGCGGCCGTTACGACGCGCGGTTTGAATGCGGAAGACATGAAGCAGATTGCAAAGGCAATTTCGGTAACGATAGATAAAAAGGAAGCAACGGAGGAAGCAAAGGAAATTGTAGAAGCAATTACCAAAAAGTATCCGATGTATGAATAATTCACAAGAGGAGGTAAAAAATGGGTTTAGGTTTAGTTAATGCGGTAAAGGGGGCAGCGTCAAGCGTTTGGGACGATTCTTGGCGCGAATATTTCTATTGTGATTCTTTGCCGGATGACATATTGCTGGTAAAGGGGAGCAAGCGCACCACGTCGCGTTCCAGCAATAAAAAAGGCGACGACAATATTATTTCGAACGGCTCCATTGTTGCGGTAAACGAAGGACAGTGTATGCTTATTGTAGAGCAGGGCGCCGTTGTCGATGTCTGTGCGGAGGCAGGAGAATTTGTTTATGACAAGTCTACCGAACCTTCACTTTATTACGGCAACCTTGGCAAAGGTATCATAGATACCTTTAAGACGATTGGAAGGCGTTTTACCTTCGGCGGTGACACGGCAAAGGACCAGAGAGTATACTACATAAACATAAAAGAGATTAAAGGGAATAAGTACGGTACGGCGCAGCCGATTTCTTTCCGGCTGGTAGATGAAAATTCCGGTATTGACTGGGATATTCCGCTTCGCTGCAACGGTTTGTACTCTTATAAAATTGTCAATCCGCTTATATTTTATAAAGAAATTACCGGAAACAGCACGAGTACATTTAACCGGAGTGAACTTGCGGAACCTCTCAGAGAAGAAGTTGTAGATGAACTGGCAAACGTGTTCGGCGATTTGTCCATGCAGGCGGTTCGTTACGGCAATATCAACAAGTATAAAGACGATGTGGTTGCCGAGGTAATCGTAAGGCTGAATGAGAGATGGGGAGAGAGCCGGGGACTGGAGCTTAGTTCGCTTACTCTGAATCCGACAATCTCCGAAGAAGACCGTGAGCGGATTAACGAAATGCAGAGACTGCAGACCATGACGGACCCGTCCAGACTGGCGGCTTCTTATGTACAGAGCAAAGCAGAGGCAATGAAGCTTGCGGCACAGAATGAGGCCGGAGCGATGATGGGCTTTATGGGCATGAATATGGCAAGTATGGCAGGCGGTAATGATAATACCCTGCAGAATTTGTTTGGGATGAATCAGCAAGGCCAGCAGATGCCGCAGCAAGGTCAGCAGACACCGCAGCAGGGACAGGGCTTCTTTGCGCACGGTCAGGCTCCGGCGGCACCTGCCCAACCGGAGGCGTCTATGGCACCGGAGGCCGATACATGGACCTGCAGCTGCGGTACAAAAAATACCGGAAAGTTCTGCGTAGAGTGCGGAGCCAAGAAACCGGAGCCGGCTGCGGCAGGCGCATGGACCTGTAAATGCGGCACCCAAAACACCGGAAAGTTTTGCGTAGAGTGCGGTTCTCCGAAGCCGGAAAGCGGCTGGACCTGTAAGTGCGGCGCGCTGAATAAAGGAAAATTCTGTATGGAGTGCGGTGCAAAAAAACCGGCGGGAGCTTTGCTGTACCGTTGTGATAAGTGCGGCTGGGAACCGGAGGATCCGACCAATCCGCCGAAATTCTGTCCGGAGTGTGCCGATCCGTTTAATGAGGACGATATAAAGAACTAAAAAGGATAAAATTTCAGTGGCACATTTTGAGGAATCAAAGTGTGCCATTTTATTTATATTATCGGGAACTCACTTTTGAAGGTTTTTTGAAGGGAATGAGAGGAAAATGGAAGAACAGGATATTTACAAAGAACAAGAAAATTATGGAGAACAGGAAGTCTACGGAGAACAGGACTTTTTCGGAGAACAGGAGCCGGTAATTGCAGATACCAAAAAAGAAACCGATAAAAAATGTCCGTGCTGCGGCGGTATAATGGATTTTGACCCGGCTGTGGGAAACCTTCACTGTCCGTACTGCGACCACATCGAAGAAATTTTAGCCGAAGGCGAAGAAGATGTAAGTGCCGAAGAACAGGATTTTTTGACGGAGGAGCAGACCGGAAACTGCAATTGGGGTGTGGAAACAAAGACGGTACTTTGTAAAGCCTGCGGCGGTGAAATGGTATATGACGCGTTGGAAATTGCGGGAGAGTGCCCGTACTGCGGTTCGAATCAGGTAATGGAAGCAAAGGGAGAAAATACGCTGGCGCCCGGCGGTGTCTGTGTGTTTAAGCTGGATGCGAAACAGGCGGCGGAAAAGTTTAAAGCATGGATTAAGAAACGCTGGTTTTGTCCGAAAGAAGCAAAAGAGACGGCAACGCCTAAAGAGATGAAAGGACTCTACCTTCCGTACTGGACCTTTGATACGGATACCGTAACACAATATTCCGCCGAGTACGGAATCAACACCTCTAAGAAAAACGCCAAGGGGGAGACGGTAACGGTTACGAACTGGTATCGCTGCAGCGGGACTTATCGTGAATTCATTGATGACCAGGCGGTCTGCGGAACGACCAGACATGAGCAGGGGCTTTTGAATGGGATTCAGCCGTATCGGACCTCGGATAATAAAGTTTATAAGCCGGAATACATAGCGGGATTTGCTTCGGAACGCTATTCCATCGGTCTGAAAGACGCATGGGAAAAAGCAAAATCCCTGATTACGAACCGCCTGAGAACAAACATTACAAGAAAAATAGAGACGGAGCGTCACGCGGACTCGGTGCGTTCCGTGCGTCTGAAAACGAGTTATTCCAAAATTAAGTATAAGTATTTATTGCTTCCGGTCTGGATGGCATCTTTTAAATATAAAGAAAAACTCTATCAGTTTATGGTAAACGGACAGACCGGAAAGGTCTCGGGAAAAACTCCGCTTTCTCCGGTGAAGGTAGCTTTTTCGGTTATCGGTATAATTTTGGTAATAGCTTTGTTGTGGTGGATTTCAAATATATAATTAATTATTGACAGACGGACGTTTTGAAAGAGCAGGAAGCAATATACGGTTTCCTGCTCTTTTTTGCGATAGATTCGATGATGCCCCTATAATATTTGTTTAAAAAGGTATACAAATGTATTCTTTTTTGTTGACATATGAGAAAAAGAATGATATTATATAGGTATACAAATATATACCAAAAAAGGAGATGTATTATGGTAAATTTGAAAAAAAGTATTATTGCAGCGTTAGTTATTGCTTTCATCGCAGTAAACGGGAGCGCTGAGAGTGCAAAGGCAGAGGTAGGCGGGGCTTTTGAGAGCAACCGTATAGTAATGACAGTTTATGACAAGGATGGAAAAAACGTAGTATCAGAAAATCAATTTCATGGAAACGAGGGCACATCTATTCAAGAAGGACAGGTACGAGCAAATGAGGCTCCTACGAGAGGCTATGATTTATCTAATAGAGCGTATCATTATCAGTTTTCTGGTGTGGATAATTACACATTTACAAGGTATTATTTTAAACCGGATACAGATGGTCACTTAATTATTTCAGTTGATGATTGGAATTCAGGTGGAGCAGAGGTAAAAATAGAACTTTATGTCAAAGGAACATTTCTTTTTTCGGATACGCTTGTAAGTACATGGACCGGAGATCCGGCTACTATTTTGGGAATTGGATACACCTCATTAAATCCTGATAAGAATTATTATTTCAAATTTCTTCCTTATATGGCAGAGTCTATTAGTGGAGAAGGCGATATAAAATATTAATTTGTTAGAAAGGAAAAATGACATGAACATCACAAATGCCGAATGGAAAATTATGGAGTTGTTGTGGGAACGTGAACCAAGAACGATTACAGAATTAACCAAGGAACTGAAAGAAAGTACAAATTGGGCCAAGCAGGTAATTATCACTATGCTTCAACGCATGATAGAGAAAGGAACTGTACGCTGCGTGGAAGGCGGAAAGGCAAAACAGTTTTTCCCGGCTGTTACACGTGCCGAAGCGGAAGAGGCAGAGGCAAGATTGGTGATGGAAAAGGCTTTTTCAGGTTCCCCGTCTTTACTAATCTCTGCCATGGTTCGGCAGCAAAAGATTAGTGAAAAGGAACTGAATGAAATATGCGATTTACTTGGACTGGAGAAAAAACGGGATAAGTAAGAGGGGGGGATTATATGGCGGATACCATTTTTTCAGTATCTGTGAGTATTGTTTTGATCTTGCTGATTCGTAAGTTGTTTGCAAAGCAGGTTCCTGCCAGGTTTATTTATGCTTTGTGGCTGATTCCGGCTATTCAATTACTGCTATTCGGGCATTCATTATATTTTGAACCAAAGTTTTATTATGAAATATTTGACAATATAGAAAAGTCTCCGCTTCAGAGAATTGCTCCGAATGTGTATGATGTGTTAGAACAAAACCTGAATCAGGTGTTGATACAGGGAGAATCTTTTGTGCCGGAACTGATGGAAAAGAAGGAAATGACGATGGTTCATGCCGGGATTTCCGTATGGGAGTTTCTCCGGATTATCTGGGTGGCGGGTGCTGTTATTACTGCTCTATGTTTATTTGTCCCGCTTTTTCGGGCATGGAGGCACATTAGAAGACATAGGCAAAGTAAACCTGAGCGGCTATACGGACAAAAGGTGTATCCGGTAAAGAATTTATCGCATTCCTGTTTGTTTTGCGGAAAAATCTATGTAGACAGCGAGCAGCAGAAAAATGAAATTTGGAGTCCTTTTATAGTTCGACATGAAGCAATGCATCGCAGACAGGGAGATGATTTATGGAACCTGTTGAGGGGATTGTGTGTAGTATTATACTGGTTTCATCCTTTGGTATGGTTAGCTGCGTTTGTGTCAAAAACAGACAGTGAATATGCGTGTGACGAAAGAACAATGCATAAAATGACCGAGGAGGAGAAGCGTTCCTACGGAAAAACCTTATTGGAGCTTACCACAATGGAGTCATATACGCAAAAGAAGGGGTTTGCTTCTTATGGGATTGGTGGCGGCGAGTTGAAAGAACGGATTAAACGTATTACCGCAAAAGAGGTCAAAGGAAAAACAATTAAAAAGACTGCATTTTTCATAAGCACGCTTCTGATGGTGCTTCTGATTGGCACTTTTGCCCAATATGGAGTTGTACGCTTGGTTGAATCTGGTCAATATAAAAAGATTCAGACATATGTTTCTTATCCGGTGTCAGAGCAAATCCACGCGGATAGTGTAACTTACCAGGATGGGCAGCTGTATACGATTATCAAAAGTGATACCGACGAATTGTGCGAGATAACGGATAAATGGTTGGAAGTGGAAAAAAACGGACTGTTTAACGTTGTGGTAAAGAATAATCTGCAAACGAAAGAGATATTCGGCGACCCGCAGTTACAGTTTAACTTTGTGGTGAAAAGTAATGTGCAAAGGAAAGAAAAGATTGTGTTTCATCTTGGTGCCAAAAGAATAATCGAAGCAGATCCGATGTTAGAGCCGGGAAAACGTTGGGCGGAAGTATCAGTAGGCTATGATAGCAAATATCGATTCTTGGTTGATTCTTTGAAGGAAGAGTTCAGTAATAATTATCCGGAATTAAAGAATGGCGATTACAGAATGAATTATGTTTTGTGGTATCGTGAAACCGATAAATATGAGCTGCTTCGTGTTCCGTTTTCGGTACGGAATCATTAGCACTATGAGTTGATGAATCAGAGAGAGGAGGTGGAAAAAGATGAAATCGAAAAGGAAGTTAATTATTATTTTTGCGGCTGTAGTAGTTCTTTTGGTGTTCTTCGGAGCTGCTTTTGGAGGTCAGAAAGCGAATGCGGGAAAAGGAAGCTATTATGAAAAAGGCGAGGATGGTCGAATCTATTACTACGGAGAAGGAAATGACCCGACGGTTCAGATGATTGTTACACCGGTACCGGGAAAGGAAAACATGTTGTTTGAAGAAACTGAAAACAGGAGGTAGATTAACATGAAAGTAAAAGCGTTTAAAATGTTAGTTATTGCAGCAATTATTTTGGCGGTACCTTATACAGCACTTGCAGCTGAAGAGTGCGATGATTTTGAGAAAAAAGTTGAAGTGGTGGAATACGAACTTACAAGTGAGATGGAGACGGAAAAATATGTGTCTGATGAAAAGTTGGTTACACCAAGAAGTAGTTCAAAACCGAATTTGTTTCATGATCTGTCAGAAAGGTATTATGTACTGAGTTTTCCTAATGTGACAGAGTATACGTATTCTTTGGTATACTTTAAACCTGATTCGCTTGGGAGAGTTTCTATTTATACGAATACAATAGAGTCGGAAGGAAAAAGAATTGCAATCCGTTTATACCAAAAAAGCGGTGACATATGTGTTTCATCTTGGTATGGAGATCCACAGCCAATACGAGGACTTGGATACAGCAATTTGCAAGCATCGGAAAATTACTATTTCAAGTTTGAGGTATATGAGGCATCTAGTATAAATGGAATCGGATATATCCATTATCCAGATAATTCTATACCGGTAGATTGAGTCTATGAAGAAAAGTCTGTAAATGTTGGTCTTCTATAGATAACTGATAGGGATGAACGGTGTTGGCTGCCGTTTGTCCCTTGCTTATACTTTTATGCCAAACATAAGCCTCTGTCAAGAACACTCGTCTAAGTGGAGGATATGACAGGTGCCCTCTTGTAGTTTGTTCTGGCAGTCGGTTCTCATACATGATGCTCAGTTCCCATATACCTGTCCCAGTTCGGGATGGGCATTGTCCATTTCTTCATGACTTCAAATATGATTAGATAGAAGGTTTTTAGCAGAGCCGTGTTGCCAGGGAATACGTTTCTTTGACTATTCGACACTTCGGGAGGAGTTGATTCGGAAGATACAGGAATATTAATTAACTTCTCCTGCTCAAAAAAAGTTATTAAACCTTTATCCCTGAAAAACAGATATACTGCCGATGCCATAGCTGACTGACTTCCAGCCGTCAGCCGTCTGAAATTTTTTTTGCGAAGAACTCTTGACACGATTAAGGTAAGTGGTATAATGAACAAGAAAAAAACCCAAAAATCGGGCTATGGAGTGAAAAAGGAGATTGAAATGGCTGGATTTGTGTTTACGAATGAGAAATGCATCGGGTGTAACCGTTGTATTTCTGTATGTCCTGTGCTGACTGCAAACAAGACGGTGAAAGTAGACGGAGGGAGTCGCGTAGAGGTAAATCAGGGACAGTGCATCAACTGCGGTTCTTGCTTTGATGCTTGTGAGCACGGTGCGCGTGAGTATACGGATGACACGGAGAAGTTTTTTGAAGATTTAAAGAAAGGGACAAAGATTTCTCTGCTTGTGGCGCCCGCGTTTTTGGCAAACTATCCGCGGGAGTACGGGAGCGTGCTCGGCGGATTGAAGGAACTCGGTGTAAACCGTATCTTCAATGTCAGTTTCGGTGCGGATATCACGACATGGGCGTATATCAACTATATCACGAAACATAATTTCTATGGCGGGATTTCACAGCCGTGTCCGGCAGTGGTGAATTATATCGAAACCTATCAGCCGGAGCTGCTGTCAAAGCTGATGCCGATACATAGCCCGATGATGTGTACGGCGGTTTATGTGAAGAAGTATATGAATCTTTCGGACAAGCTGGCGTTCATCAGTCCGTGTATTGCGAAAAAGAACGAGATTAACGACCCGAACAATCAGGGATATATCTCCTATAACGTTACGTTCGATCATCTGATGCAGTACGTAAGGGCGCATAAGATAAGCGGCAGGAATGCGAAAGATGAGATTGAGTATGGGCTCGGTGCCATCTATCCGATGCCGGGCGGATTAAAGGAGAATGTACGCTGGTTCTGTGGAGATGACCTGTTTATTCGACAGATAGAGGGTGAGCGGCATGCCTATGAATTTTTAGATCAATACAAAGAGCGTATAAAGAAGGGAAAAGAGCTTCCGTTTATGGTGGATGCGCTCAACTGCGGTATGGGCTGTCTGTATGGCACGGGAGTGGAGCCTGAGAAGACGGAAAATGATGATATTCTTTATGAGATTCAAAAGATTCGGGGACAGGGCATTCAAAAGAAGGGGGCATGGGCGGCAAAGGGTACGCCAAAACAGCGGCTGGCCCAGTTAAATCGGCAGTTTTCCCATCTGAATTTAAATGACTTTATCCGCAGATATACCGACAAGTCTAAAGGCCATGAGATACAGATGCCGACACAGAAGCAGATGGACGAGGTATTTACGAGACTGCACAAGACAACGCCGGAGACGAAAGCGATTAACTGCGGAGCGTGCGGACATCAATCCTGCAGGCAGATGGCAACGGCGATTTTTAACGGCTGCTGTGACGAGAACTCCTGCATTTATTATGTAAGGAATATGAGTGAGGAAGAAGAAGAACACGCACGTCGGGAGATAGAGGAGAGAGAACATGAGAAGGAGAAGCTTCAGCGTGAGAACGAGATTATTGCGGGTATCGTGGAAGGGTTGAATGCAGATTTTAAGAACATGGACATCTCGATTCATCAGATGGTGGAAGGCAACTCGAACAATGCGCGTGAGAGTATGGCAATCACGAGTGCGATGGCGGAGGTCATGGATTTCTGTGACGGAATGAGGCAGTCTTTCGAGGAGATTACAGGTGTGCTCGACAAGCTTGAGAACAACAATAATGACATCACCCGTATTGCGAACCAGACGAACCTGCTGTCCTTGAATGCATCAATCGAGGCGGCGCGTGCCGGACAGGCAGGGCGCGGTTTTGCGGTTGTGGCAGAGGAAATTAAGAATCTTTCCGAGAGCAGCCGGACGACGGCACAGGACAGCAATAACAACAAAGATGAAATCGGTATCGCCATAGAACAGCTGGTTCAGAAGTCCGGTCATCTGCAGGAGATTATTGATAATGTCAACGAGCGCATGACAAATCTGGCGTCGAGTGCACAGGAGATTTCCGCATCTTCCGACACTGTGTTGGAGATTTCCTCGGAACTGCGGGGAAAGGCCGCGGAGTTGACCGGCATCAGAAAAAGCTGAGAACAAAATATACCCAAAGCGGGGATAAAATCCACAAAAGGAGGATTTTATCCCCGCTTTATTTATCAGGTTTTTTAAAGCAGCTTAAAAAATGCGGAAACCCGAGGGAGCAGATGTACTTGACATGTGCTCCCGAATCTGATAAAAGTATAGTAGGGGGAGATGCTTCAAAATACTATGTTCCTTATCAATTACCATAGAAACAGAGTTCCGATTAAGGGAGGTGCTTATAGTGACTCTTGACAGCAGAAGGAAGATTGGCCGTAATATTTTAATTTCCACGATAATTATAATATTTATTTTAGTTTCATTACTGCTCTTCATGCGGACGAATACCAAGCGCATTATACGTCAGAATGAAAGCTATATTGCCGATGCCACAATACTTTCAGCCGATCATATCAATAACCGTTTTGAATCTAAACTTGATAATATTAAGACGATTGCGGCTTTGTACTGTGAATTTATGGATACCCCGGCGGTTGATGCGGATATGATATGGAATCTCTGCCCACCGGATTATTTCGATTACATCAGGTTTATTCCGTCTGACGGTCAGGTCCTTGCTTCTGACGGAACATTCGTTGATTTTACGCAGCGGGTGTCTTATATCAACGGGATGCAGGGGCTTACCGGTATCTGTACTACCGAAGTTTCCTGGCTTGCGGATTCTACGATGCTTTCCTTTTATACACCGATGTACTACAACGGCGAAATTATCGGCGTTCTCTGTGGGTTATATGATGCCAGAGGGATAAAAAGCATTATTTCCAACAAATTCTTCGACGTAACGGCAAGTGTTTATCTCTGTGCCGGAGACGGTACGGTAATTACTGCCGCAGGCGATGATTCGCCTCCTGCTAACATACTGGAAGCCGCAAAAAATTCCGACAGTTTTTTCGGAAAAACGCAGGATGCGTTCTTTCAGGCTTTTGAAAATCACGAATCATACTCGTTCAGTTATGAAAATGATTCTAAAACGGAAAATGCATGTATTGCCGCGCTGGAATACAATGACTGGATTCTGGTACAAACCTTTCCTGCACAGATTGCTGCCGGTATGCTTCATAGGGCAAATAACGCGGGTATCGTGCTGTGTAGCGGCATTATCTTTGCTTTTCTCAGTTATATCGTTTTCCTTTTGATTGTAAAGAAGAAAAATGAGATAAGCCTGACAAATGAAAACGAGAAAATCAGCAATATTGTCGAGAGCGTTACCGCCGTTTTCAGCCGTTTTGCAGTCGTAGATTTAAAGAACGATTATTATTATTATGTTGCAAAAACGGACGGAATGCCGCCGGAGGGAAAGTATACCGATCTCGTTCAATATGTAAGTCAGTTCTATATTTTTGAAGAAGATTATGTTCCCATGTCTGAGGTAATCATGCCGGAACATATTCAAAAAAATATGACGGAGGACCTGGCCTATCTGCAATATGAATATCATATCAACAGGGGAGCGGATAAATGGGAAAACCTTTCTCTCATATGTTTGGACCGTGAAGACGGCAAAGCGGTTTCCATTCTCTATGCGGTTCAGGATATTACAGAACGTAAGCATAAGGAGTTTGAAAGCAGAATCGCTCTTCAGAATGCTTTTGCTGCGGCAGAAGCTGCCAATAATGCCAAAAGTGAGTTCCTTTCCAGAATGTCTCACGATATCCGCACGCCTATGAATGCGGTTATGGGTATGACAGCTGTTGCGGCCATGCATATTGATGACAAAGAACGTCTTACAGACTGTCTCAATAAGATTACTTCCTCAAGCCGTCATTTGCTGGCGCTTATTAATGATGTTCTTGATATGTCCAAAATTGAAAGCGGCAAGGTTACACTTTCCGAGGAGCCGTTCAATCTCTCGGAAATGATAGATGGTATCTTTACCATTATGCAGCCGCAGTTCAAGGCAAAAAACCAGAAAATCAGTATTCGGACTTCCAATATTGCTCACGAGGATCTGATTGGCGATACGCTTAGACTGAGACAGGTTTTCGTCAATATTATGGGCAATGCCGCAAAGTTTACGCCTGACGGAGGAGCCATTTCTCTGGACATATACGAACGCGACTCTCAGATTCCGGGGAAAGCCTGCTATGAATTTGTATTTGCCGATACGGGCATCGGAATGGAACAATCCTTCATCGACGAAATATTTGAGCCGTTTTCCCGTTCTAAAAATCCGAACTCTCAGAAAATTGAGGGTACCGGATTAGGCATGGCTATTGCGAAAAATATCGTAAATATGATGGACGGGGATATTAAGGTTGAGAGTAAGATAGGAGAAGGCTCAAAGTTTACGGTGCGCGTTTTCCTCACGATTCAGGAACTGAAAGAAACAGATAACGAGTCTCTTGGTTCGCTTAAAATTCTTGTTGCGGATGACGACCGGATTTCTGCGGAAAGTACCAGAGAGATTCTCAATAATATCGGTATGGATGCAACAAGCGTGTACAGCGGTGAAGACGCGGTGGCCGAGATTGTCCGCCACCATGAGCGTGGGGAGGACTTTTCCGCGGTAATTCTGGATTGGCAGATGCCGAATATGGACGGCGTGCAGGCGACCGCTGAAATTCGTCGGCAGGTGGGCGATTCAATTCCGGTTATTATTCTTTCTGCCTATGACTGGACGGAAATTGAACAGGAGGCCAGAGATATCGGTGTAAATGCGTTTGTTGCAAAACCTTTGTTCCGCTCGCGGCTTATTTATGTCCTCAAATCCTTAGTTGACCAGGCAGAACGCTCGAACAGTGCGGAAATCAATCTTCTTGATGAAAATAAATTCAACGGCAAACGTGTTCTGCTTGCAGAGGATAATGAACTAAACCGTGAAATCGCATATGAACTGCTGTCTATGAACGGCATACAGGTTGAATACGCGTTTGACGGTAAAATGGCGGTGGATATCATTACCGAAAAGCCGGAGAATTATTTTGATTTGGTTTTTATGGATATCCAGATGCCGAATATGAACGGCTATGAAGCAACAAAAGCTATCCGTGCTTCCGGCAGGGAGGATTTGAAGACAATACCGATTATTGCTATGAGCGCCGATGCGTTTTCGGATGATGTTTACAGAGCGAAGGAGTCCGGTATGAACGAGCACATATCGAAACCGATTGACATTCCGAAACTTATGAAAACATTGGAAACGTGGTTAAACCAAAAATAAGTAATTTCCCTTGTTTTTGCCCTTATGGGTATAACAAGGGAAATTTAGTTTGAATATAAAAGGAGACAGGATAATGAGTCAAACGGATTACACCCGTCGTTATGAGAATACAAACATTATTAAAGTGATGGACGAATTAAATAAAGTGGTGGTAGGTAAGGATACTATTATTGAGTATGTATTGTGTGCCATGCTGGCAGGCGGACATGTACTTATAGAAGACGTGCCGGGAGTGGGAAAGACTACTCTGGCACTGGGAATTTCTCAGGCGCTGGCACTTTCCTACAAGAGAGTACAGTTTACACCGGATGTTCTTCCGTCTGATGTGACGGGTTTTATGATGTACAATAAAAAAATAAATGATTTTGAATATAAGGAAGGAGCGGTCATGACCAATCTGCTTCTGGCAGATGAGATTAACCGTACCTCCTCCAAAACCCAGTCTGCTTTGCTGGAGGTGATGGAGGAAGGAAAGGTGACGGTGGATTCCGTCACCAGAGAACTGCCGGAGCCGTTTTTTGTACTGGCAACCCAAAATCCGCTGGGATATGCAGGCACCCAGCGGCTTCCGGAGTCTCAGCTTGACCGTTTTATGGTCCAGGTATCCATGGGGTACCCTGACATGGAAAGCGAGATGCTCATATATCAGGGAAAACAGAGGGAGGCTATGAAACAGGTGCATCAGGTGCTCACGAAGGAAGAGTTTACCCGTATGCAGGAGCAGGTAAGGCAGGTGGAAATTAAGGACAGCGTATGTGAATATCTGGCAAAGCTGGTACAGTCCACAAGAAGAAATCCTCAGATCGAACTGGGCATCAGTCCGAGGGGCGGTCTGGCACTGCTGAATATGGCGAAGGCGAATGCCTATCTGCAGAACCGTGACTATGTGGTGCCGGAAGATATACTGGATGTGTGGGAGGTTACCGTATGTCACCGTATTGTGCTCAGTCAGAAGGGAAGAATGAGTGGAGTGGGTCTTTATGAGCTGTTAGAGGAAATTAAGGTGAGTGTGCCGATGCCAAAGTAATACGAATGAGAGGAAAGTATGCAGAAAAAAATAATGACTGTTGGAAACTGGATTTCCTATTTGTTTTTTTTAGCTGTATGGATTATTATCTACATATTTTATCAAAGCTATGAGCTGTTAGCGGTGCTGATTGTGCTGATTGCTTTGGTTCCGGCAGGTATCGCCGCGGCGTATATTATGAAAAATAAAATACAGCTGTCCTGCGCAGTCAGAAGAAAACAGGCAGAGAAAGGCCAGTCCTTTATCGTGGATTTCACGGTAGATAATCCTACCATATTAGTGTCCCGTAATATAGCGCTTACGGTGGAAATTGAAAATACATTTATAGGACAGAGCAGAAGACAGTATATTACCATACCTCCGCGCATACTTGGAAAAAAGCAGGTGTCTCTCGAGTATAAGGGGCTCTACTGCGGAATGATACAGTTTCGGATTGTGCAATGTGAAGTCAGGGATTGGCTTGGAATGGTGCTGTTAGAAAATAAGGTAAATATAGACACCCAGACTGCGGTTATGCCGAATTTAAACCAGATACAGGTGGATTATGAACATCTTGGAAGAGGAGAGGGACACAAGGATGCCAAAGTCATCTCCAAAAAGGGAGATGATGTATCGGAGATTACCCAGATACGGGGGTATGTACCGGGGGACAGGCTGCAGAATATCCACTGGAAGCTGTCCTCTAAATCCGGTGATTTTCTCGTAAAAGATTACAGTACACCTGTGAATAATGAGATAACCATGCTCCTTGATTTCAGGAAACTGCCGCAGGATGCGGGCAGTATACTGGATAATGTGCTGGAGCTGTTTTTTTCATCTATTCTGTATCTGTGTGAATCCGGGCAGGAAATGTATGCCTGCTGGTTTAACGGTGAAAGTCTGACAGAAGAGCGCATCGCTGCAAAAGAGGAATTAACCGGTCTGATTTATAAAATATATGAAGGCAGGCCGGCACAGGGCGGTCCCTCCGCCTACGATTATTACAGCAGGCTGTATTCACAGGAATCGGGGAATATACTGTATTTTTGTGCAAAGGAGGAACTGCAGGAAGACACAGGCGGCGGACAGGATATACAGGCAGAAGCGGGAGAGGCGGTGGCTATATGGCTGTAGAAAATACGGAATCCGGCGGCAAACCTGAAAAAAAATTAAAAAGGTCCGAGATAAAGAGAAGAAAGCAGGAAGAACTGTTAGCCGGACAGACAGGGGTATGGCTGGGAGAAGTGGAGGAACCGTATGTGCGGACAAAGAATCTCTCGGTGTATTTGGTAAATGCTGTTCTGAATTTTATGATTGTATGGGGAGCCATAGGCTGCGTCCTTGAAGGTATGGAGGTGGAATGGAATCCCTTTATAGTTATCCCTGTTCTGCTGTTCCTTGCTGTGGGAATGAGTTTTTTTTACCGTAATTCACTGGTTCGACTGATAGGTTATCTGATTGTAATGGCAAGCGTTGTATTGGGTGTACAGCAGTTTATGCTGTATATGCGCAGCGGATTTGCGGTGATTTCCAACAAAGTCATGGAGGTACTGGAACTTGAATTAAGTCTGCCTATTGAGAGGGAATATGAAGTTTATGTAGATAATACGGCGGCAGCGGTAAGCATAAGTCTTATTTCTATAGGGCTCGCAGCGATGCTGCTGTTTAACATTGTCATATCGGAGACCAAAAATTACTGGATTGTTCTGTTTTTCACATTTCCTTTGGTACAGCTTCCGATTTATCTCGGACAAAAGGTGCCGATACGGCACATGATTATGTATGCCACGGGTATTTTTATCCTGTATTGTCTGCGGAATGGGGGACATTACAGTGTTATAGCGGGAAAGCAGAAGAATTTTTTTTCAAGAAAATGGAGAAAGGACAAGTATTATGTTTACAGGGCAGACGGGAAAAGTAACCTGTATGTGAGTTTAAGTATACTGGCAGCGGCAGTTATAGCGATGCTTGTGCTGCAGGCTTTCTATCCCCGTACAAAGTATGCGGCGGGATTAAGACAGTCTCAGTGGAGAGTGGAGTCGGAGGCTTTCGCAAAGAGGCTGGCGCTTGTGGGATTTTACGGAATGTTTTACCGCAACAGTGACGGTATAAGCGGAGTAGGCACCGGAAGACTGGGAAATGTAAATATAGTGCGTATGGATTATGAGCCGGACCTGTTTTTGTATACGGAGAAGACACAAGGGGAAAGTTCCATGTATCTGCGTTCGTTCAGCGGAAAAGAGTATGCCGATAACCAGTGGAGTCTGGAAAGCGAGGAAGAAAACAGGGACAACTGCGTTCATTCCCAGATGGCAGATGAATTTGTGTATTTAGATTCCATGGACCAGGAGCTTCTGAATATAGAGTATAAAAATATCCGGATAGAAAACGTAGGTGCAAATGAACAGTTCCCCTATATTCCATACTGGAATAATGTGGGGCTGCCGAATAAATATTACACAGGAAAAAAAGGAACAGAAAGCAGGCTGGCGGTAGGATATTATACGGACAGAACTTATATGGCAGACCTGAGCAATTACTCCGTGATGCAGATTAAACAGGTTGTAGAGCAGGTGCAAAGTCAGGGTGACAGCGGATGGTGGAGCAGCTTCTTTCGTCGGGAGGAGGAATACAGAGAATTTGTCTATGATAATTATCTCCAGATAGATGAGCAGCAAAAGGAAAGACTGCTGGACTTTTGTATGGAAAACGGAATTGATCCCCGGCAGGACAATGTGGTGGAACAGGTGCAGATTTTTTTGCGGGATAATTATACTTATACGCTGATGCCCGGAATAACTCCCCGGAATGAGGACTTTGTAGATTACTTTTTATATACGCAGAAGAAGGGATACTGCGCCCACTTTGCCTCGTCGGCCGTGCTGCTCTACCGGAGCATGGGGATTCCGGCAAGGTATGTGGTAGGGTATGCCATAAGTGCGGTGGATTTTAACGGCAGCCGTCAGGTGAATACCAATACATTAAGAGGCTGGAGTTTTCCGGAGCGGAGCGTGCAGAAAATTGAAGTGATTGATGCGACCGCCCATGCGTGGGTAGAAGTGTATATTGATGGATTCGGCTGGTATCCTGTGGAGGTGACAACGTCCGAGTCGGAAGATGATGAACTGATGCAGGAGAATAATCAGGCTTTGCAGAATTTTATACAAAGTATATTCGGACCGGAAGTGGTTCAGAGAGTGCGGGATACCACGATAAGAACAATTCTGTGGCTGATAAGACTGGCGGTAATCCTGTTCATTTTGTATCTGATTGCAAGCATGGCAATCCGTACACTGCGCAGGAAGAGATGGAGTAAAAACCAAAATGATGAGACACTGTGCAGCATGTTTGATTATTTTGGAAAAATGGCAAGGGCTTCAGGCTGCCGGTGGAGAGAGGGAAGTGCCTACCGGCAGATGGGTGAAACCATTGGAGAATATTTTAGTCTGGAAAGTGAAGATGTGGAACGTCTGGTATTCCTCTTAGAGCAGGCAAAATACAGCAGCAGGCCGGTCAACGCACAAGACCGGGAATGGTATCATGGGAAAGTGCTGGAATACACCCGGAAAATGTATGAGAGTTTAAGCTGGTACCGAAAAATAAAAGTGCGCTGGATAAAGAATTTGTAAGGTTAAGAATATCTTTATTGAAAATACTACTGGGAAAAGTTAGAGGGGGATATTAAATGACTTTCTATGTTGCAAGGCATGGGCAAACCGAATGGAATGCAGAAAACAAAGTTTGCGGTATTACAGATATTCCTTTAACAGAAAAAGGTATCGCCCAAGCTGATGAATTGGCGGTACAGGTAAAAGAAAAGAATATCGAAATTATTATATCGTCTCCAATGAAAAGAGCTGTTGCTACAAGTCGAATCATTTCTGAAAAATGGCACATTCCAATGATGACGGATGATAGGCTGGTTGAACAGAACTACGGCGTATATGAAGGCGTAGACAGAAACGACGAACTCTTTTTAGCGAATAAAAAGAATTTTGCATATAGATACCCTGACGGGGAGTCTATGATGCAAGTAGCTGCTAGAGTGTATACATTTTTGAATGAAATTAAAAAACAATATGACGGTAAGAATGTTTTAATTATTAGCCACGGAGGGGTTTGCCGTATTATAAAAACATATTTTAATGATATGACAAATGAGGAGTTTTTCCGTTACACGCTTCAAAATTGTAAATTAGAGGAGTACAAGGCATAAGCAGAAAGCAGTCAATATTTTTTATGATGCCTGCGCACACTGGAAGGAGAGAGTGAGGACGCACCCGAGCGTCTTAACGGCTCTTAGAGGAAGTCCGGTACAGCGTTGCGCATGCCAAAATAAGATATTGTGCAATCTACGGAATATAATAAAGTATGCAAAATGCGGGAACTCAAGAAGAAAAAGTTTGGTTGTTTTTCTGAGCGGGATATGCTAGAATGAGAAATGCCAAAGGAGGCGTGAAAATGAAGCGTATTGTTGGAATCGTGATAATGTTGTGTGTGTTGGCGACCGCGGCGGGCTGCGGCGGAAACGCACTGCGTAAAATATCTGCGGCAGCCTATTATCAGAACGGCTGTGAGGCTTATGAAAAAAAAGAATACGCGGAGGCACTGAAAGAGTTCAAAAAAGCCTTGGAAAAGGGTCTGTCCGGCGATTTTTTAGTATCTTCTTACAGTTATATGGGGCATTGCCTGTTGGAACTGGAAGATTTTGAAACGGCGGAACAGTATTATAAAATGGCGCTTGACACGGGAGAAGAACCGGCAATGTGTTATACAAATCTGGGAATTTACTGCCGGAAGAGCGGAGATTATGAACAGGCAGAGCAGTATTACCTGTCCGCATTGGAAGCGGACTCATTATATCCGGAAGCACTGACAAGTTTAGGCGTGTTGTATTCCGTAACCGGACGGGCAGGGGAGGCGGTGCCGTTATTGGAAAAGGCAATTTCGCTTTTGCAGGAACCGGCCGGATTTTATCATGCAAACCTTGCTTACGCGTATGCAGCCGCGGGACGGATTGCGGAGGCGAGAGAACAGATTGCGCTTGCCAAAGTAAGAGGATATGCGCAGGAAGATTATGAGCGGATTGCGGCGTATATTGATGAGTGCGAAGCGGCAGAAGGAGATATGGAAATTTCCGGCGGAACTTCGGGAGACGGTCAAAAGCCTGAACCCGAAGTGACACAGATTCCGGAGAACAAAGTGACACAGGCACCGGAGCCGACAAAAGTTCCGACTCCGACCGTAACGCCGGAACCGACAAAGGCGGCGGAGGTATCCGCGGGCAAAATAATTGCGATTGATCCGGGACACCAGCAGAAAGGAAACCACGGTACGGAGCCGGTAGGACCGGGAGCTTCCGAGTTAAAAACAAAGGTTTCTTCCGGAACACAGGGCGTTACGACGAAAGTAGCGGAGCATCAGTTTACGCTGGAACTTTCTTTAAAATTAAGAGACGCGTTGACGGACGCGGGGTATCGTGTTGTGATGACAAGAGAAACGGCAGATGTCGATCTTAGCAATGTCGAGCGTGCACAGATTGCGAACAGAGTCGAGGCCGATATTTTTATACGCGTACATGCCGACGGTGCGGAAAATAAGGAAGCAAACGGAATTTCCGTGTTGTACCCTTCAGGACAAAATCCTTATGTGGCGGAACTTTCGCCGGAAAGCAAAAAACTCGCGCAGAGTGTTTTAGACGCGTTATGCGATGCCACCGGCGCAAAAAAACGCGGGATTGTGGAGCGGGATGATCTGGCCGGAACCAACTGGGCAAAGATGCCCGTGATTTTAATAGAGGCAGGATTTATGACAAACGAGGAAGAAGAAAAGAAGTTGGTAAGCGCCGAATATCAGGCGCTTTTGGTACAGGGCATTTTAGAAGGAGTGAGGAAGTATTTCGGAGAATAAGGAGAGCGTCATGCAGCAGGAAAAAACGCGGAATATTAAGCTTACCTTGGAATACGACGGTTCCCGTTACGCGGGCTGGCAAAAGCAGGCCGGAAAAGAGCGTATGGTAACGATTCAGGGGAAATTAGAAGAAGTTTTGGAAAAGATGGAAGGAAAGCCGGTGGAAGTTATCGGGGCGGCGCGCACGGAGCCCGGGGCGCATGCCTACGGGCAGATTGCGAATTTTCATACTGCGTCGAAGCTGTCGGCGGCCGAGATAAAACAGTACTTAAACCGCTATCTTCCGATGGATATTGCGGTATTGGAGGCTTGTGAGGTGCCGGACCGTTTCCATGCCTCTTACCTTGCCAAAGAGTTTGTATATGAGTATAAGGTGACGGCGGGCGAGGTTCCGTCGGTGTTTGAGCGGAAGTATAATTACTATTGTTTTAAGCGTCCGGACATTGAGAAAATGAAAAAGGCGGCGGCTTACCTTATCGGGGGACATGATTTTAAAGCGTTTTCCGATAACAGGAAGATGAAAAAATCTACCGTGCGCGTGATGAAGGATATTTTGATTTACGGCGACGAAAAAGAGATTTTGTTCAGATTTACCGCGGACGATTTTTGGCCGCATATGGTGCGGATTTTGGTGGGAACGCTTTTAGCCGTAGGAAAGGGCGAGATGCCGCCGGAGGCCGTAGAGCGTCTTCTGGTTGATAAAGAACGTGAAGCGGCGGGAGAAACGATAGAAGCACGGGGATTGTTTCTCGCGGAAGTACATTATGACGCTGCGGAAAAGGAGCCGGTAAAATAAGATGAGAATTTTGATTCAAAACGGATATGTGATTGATCCGGCAGGAAGCCGGGAAGGAAAGTACGACGTGCTGACGGACGGCGAGCGGATTGTCCGTGTGGCGGAAAAAATCGAAGAGAGTGAAGCAAAGGCGGACCGTGTGATTGACGCGGCGGGAAAGCATGTGCTTCCGGGTTTTATTGACTTGCATGTGCATTACCGCGAACCGGGCTTTGAGTATAAAGAAACGATAGCGACCGGCTCCGCGGCGGCGGCGGCGGGAGGCTATACCACCGTTTGTCCGATGCCGAATACAAAGCCGGTGACGGACTGCGCCGAAGTAGTAAAAGAGGTTTTAAAAAAGGCAGAAGAAGCAGGAAAGGTACGTGTGCTTCCGGTAGGTGCGGTAACGCTCGGACAGCGCGGCGAGGAGCTTTCTGACATAAAGGCGCTTGCGGCGGCGGGTGCGGCGGCGGTATCCGAAGACGGTAAGTCCGTTATGAATCCGGCGCTGTACGCGGAGGGCATGAAGCGGGCGAAAGAAGCGGGACTTCCGGTGTTTGCACATTGTGAGGAGATTTTGCTGGTACGCGGCGGCGTTATGAATGCCGGTGCGCGCGCGGATGAACTGGGGCTTCCGGGAATTACGAACGCGGTGGAGGATATTATTACGATGCGGGACATTCTTCTGGCAAAAGAAACCGGCGCAAAGCTTCATTTGTGCCATTGTTCTACAAAGTACAGCGCAGACTTTGTTCGTTTTGCGAAAAAGAACGGGATTGCGGTAACCGCAGAGGTATGTCCGCACCATTTTGCGCTTTGTGACGAAGATATTAAGAATGATGACTCCAATTATAAAATGAATCCGCCGTTACGCGGGAAAGAAGACGTTAAGGCATTGATTGCGGGGCTTTTGGACGGAACGATGGAAGTGATTTCAACCGACCATGCGCCCCATTCCGCGGAGGAAAAGAAAGGCTCCATGCTTGGTTCCCCGTTTGGAATTGTCGGTTCGGAAACGGCTTACGCATTGAGTAATACGGTATTGGTAAAAGAAAACGGAATGACGCCGATGCGGCTTGCCGCGTGTATGAGCTACCATCCGGCAAAGGTTCTCGGCAGGGAAAAAGAAATCGGCGGATTGTCGGAAGGATATTACGCGGATATTGCGATTGTCGCGCCGGAGGAAGAATATACGATTTGCCCGGAGGAGTTTTTTTCTAAGGGAAAAAATACGCCGTTTGGCGGAAGAAAGGTAAAGGGAAGGGTTTATATGACAATTTGTGCCGGAACGGTTACCTATGAGCGATAGATAGAACTTGCGGACGCGGATATTCTATGCTACAATGACAGGAAGAATATTGCTGCTTGCCGCAAAGGACATAAGCAGGGAAACGGAGATTGTTATGGTAAAAGAGCTTATTGCAAAGATTCAGAAGACAAACGCGCCGATTGTTGTAGGGTTGGACCCGATGCTTTCCTATGTTCCTTCTCAGGTGAAGGAAAAGGCGTTTGCGGAGTTTGGAGAAACCTTAGAAGGCGCCGCGGAGGCAATCTGGCAGTTCAATAAGTCAATCGTGGATGCCGTATATGATTTGATTCCGGCAGTAAAGCCGCAGATTGCGATGTATGAGCAGTTTGGTATTCCGGGACTTATTGCGTTTAAGAGAACCGTGGATTACTGTAAAGAAAAGGGCCTTATTGTAATAGGCGATGTTAAGCGCGGCGATATCGGTTCTACTTCCGAAGCTTATGCCGTAGGCCATCTCGGAAAAGTTGCCGTCGGAAGCAGGAGTTATTATCCGTTTGACGAAGACTTCATTACCGTAAATCCGTACCTTGGCAGCGACGGTGTAAATCCGTTTATCAAAGTCTGCAAAGAGGAGAATAAGGGACTGTTTATTCTTGTAAAGACTTCCAATCCGTCCAGCGGAGAGTTTCAGGATAAAGTAGTTGATACAAAGCCGCTGTACGAGCTTGTCGGTGAAAAGGTAGCCGAGTGGGGGGCTGATTGTACGGACGGCGAGTATAGTAACATCGGCGCCGTTGTCGGCGCTACTTATCCGGAAATGGGTAAGGTGCTTCGTAAGCTGATGCCGAAAAATTTTATTCTTGTGCCGGGGTACGGCGCGCAGGGCGGAAAGGCCGCCGACCTGGTGCATTATTTTAATGCGGACGGGCTTGGCGCTATCGTAAATTCCTCCCGCGGCATTATTGCGGCGTATAAGCAGGAAGCTTACGGAAAGTTCGGTGAGGCAAATTTTGCCGACGCGTCCAGACAGGCGGTCATTGACATGAGAGAAGATATTGCGGGTGCGCTGGCGGGAAAGTAAAGCGTTTACGCGCGGCTGCGATTTTTTCTGAATCGGTGTAAAAGGAAACACAGAAACACTATGCCAAGCAGAACCGGAATCAGGAGATGCTTGTAGTTTGCATAATAACCGGAAACGGCGCCCCAGTTGTCCTGAAGGAAATATCCGAAAGAGAGCAGGGCGCTGTTCCATATGGTGATACCAAGGAACGAATACGGAAAATAGACGGACGGAGACTGTCCCGCGGCTCCGGCGACAAAGGCGATATAGGTGCGGCAGATCGGAATAATTCGTCCGATGCAGACAGCCCCCGCGCCGTATTTAGTAAACTTTTCTTTGGAGGAGTCGATTCCTTTTTTTGTTTTCGGAAACCGTTTTACCAACTTTGCCAAAAGGGCGTCGCCGCCAAGCCTTCCGATCAGATAGCAGATGCCTGTTCCAAGGGTTCCCGCGAGAACCGAAAGCGGAAGGAGCAGGAAAAAGGAGATGTTTTCCGCTCTGGCGATTGCGCCGGAGAAAGGAAGGACAATCTCGCTGGAGATAGGGAAGCACGCATATTCCAGAAAAATAATCAGAAACATGGCAAAAATGCCGTAACGGTCAAAGAGTGATAAAATGGTATCCATGAAAGTCCTTTCTGAAACTTACTTACGCATCATTTTTTTTAACATCTCAAATTTCGCGCGGTCTGCGGGAGACATATCCGAGGTTAAAACAGTCATTAAAAAATCGCTTTCTTCCTGTGTAAAACGGATTCCCAAAGCTTTCATGCGCGTCTGTGCCTTTAAGAGCAACGGCAGCATCGCGTCGCCGGAGGCATTGCCTGCGCTTTGTATAATTTCGGAAATGAACGCCTGTTTATCGGGAGAAAGTTTTTGAAACTGGGGAGACCTTTTTAGTTCTTCTGGTTTCATGGAAACTCCTTTTTGACTTTTTCTTCTGGTTTTAACTTATGCCGGGCGTCTGGTCCGTATGCATGAGTTGTTCATAAATTGCTTTCTGTTCCGGAGTCAAAAGAGAATACAGACTGTCGTATAAATCGAAGGAAGTGTCGGAAGCAGAAGTGTCGGAAGCGGAGGTATTGCTTTCGGCAGCCTGTTCAAAAACGGAAGTTTCGGATTCTTCCGGCCCGGAAACGGAAAAACTTTGCGGCGGTTCCTCCGGCTCGGAAGCGGAAAAACTTTGTAGCGGTTCGTCCGATTCGGAAACGGAAGGATTGTGTACGGGTTCGTCCGGTTCGGGAACTTCCCGCGAAAAGTCGGCCGCCTCTCCGCCCGCATGAAAGAAATCGGCACTGTTGTTGTCCGGCTTTGCACCGTCGGAGGAAGAAGCGTTGAAAGCAGATGAGGAAAAACCGGAAAGAAGAGAGGAAAGCAGCTCCGGTGAAAGTCCTCCGAAAGCGGAAAGTATATCGGGAGATAGTCCCCCGAGGCCGGAAAATAACCCCGACATACTGTCGGCAGCACCGCCGTTTCCGCCCATTGCGGAAAACAGTCCCGGTAAAATATCTTTGTAGGCTCTGTAAAACTGCATTGCCTGTAAAATGTTTGCGATTGCGGATAAAAGAGGCATATGAAAAAGATTCCCGTAAAACGAAAGAGAACGCAGGAAAGTTTCCTTGTCCGCAATCAGGGAATCAATGTTGTTTAGCTTGGATAAAGGAGGCATGGGAGGAAGGTTTTTCAGTCTGGAAAGTTCCGTCATGTGGAAAGCAAAAGAGGCAAGCGGACGGTAGTTCTCGTGAATGCACGGAAGTGCTGCGAATAAGAGCGCGCCTAGTTCGCTCGAAGGAGCCAGTATCGGCGGGGGAGAATTAAAATTCTGATTCATAAAGTCTCCTTTCAAGGTCGTAGTCGGTATGGTTCGGCAGCGGTTCCGAAACATTTCTGCAATACTATATGCAGAAAAAAGAAAAAAGAGAAGGAAAAAGAAAGGAAAACTTGAGTTTCCGCATTTTGTATACTTTTTATATTCCGTAAATTGCACGCTGTCTTATTTTTGTATTTGTCCGAAGGAGCGCGTTTTTAGCGAAGCCGGAATCACCTCTTA
>JAFLSZ010000022.1 GCA_022510665.1 Lachnospiraceae bacterium
TAACAGCACTTAGAGGAAGTCCGGTGAAGTGTTGCGTCTGCAAAAATAAGGCGGCAAATCTCCCCTTGCATTAATAGAGAAGATACTAACCGCTTGTAAGAAGGGGTCGCGCTTAGTGCAACAGCCCCCGCGCGCGAGCGGAATGCGCAGCATTTAATTCCTTTCCGCGAGCTGCGCATAAAAATGCTGCCACATCCGCGACTGTTCTGTCGTTCGTGCGGCAGCACTTTTTCACTGAAATTACTTTCTCAGACCCAAACGCTCAATCAAAGCACGGTATCCTTCCAGATTATTCTTCTTTAAATATTCCAATAAACCGCGTCTTTGACCAACCATCTTCAAAAGACCGCGTCTGGAATGATGATCCTTCTGGTTTACCTTTAAATGCTCCGTGAGTTCGTTGATTCTTGCGGTAAGAAGCGCAATCTGAACTTCCGGCGAACCGGTGTCGTTTGCGTTTCTCCCGTATGTTGCAACAATTTCTGCCTTCTTTTCTTTGCTAATCATAATAGCATCCTCCTGTCTTTAATAAAATCGCCTGCCACTAAGAAGTGGTCGGAGTTTCCGTCCCCTGAGCGGCGGCTTTTCTGAAACTCCTAAATTGTAACACACCCGAAAGGAAAAGTAAAGTACCTTTCAAAAAAATATGCCGTTACACTAAAATCTCCTCTATCATAAGTTCCGGATGTTCCACAAGATTGATAAAATCGTTTCCGCACATAACAACCGGTCTGGACAGTTTTTGCTTGTTCAGCATGACAATTTCGCCTATACGCCCGTCGTTTAACCGAACTTCTTTTCTAATGTAGGCCTGCACGATATGTTCCATAAACACCAATATGTATTCCGGATCAAACATGCCTAAGCCCTCTTTTTCAAACATCTCGATTACCCTAAACGGGGAAATTGCCCCGCGGTAAGCACGTGTTGCCGTCATTGCGTCATAAACATCCGCAATCGATACCATTTTCGCGTACTTATCTATCTGGTTTCCCTTCAGCCCCATCGGATACCCCGAACCGTCATAACGCTCGTGATGCATCAGCGCCGTGTTCTGAATACTCACGTTAAATTTTGCTTCGAACAGGATATTATATCCCTCTAACGGATGTGTTTTAACCGTCTCATATTCCTCATCCGTTAAACGGGTTGTCTTTTTTACGATATCTTCCGGAATCCTTAACTTTCCGATGTCATGCAGCAAACCACAGACCGTTGCAAGTTCCTTTTCCATCGCAGACATATGCATCCAGTCTGCGAATACATTACAAATCAGTGCAACATTCATACTATGATTAAAGGTACTGTCATCATAATTACGTATACTATGCAGAATATCAAATGCGTGGATACCGCCCCGCGTATCTTCCTTTATACCTGTTACCTTCTTGCAAAGTTCCGATATCTTTAATTTTTGGGTTTTTGTCGAAATAATATCGGTAAATGCGGATTCAAGTCCCTCTACTTCTTTTTCGTAATTCTCTTTAAATACCTGAAATTCTTCTGACTCTTTGAACTTTGAATGGCCCTGGCTGCTTTCTACTTCCTCATAGACAGGCGGCAGCATATCTGCCTCTTCTTTGATATAAATCGCATAAATACCGTGGAACGCCAATTTTGTAATATCCGCATCGGTAAGTACCGTGTCTTTAGCCATGACTAAAGTATCATTTACGTTGCGAACCTCTCTCGAGACTATCATTCCCGGCACTAATAATGATGTTTTTACCCTTTTCATGTATTTCCTCCTTTGCCGCCTTATTGTCAATAAAGGTTCTTTACTTTAAACTCTTTTTCCGCTTCCCGCCGCTGATCTTTCTTCGCTATGGTTTCGCGCTTATCATACAGTTTCTTTCCTCTTGCGAGCCCGACTTCTACTTTCACAAGACTGCCCTTCAGATATACGGAAAGCGGTACCAGCGTATATCCTTTCTGCGCCAGCTCACCGGACAACTTATTAATTTCATGCCGATGCAGCAAAAGCCGTCGCACCCGCAAAGGGTCTTTATTGAAAATATTGCCTTTCTCATAAGGACTGATGTGCATACCGTATACAAAGACCTCTCCCTTTTCAACCCGGATAAACGACTCTTTGATACTGCACTTTCCCATACGGAGCGACTTCACTTCCGTACCGAACAACTCGATGCCCGCTTCATATTTATCCTCGATAAAATAATCGAAGTATGCTTTTTTATTATTTGCAATCAATTTGACTGCCTGTTTTGAACCTGCCATATACTTCCTCTCCGTTATCACTATCTTAAGTTTACCGCGAAACAGGCAAAAAATCAATAGTCTTTAAGACTTTATCTACACTGTCTATCTTGATTTTCAATTTCTGCCCCAGCTGGTAAATTCTGTTTGTACGCTCTCCTATCAAACGATAGTTCTCCTCGTCAAAAAAATAGTAATCGTCTGTCAGAGCGGATAAACGAACCATCCCCTCTATGGTATTCGGAAGTTCGACATACATTCCGTAATTCGTAATTCCGGAAACGATACCTTCCGCTATAAGCCCGATTCTCTCCTGCGCATATTCGCACTTTTTCATTTTCTCCAGCTCGCGTTCCGCTTCTTCCGCCGTGCGTTCGGTTTTCGAAGAATGCTGCGCCACTTCCGCCAAAATACCGCGGTAATGGGAGCGCCTGCTCTCATTTAAGGTTCCCCGCAGATTTTCCTTGATAATGCGGTGAATCTGTAAATCCGGATAACGTCTGATCGGAGAAGTAAAATGACAATAATACTTTGTTGCCAGACCAAAATGCCCTTCACAGTCTACCGTATACCTCGCCTGTTTCATGGAACGCAGGGTCAGTCTTGCTATCAATGCCTCCTCCGGGCTCCCGCCCGATTTTTCCAAAAGACTCTGCAGCACCTTCGGATGCGGCGCGTGTTTGGAGCCCCGCAGATTGTAGCCAAAATTCTGAATCAGAACGCCGAGCCTTTGTATCTTTTCCTCCTCCGGGCTCTCATGCACACGGTAAACAAACGGCACTTCCTGCCAGAAAAAATCCTCCGCTACGGTTTCGTTTGCCGCGAGCATAAAATCCTCAATCATACGGGTCGCCGCGTTCCGCTCATACGGCTTGATTTCGAGCGGCCTTCCACTTTCATCCAGTAAAATTTTACTTTCCGGAAAGTCAAAATCAATAGCGCCGCGGTCTTTTCTCTTTTGGCGCAAAAGCGCGGATACCTTTTCCATCAAAAGCAGCATAGGGTAGATTTCACCATACTCTTCTTCCAAAGTCCCTCGCGCTTCTTCTCCCGCGGCAAGCACCCCCGCCACTTCCATATAGGAAGTTCTCCGGTTTACATGAATTATGCTCTCTGCCAGCCTGTGACCGTAAATCGTTCCGTCCTCACTCAGTTCCATAAGACAGCTTAACGCCAGCCTGTCTTCCCCGGCATTTAACGAACATATTCCGTTTGAAAGCCGGTGCGGAAGCATAGGCACAACGCGGTCAATCAAATATACGCTTGTCCCGCGCTTTTTCGCTTCCGTATCCAGCGCTCCGCCTTCCTTTACATACTCTGTTACGTCCGCAATATGAACGCCGAGAAGATACCCCGTATCCGTCTTTTTTAAAGAAACCGCGTCATCCAAATCTTTCGCGTCTTCCCCGTCAATCGTAATCATAACTTCGCCGCGTAAATCAAGACGCCCCTCGCACTCTTTTTCCGAAACCTTATCCGGCGCCCGTCCGGCTGCCTCCATTACCTCTCCGGGAAACTCCGTCGGAATATTAAATGCCCGCAGTATCGTAAGCAGGTCGCTTCCCGGGTCGTTAATATGGCCGAGGATTTCCGTTACTTTTCCCATAGGATTCTTTTTGCCGTCGCCAAAATCGCTCACATATACCGCGACCTTATGACCGCTCACCGCACCTTTTGTATATTTTCCGTCAATAAAAATATCGCTGCCTAACCGCTTATCTTCCGCAACGACAAATCCATAGTCTTTCTTCTTAAAAAAAGTACCGACAACCGTCTCATTGGAACGCTCCAGAATTTTTACGATACGGCCGGCGCGGGACTTTCCGCCGCTGCCGGTTTTGGAAGAAAAACCCTCCTCCAAAACTACCGCCTGCACAAGGTCACCGTTTAACGCGCCAAGGGTTGCACCCGATTCGATATAAATATCCGCGCTCCCGTCTTCCGGCGACAGAAAACCGAATCCGCGGGAAGTTCCGTGGTATACTCCCCGTATCACTTCCGTCTGTTCCATATGGTAGCGCCCTTTGGTATCCATTATGACGCTGCCTTCCTGCAAAAGCGCTTCCAGTACCTGTTCCAGTTCTTCCTTTGCCGTCTGCGGCACCCGAAACACCGCCGCAATATCGCGCCTTCGCATCGGCACATACCCCGGTTCTTTCATAAACTTTAAAATCTGTTCTTTTCTCTTTTTTAAATCCTTCTCTGTCATAAACTCCTTCTATACTGCCCTTTCCGGACCTGTGCAAAACAGAAAAAACCCGAAGAACACCGGTTATTCGCAGTGTCCCTCGGGTATTCTTCTATTTGCATTACCATTTCATGTTCAATATAACTGAAATTACAATGAATAATACAGCAAGAATTTTTGTCATCAGCTCTAACTTCCCTTCGATTGAACGTCCCTTATTTTTACCCCAGTAGGTTTCTGCCATACCGCTGATTGCACCAAGTCCTGCCGATTTGCCTTCCTGCATGATAACAACCGCTACCAGCGCAATACAAATCACTACATATAAAATTGTTACAACGATTCTTAATGCTTCCACTTATTACACCTCCAATACCGAGTATTTCCTTTTTTTCAAAGAATAACGCAAAGTTCATTATAAAATATTTTATCTGTTTTGTAAAGACTTATTTTTCAAATTACTTCAAATTATCGCATTTTTTCCTTTTACTTTTTAATTAACAGCGATTTTCCGGTCATTTCTTTCGGCTGTTCCATTCCCATCATCTCAATCATGGTCGGAACGATATCCGCAAGACAGCCTCCCTCGCGAAGCGTATAAGCAGGATCATAATTTACAAGGATAAACGGTACCGGATTTGTCGTATGCGCTGTAAACGGAGTGCCGTCCGCGTCAATTAACTTCTCCGCGTTTCCGTGGTCCGCACAGATAAACATCTGACCGTTCTTCTCCATTAAAGCGTCATATGCCTTTCCGACACATTCGTCCACCGCCTCGATTGCTTTTACCGCCGCATCTATAATACCGGTATGGCCGACCATATCCGGGTTCGCAAAGTTTATAACAATCACGTCGTACTTTTCGGACTTGATGGCTTCCACTAACTTATCCGCTACTTCGTATGCGCTCATCTCCGGCTGCATATCAAAAGTCGCAACCTTCGGGGAATTGACAAGAATCCGGTCTTCCCCGTCAAACTGCTTTTCCTCGCCGCCGTTAAAGAAGAACGTAACGTGTGCATACTTCTGGGTTTCCGCCAGACGAAGCTGCGTTTTCCCGTTCTTTGCAAGATACTCGCCAAACGTCATGGTAAGTTCTTCCGGCGGGAACGCAACAAGCACATTCGGCATTTCGGCGTCGTACTGTGCCATGCAAACGAACGTAGTTGCAAAAAAGCCGTTTCTTCTGGAAAATCCTGCAAAATCCGGGTCTACAAACGCTCTCGTAAGCTGTCTCGCACGGTCCGGACGGAAATTAAAGAATACGATACTGTCATTTTCCTTCACGGTTCCGTCTTCTTCGATTACGGTCGGAAGCATAAATTCGTCGGTTACACCGTTCGCATAGGAATTTTTTACCGCCTGTACCGGACAGCTTTCTTTTACTCCTTCGCCGAATACAAGCGCATTATAGGCTTTCTCCACTCTGTCCCACGCATTGTCACGGTCCATCGCATAGAAACGTCCCGCAATCGTTGCAATCTTACCTACGCCGATTTCCTTTAACTTTGCAGCGGCTTCCTCCATATACTCCGCAGCGGAAGACGGCGGAACGTCACGCCCGTCAAGGAAGCAGTGTACATAAACCCGCTCCAGACCGTTGCGCTTTGCCATCTCCACAAGACCGTACATATGCTCCATATGGCTGTGTACGCCGCCCGGAGACAATAATCCCATCAGGTGAAGCGCGGAGTTGTTCTTTTTGCAGTTTTCCATTGCCGCCACAAGCGCGGTATTGGAAAAGAAGTCCCCGTCCTGAATAGACTTTGAAATCTTTACAAGCATCTGATACACGATTCTGCCCGCTCCGATATTGGTATGGCCTACTTCCGAGTTTCCCATCTGTCCGTCCGGAAGTCCGACCGCCAAACCGCTTGCATCGCCGCTTACTACCGGATACATGGACATTAACTTATCCATAACCGGCTTTTTCGCGAGCGAAATCGCGTTGCCTTCGTTTTTATCCCCTATTCCGTATCCGTCTAAAATCATCAGAACCGTCGTTTTTTTACTCATCGCATCTTACTCTCCTTTTCTATTTTCTATCATTCAAACCTTTCCCATTATTTCTATTTTAATCCTACCATAGTTTCTCACACTTTGCTCATTTTTTCAAGTCCGTTTTTACAAAAAAGTGGAAATAACTTGAAAAAAAAGGATTTCTTCTTGTAAACTTTTCCACGCTCCGCTATAATAAATGCGGAAAGGAGGACGGTCTGATGGTTGTATTGATTACCGCAATTGCTCCGGAGGCGGCTGCCGCAGTTTCAGCGCTTTCCTTAAAAAAGGCAGTCTCCAAAGGGACTTTTACACTTTATGAAAACGAAGACGACGCGCTGCGTCTGCTTGTTACGGGTGCGGGCAAATTAAACGCCGCCATTGCGGTAACGGAATACCTTTCTCTTTATTCTTTTTCCGATACCGATATTTTCTGCAATCTCGGCATCTGCGGAACAAACGCCGCTTTACCGAAAGGCCTTGGTTTCCTCTGTGTTTCGATTGACGACCCTGCTTCCGGAAAAACAATTTACCCTGAAGTTTACGGACATCCTTTCCGTGAAGCGTTTCTTTCCACTTTTGATACTCCGGTAACGGCACAGGCAGACCCTGTTGCGCCGGACTCCTGCGAAACCCTGCCGCGCCTGTTTGATATGGAGGCTTACGGCGTCGCGGCGGCACTGTTTCGCCAAATCCCTCCTTCGCACTGTTTCTTTTATAAAGTAATTTCGGATTTTTGCGACGGTTCGTTTCCGTCGGCGGAAGAAACAACCCTTCTTCTGCAGCCGCATATATCCGCACTTCTTGCTTTTCTGCGGGATTTTTTGCAGGAAAAGGAAGCCTCTTTTTCCGGACAGAACACACGGCTTTCCCCGCTTGCAAAAGAAGCGGCGGAAAATCTGTTAGGCCTCTACCCTTTTTCCGCCTCGATGAAACACCGTTTTATGCAGCTTCTTACCTATGCCGGGCTTTCGGGTATAGAACCGGAGGAACTTCTTTCCTCTTATGTGGATGCCGTAAAGCCGCATAAATGCGGCGCTATTTCCTACGGTACAAAAAAGCAGGCGCTTGCCCTGTTACGGGAGCTGGAACGTTTTTTGCTTAACCCTGCGGATTCCCGCGATATCGATGCTTTTCGGACAAAGAAGAAACATCTGCGTCCTTTCCGTCACATCTATGTCGAACGGGACGTGCTGGAACATCCGGTTACAAAGCGTATCTTAGAGCGCTTTTCCGACGCGTCGGTGATTCCTGTCACCCACTACAAAAATATTTTTAACCGGAGCCGCCAAAACCTGTTTATGCAGGAAACCGAACCGGCTTTTATTCTGGCAGCAAACCGCGGAAACCTGTTTTATCCCGGCGCTCCCGTCTGCCAGAGCTTTGGCGAGGAATATTTTATGTACACTTCCTGCATTATGAACTGTATTTATGACTGTGATTACTGCTATTTACAGGGGATGTACCCTTCGGGAAACATTGTGGTTTTCGTAAACTTAGAGGATTATTTTACGGAACTGGACAGCCTGCTTTCAAAGCATCCCGTCTATCTCTGCTGCTCCTATGACTCCGATTTGACCGCATTAAACGGCCTTTTTCCGCATGCGGAAGAATTCTGCCGCTATGCCGCCAAACATCCGCGCCTGCGTTTGGAACTGCGGACAAAATGCGCCGCGCTCCCCTTTATAAAGAAACTGCCTCCCGCGAAAAATATTGTACTGGCCTTTACGCTTTCCCCACAGGAGCTGATTACGCGCTACGAACACTTTACCCCGTCGTTAAACGCAAGACTGACGGCGGCAAAAGAAGCTGCAAAACGGGGATTCTCCCTGCGGCTCTGCTTTGACCCGCTCTTAGACGTACCAAATGCGGAACATTTATATACTACAATGATAGAACAGACTTTTTTCGTTCTGACCCCGGAAGAAATTACCGATATCAGTATCGGTGTATTCCGACTTTCGAAAGATTATTTAAAACAACTGAGGAAAGCAAAGCCTTCCTGCGCCCTTTCCTTTTATCCCTATGAACTGACCGGCGGCGTCTTCCATTACCCCGCCGAACGCTGCGCCGGCCTTTTAAACACGGTACAAACCGCGCTGCGCCGCCACAACGTACCGGACGAAAAAATTTTTATCTGGACTCCCGATGAGTCCGGGAAAGGAGATTACCATGCTTAGCAGCCGTACCGCGCTGATTACCGGCGTTTCTTCCGGCATCGGAAAAAGTATTCTGCTCACGCTTTTAGAACAGGGCTGCCATGTCCACGGCGTTGTAAAAACAGAACAAAGAAAAGAGGAATTGACGGCGGAACTGACTGCCCTGCTATCTCCCGACGCGCTGAAACGAACCGTTTTGCATGTCTGCGATTTACGGAACGTCTCCGCTGTCGAAGCACTCGCGCGTACCCTGCATACCGCGAAGATACACCCGGACATTCTCATTCTAAACGCCGGCGTCGGCTTGTACGGGCCGCATGAGGAGCTTTCCGCCGTGGGTATCGCCGAGCTTGCCGCGGTCAACTTTACCGCCCCTCTTGTGCTTACCAACTTATTTTTACGCGACTTAAAAGCGGCTTCCGGACACGTTTTATTTATTTCTTCCGTTACCGCGGCAAAAACCAACAACACACACGGCTGCGCTTACGGAGCAACCAAGGCAGGCGTTTCAAACTTTGCAAAAAGTCTGTTTGAAGAAGTCCGCAAATACGGTGTGCGCGTTACCGTGCTTGCTCCGGATATGACGCGCACCGGACTTTACCGGAATGCTCCTTTTTGTGCCGACGACAACGACGACGCTTCGCTTTCGCCGGAGGACGTTGCCTCGTATGCCCTGTTTGCCTTAACGGCAAGAGACGGATTAAATCTTACGGAACTTACGATGCAGCCGCAGTTCCACCGGCTGAACCGTACCAAAACAAACACGGTACGCAAAGATACCTAGTGACTTTTTTCCATTCTCGTGGTACACTAATGGATAAGATTAGCTTTTGACAGCGGAAGGAGACTTCTTATGAAAATCATTATCGCAGGCTGCGGAAGGGTAGGTTACGCCCTTGCACAGCAGCTTAACGACGAAGGACACGATATTACCTTAATTGATAATTCTGCGGAACGTTTACAGCCGGCGCTCTCCAACCTTGATTTACAGGGTGTGGTCGGAAACGCTTTCAGCTTTCTGACACTGCAGGAAGCCGGTATCGAGCACGCTGACCTGCTCATTGCGGTTACGGACCAGGACGAAATCAACCTGATTTCCTGCCTGATTGCAAAAAAGGCGAGCAAGTGCCGCACCATTGCCAGAGTCAGAAACCCGGAATATTCCCGTGAAATCAATTATTTAAAATACTGCATGGATATCTCCATGATTATTAATCCGGAGCTTGCTGCCGCAAACGAAATCGCACAGCTTATTCAGGTTCCCGACGCAATGGAAATCGACTCCTTTGCCAAAGGAAAAGTAGATTTGCTGCGTGTTGCCATTTCGGAAAACTCGCCGCTTCACAACATAAAGGTACAGGAATTTTCCCGCAAGTTCAATCACGAAGTCCTGATTTGTATTTTAGTACACAATCATCAGGTCTGCATCCCTGACGGTAATACCGTCCTGATGGCGGGCGATACGATTTCCGTCATTCTGCCGAGAGAAAAAATCAACAGTTTTTACCGCATGAGCAGACTTTCCTCCATCAGTGAAATCCACGATGTTATGATTGCGGGCGGCGGCATGATTTCCTACTATCTGGCGCGCGCGCTTATGCGTTCCGGCATTCAGGTAAAAATCATCGAGCGCAACAGGGAGCGCTGTGACTTTTTAAGCGACGCGCTTCCTAAGGCAGTTATCATCCACTCGGACGCGACCGACCATGACCTGCTTTTAGAGGAGGGACTTGCCAAAGCCGACGCTTTTGTTTCGCTTACTACGGTAGATGAGGAAAACATTTTCCTCTCCCTTTATGCGCATAAAATCGGTCCGCACTGCAAAAAGATTACAAAAATCAACCGTCTCGCCATTGATGAGATTATCAGCAGCCTGCCGATCGGAAGTATTATTTCTCCGAAGAATATTACGACCGAATATATTTTACAGTATGTACGCTCCCAGAATAATTCTTACGGCAGCAATGTAGAGGCGCTGTACCGCCTGATGGATAACCAGGTAGAAGCGTTAGAGTTCCATGTACGGGAAAACAGTGAAGTTACGGATATCCCGTTTTTAAACCTCAACCTGAAAAAGAATCTTCTGATATGCTGTATCGTAAGAAAAAACCGTGTCATTACGCCGACCGGACGCGATTTTATCCAAAAAGATGATATCGTTATCGTTGTTACGACACACAAAGGGCTGCAGGATATCTCCGATATTTTGGAAACTTCCGCAAAGTAGGAGGATTTGCCATGAACTATTTAATGATTTTTCACATTTTGGGCTGGGTAATTCAGTTGGAAGGCATTTTCTTCCTGCCTCCCGCTATTACCGGTTTTTGTTACGGGGAAATTACCGACGCGCTGATTTATCTCGCGCTTGGGGTTGGCTGTATGGTTTTGGGCCGGCTCTTCCGCCTCCGCAAAAGCTCCAATTCTATCTTTTACGCAAAGGAAGGTTTTGTTGTCGTGGCGCTCAGCTGGATTGTCATCAGTATTATCGGCGCTCTTCCGTTTGTTTTAACGAAGGATATTCCGCGCTACCCCGATGCGCTGTTTGAGATTATTTCCGGTTTTACTACAACCGGTTCCAGCATTTTAACCGACGTGGAAGCCCTTTCCCATGCAAACCTCCTCTGGAGAAGTTTCAGTCATTGGATTGGCGGTATGGGCGTACTCGTATTTATTCTCGCCATCCTTCCGATGACCGGCGGCTCCACGATGAACCTGATGAAAGCGGAAAGCCCGGGGCCTTCCGTAGGAAAACTCGTTCCGAAAATACAGCAGACCGCTTTTTTGCTTTACGCGATTTATCTGGCTATGACCGTTGTCGAAACCATCCTTCTGCTTATCGGCGGTATGCCTCTGTTTGATTCGATCTGCCACGCGTTCGGTACGGCAGGAACCGGAGGTTTCGGCATAAAAGGCGACAGTATTGCCGGTTATTCCGTTTATCTGCAGAATGTAATTACTATATTTATGTTTCTGTTCGGTGTAAACTTTACGTTTTACTACTATATTTTGATTCGAAAGGTAAAGGACGCGTTCCTTATGGACGAAGTCCGCTGGTATTTCCTGATTTACTTTGCGGCGGTTACCCTGCTTACGACCACTCTTGTCATACACGGCGGCGCCGTTGCGGAAAGCATACAGACGGTTGCCTTTCAGGTTGCCTCCATTATGACAACCACCGGTTACGCCACCGCAGACTTTAACCTGTGGCCCGAATTTGCCCGGGCATTAATGGTCTGCCTGATGTTTATCGGTGCCTGTGCCGGTTCTACCGGCGGCGGCATTAAAGTGTCGCGTATTATGATTTACTTAAAACAGGTCAAAAAAGAACTGATGCAGCAGATTCACCCGAAACGGATTCAGGTATTGAAAATGGACGGAAAAGCATTGCCGCATTCCGTTGTACATTCCTGCAATACCTTACTTATGACCTATATTGTGATTTTTATTGTTTCACTTTTATTAATTTGTCTGGACGGTTTTGACATGACAACAAACTTTACATCCATTGCCGCGACCTTAAACAATATCGGTCCCGGCCTTAATATCGTGGGACCGACGGGAAACTTTTCGGAGTTTTCTACTCTTTCTAAATTTGTTTTAATGTTTGATATGCTGGCGGGACGTTTGGAAATTATTCCGATGATGGTACTCTTTCACCCTGCGACCTGGAAAAAATAATTCCGTCATGCGTTACGAAAGGAAATTTTACTATGTGTTCTTTTTTTATTGAAATAAAGCGTCGGGCACGGCTGTGTCTGCCGCTGTTTCTTCTGCTCTGCGGAGCTGCTGTCTTTGCCGGATGCAGCAATACCGCGCCTGATCCGTCCGGAGTCACACCGATGCCGGATACCCAAAATACGGTTACACCTGTCCTGTCACTTACTCCGTCTCCTGCTCCGACGCTCACACCGTCCCCGGTTCCGACGCCTGCCGCAGTTCCCACACAGGAACCGGAGCCTACCCAACTGCCTGCACAGGCACCGGACGCACCGTCTCCGACACCGACCGGTACCGTAGGTGAAGTCTGCTTTTCCGAGGCAGGTTATCTTTTTTCCGAAGACATTTTGCTGGAACTCTCCGTTGCCTCCAAAAAGTCCGGCTATATTACCTATACCATGGACGGTACGGAACCATCTGCAGCCTCTGCCGTTTATACGGAACCGCTTTTATTGGAGGCAAACTCCGGTTCCTTTCCGAACGCTTACTCCATCCGCGCCAAAGCGTGGTATGACGACGGCTCCGTTTCCGACACCTATGTACATACCTATTTCGTAAACACCGAAATCGACAGCCGCTACACGACCGTTATTTTCTCCGTCAATGGGGAACCGGCGGAATTAACGGACGGCCCGGACGGTATTTTGTACGGCACGAACTATAAACAACGCGGCCGTGCCTCGGAACGCACGGTTCATCTGGAAGCCGTTTCCGCCGACGGCACCCTGCTGTTTTCCCAGTTTGCCGGAGTACGCGTATTCGGAGGCACTTCCAGAGAACACGCGGTAAAGTCATTAAAGCTTTTTGCGAGAAAAGAGTACGAAAAAGGAAAAGGTACGTTTGAGACCACTGTTTTCGGTTCTACAACCGTAGACGGTTCCAAGCCGATTACCAAATATGACAAGCTGGTGCTCCGTAACGGCGGTGATGATTTTCAGCTTGCTCTTATCCGTGACGAATTAGCACAGCGTCTGGCAATCGATGCCGGATTTGCCGCTTACGAAGCGGTTATTCCCGCAATCGCCTACATCAACGGCTCCTATTACGGTTTTTACTGGCTGCATGAGTCCTACTGCGACAAATACTTTCAGTACCGCAACGGAAAAAGCGACGGAGAATATGTCGTATTGGAAGGTACTGAAACACGCAAGGCCGTTACGGATGATGCTTTGGAAACCGCCGCGGCAAAAGAATACAATGCCATCTACAATCAGTATGCCAACGCGGATTTAACCGTAGAAGACACGTTTGCCGCGCTCTGTGCGAAAATCGATGTAGAAAATTATATGGACTACATGGCCTACAATATGTACATCGCGAATTATGACTGGCCGCACGGAAATTATCGGTGCTTCCGTTACTACGCCGCAGAGGGGGAAGATTACGGCACCGGAGAAATGGACGGCCGTTTCCGCTTTCTTCTCCACGACTGTGACATCGGGTTTGGCACTTACCAATCCAGTGCGGAGAAAGCCGCCGCCAGAAATGATTTGGAGGCAGTGCTCTCTTCCCCGTCCGACCAACGCTACGCACCGCTTCTTGCTGCACTTTTAAAACGGGAAGACTGCAGGCAGTATTTTATTAACAAAATGTTGGACTATATGAACGGAGCGCTCTCTTATGAAAATGTCTGCAAAGTATTGGACGAGATGTGCGCGGAACGCGATACCGAACTTGCTTACTACTATAAACATCTGGACTCCTTAAAAGCCGAATATGACGACATTTATACCACGACTGCCACGCTGGAGCGCCAGATTAACCTTATCCGCTCTTTTGCCGAACAGCGGCCTGTTTTTATGCTGGGCTTTTTGGAAGACTTCTTCCATGTGGACTTAACCGGCGGCCACGCGCAATAGGTAAAAGTATACAAAATGCGAAAACTCAATGTTCGAATTTTTCGGATGAAATTGAAAATACATCTTGCCAAACCGGAAAAAATGTGGTAAACTACTTTCTGTTCGACGGTTTACTGCATCTTTCCGGTTCGGATGTAACAAAACGGCAGGCGCAGCAGACCGAAAACAGAATATCCATGCAGGAGTGGCGGAACGGCAGACGCAGTGGACTCAAAATCCACCGTTGGTGACAACGTGAGGGTTCAAATCCCTTCTCCTGCAGCATTTTTATGGGGGCGTAGCTCAGTTGGGAGAGCGATGCGTTCGCAACGCATAGGTCAAGGGTTCGAATCCCTCCGTCTCCACGAATAACGTTTCTGTTCGAACTAATAGAACAGAATTAATGCTAAATCATTCTCCTAAATGGAATACTTTTATCCCATTTAGGAGAAATTTATTTCCGCACAAAGCCCCGCGTTTTATTCCGAATTTTGTTCCGAAAGGTGGTATTTTATATGTCTGATAATGAAAATACAATCCCCCCGATAACAAGGAAATCCAAAAATAACTTATGGCATATTATCAGTACCATTATTAAAAGTATAATCGTATTGTTAATAATAGGCTTTATAATGCTTTATATCTCCTATTGGGGAACTGAAGTATATACAAAAAATTCATCAAATCGTTATTATACCGGCGGTTGGAACTATCACGAAGATTTAAATCCTGTTTATGGATTAAGAGGTATCATTATATACATATTAACTAATTGTTTTGGATTTTTATCCTATAATTACATAACAAACAAATTTAAAAATTATAAAACTGCTATTGGTAAAATTATATTTATATTATTTAGTGTCTTTATCAATATTCTGATGCTGATACTATATTCAGGTCTGTTTGGCAGCTATTCATTTGAAAATACATTCCTTGAACTTTTTAAGGTGATTATAATAAGCTTTGGTTGGATTACCTTTCCAATAACCTTTTTAATTATCTATCTTTTTTTCTTGTTCAAAAAAAGTCATTGATGTGGAGACAGGAGGAAACGTATGCCGCGCCACCCGATTGAACCGATTTATGACCAAAACTCTAATATTCTGATTTTAGGCAGTTTTCCTTCCGTAAAATCCCGCGAGCAGATGTTTTTTTACGGCCATCCGCAAAACCGGTTCTGGAAAGTAACCTCCGCGGTATTTGCGTGCGGTGAACCGAAAACCATAGAGGAAAAACGCTCTTTTCTGCTCTCCCACGGAATTGCCCTATGGGACGTTATCGCCTCATGTGATATTGAGGGAAGCGCGGACAGTTCCATAAAAAATGTCGTTCCAAATGACTTGTCACAAATACTTCATGCCGCGGATATAAAAAAGATTTTCGTAAACGGAAAAACCGCACAGAAATATTATAACAGCTATATCCGTGAGACCGTTCAACGGGACGCCGTCTGCCTGCCGTCCACCTCTCCCGCCAACGCAGCCTGGTCCGTGGAACGGCTGGTACACGCATGGAGCGTAATAAAACTTTAAGGACTTACTATGTTCCTGTCCTCTCCTCTTTGAAACGCCCGTATATTTTGATATACGCCCTCTACGCATCTTTTCCGGGCTTCTATGCTGCCCCATGCCAGATGAGGGGTAATAATAAGTCTGCTGCTGTCCTTTATTTTACTTAACGGATTGGAAAGCTCCAACGGCTCCTTTTCCAGCACATCAAGACCTGCCGCTGCAATCTCTCCCTCCAGTAAAGCCTCATAAAGCGCCCGATTATCTACCACCTGTCCTCTTGCCACATTAATAAGAATCGCCGTATTCTTCATTCTCTGCAGCGCTTCCCTGTCAATAAAATTACGGGATAAATCACTCAAAGGGCAATGCAGGGACAAATAATCACTTTCCTTTAAAAGCGTATCTTTATCCACACGCGGATACTCCGTGCAGGTACTTGTTCCGGTAACGGAATGAAAAATCACCTTACAGCCGAATGCGGACGCAATCCTTGCCACCCGTTTTCCGATAGTTCCCATCCCTGCAATCCCCCATGTCTTTCCTTCCAGTTCATAAAAAGGCATATCAAAATTGGAAAACCGGTCCTGCGCGCTGTATGCTCCGGATTTTACATAATTGTCATAATGAATCAGTTTCTGACCAAGCGCCAGTGCCAGCGTAAACGTATGCTGCGCTACCATAGCGGTGCAGTAATCTACAACATTGGTCACCCGGATTCCTCTCACTTTACAATATTCCAGATCACAGTTGTCATAACCGGTTGCAAACTCACAAATCATCTTTACATTCGGCGCGTCTTTCAGGCTCTCTTCCCTCATTGGGGACTTATTTGCCACAATAATATCCGCGTCCTTTACACGCTCCTTTACTTCTTCGACGGTAACAGTATTCGTGTAATAGGTCACATTTCCCAATTCCTCAAAACACTTTACCGAAATATCCGGTCCGACACTGTTTCGTTCCAATACAACAATATTCATCCTTTTCTTCCTTCCAATCTGATTTTGCCATAAAATTCTCTTGTTTTCCTTCCAAAAAATGACTAATTTTTTATATTTCCCTTTACATTCCGCAAAAAAGGTGCTATTATGAAAGCATAAGAATTAAGGGGGACAATCAATATGCAGTTAATTTTACGGAACATTATGGAAGAATATGTCATCCTCACCTTAGAGGAAATGTTAGACTATTTAGACGGCTGCAAATGCGAACGCTGTCGGCTGGATATTGCTTCTTATGCCCTGAATCGCATCAAACCGAAGTATGTTGCTACCACACAGGGCGAGCTTATGGCGCGCTTATGTGAATTTGACAGCCAGTTTAAGACGTCCGTTATGGCCCAGATAGCACAGGCACACGCGGTTATCAGCAAGTCTCCTCACCACTGACCGCAGAATACCGCCATGCTTTTGTGTCTTATTATTTGAGCCACTTAAAACCCGGTTTGTACCGGAACCATACCTTACATCTGATTTTACTTTTTTGAACGTATTTCCTGTCCCACTTTCTCGAATCCCAAGAATTATTGCGGTTATCGCCAAGCATAAAATAGCATCCTTCCGGTATTCTAAACGTTCCGTAGGTATCTATCGGAGTTTCTTTCAGGTAATCTTCTTCCAACGGTGTCGTACTTCCGTTAATATATATCTTCCCGTCTCTAATTTCCAGTTCTTCTCCCGGAAGTCCGATAATTCTTTTTACATACAGCTTGCTTTCATCATCCGGATAATCAAACATTACGATATCCCCCCGCTTCGGTTCCGAAAACAAATACGCAAGGCGGAACCCTACTACCCTGTCTCCTACCTGCATTGTATTTTCCATGGAACCGGACGGAATCTCCGCTTTTATCAACACATATTTATTGATGCAGGTGCCGACAATAAAGGCAGCCGTCAACACAATCACCCAACTGATAATCTCTTTTATGATTGTATTTTTCTGAGTCATACTCTTTCTCCTGTTCTCCTGACTTATGATTTTCTTTTGCAGCCCCTATATTTCACAAGGTCCGCCGCCTGCTTCGGCCTCGTAAAAATCAGCCCGGTATCCGCACCGTTCAAAATATTCCGCACCAATCTTTTCCTTATAGGCAGACACTCTGCTTTTTTCAATTAAGGCAATCATACAGCCGCCAAACCCGGCGCCTGTCATCCGTGCGCCAAGCACTCCCGGAAAACTGTTTGAAAGCTCCGCCAAAGTATCGAGTTCTTTTCCCGTTACCTCATAGTCTTCCTTTAAAGACTGATGAGAGGCAGGCAGCAGCGCGCCAAACCGCACAATATCTCCCTGCTTTAACGCCTCAAACGAACGCACGGTACGAAGATTTTCGTAGACGGCATGCCGCGCCCTGCGCTCTAATACCTCCGACTTTAATACCCCTTTGTATGTTTCAAATTCCTCTTCGGAAAAATGACACAGCGCTTTCTTGTCGCAGACCGTCTGTAAACGGCGCAGCGCCTCCTCACATTCCTGTCTGCGCTCATTGTATTTCGATTCATTCAGCGCCCTTATTTTGTTGCTGTTCACAATTAGCAGCGTATTCTCTCCCAAGTCAAGCGGCGCATACTCATAAGTGAGCGCGCTCGTATCCAGAAAAATCGCACAGTTTTCCCTGCCGGCCGCAATGGAAAGCTGGTCCAAAATCCCGCACTGTACTCCGATAAACTCGTTTTCGGCTCTCTGGGTCAGCTTCGCAAGCTCGACTGCCGAAAGAGAAAAACCAAACAGCCCGCACAGCAGATACGCCGTCAGCACTTCAATCGAAGCGGAGGAAGAAAGTCCGGAAGAGGAAGGAAGCGTGCCGTTGTATACAATATCCATTCCTTCCGGTATCACATAGCCGTCCTCCTGAAAAGTCCGGATTACGCCCAAAGGATAATTCGCCCACTTTCTTTCCGATTCAAACTTAATCGGCGACAATTCCGCCTCAATCACTCCCGTTTCCGGATAATTGGAAGAATACAGCCGGAGCTTCTTTGTTCCGTTTTTGCGCACTGCCGCGTAGGTCCCTATCGTCAGGGCACACGGAAGCGTATAACCGCCGTTGTAATCAATATGTTCCCCCATCAGATTCACTCTGCCCGGCGCAAAAAAGTACCGTACCCCTTCAACGCTCCCGAACAGCTTTAAAAACTCATCCTCTAACCTTTTCTTCATCATAGTTTTTTTCCTCCTGCAAAGATTCTGCGAACCCGCTTTCTTTTTGTTTCTTTTCCAGCCGCTTTTTTGTAACCTCGCGAAGCAGTGTATACGCCACGGAAGCCGTCGGCACGGCAAACAACATTCCCACGATGCCGCCGATTCCTCCTCCGACCGTAACCGAGGCCAGTACCCACATTGCCGGAAGTCCTACGGAGTTTCCCACTACCTTCGGATAAATTACATTTCCTTCAATTTGCTGAAGCACCACAATATAAACAACAAACATCAACGCCTGAAACGGCTCTGTCATTAAAATCAAAAACGCTCCCACGCCCGCTCCGATAAATGCACCTACAACCGGAATCAGCGCCGTTACCCCTACCAACACGCCAATCATCGCCGCGTAAGGAAAGCGGAAAATCAGCATTCCGATGGCACAAAGACTGCCTAAAATCACCGCTTCAATGCACTGACCCGTAACAAATGCACAGAAAATTCCATGCGAAGTATCTGCCACATGAAGAATCCCGTTTTGTATCCGTTCCGGTAAAAACGCACAAAGCAGCTTTTTCACCTGTTCGGACAGAGTCTCTTTATTTAACAGCACATAAATTCCGAAAATCAAGGCTATAACAAAATCCACAATGCCGCCGAGCGTGTTAATTACGCTTGTAAACGTACTTCCCACAACACCCAGCGTCCCCGTTCCGATTAGATTGAGAAGACTTTTTGCCGTTGCGTCCCAATCAATATTCATCTTTGAAATCACTTCACTGATAACGGGATATTCCTCCGCATATTTTATCCCCCACTCTTTTACCCGTTCCAGCCAGCCCGGAACACCGTTCACGAGCAGTCTGACCGCCTTTCCGATTTCCGGCAGAACAAGAGCAGTCACTGCGGAAAGAATCAACAGAATAATCAAAATGGAAGTCAGCAGGCACACCGGCCGGCGAAGCGCGGAACTTATATTCCGATTCTTTTTTTTCTTTCCCCGTTTTACAAAAAGGGAGTTCAGTCCCGACCCGATTTTATCCCACAGCTTTTCTAATCCACGCATCGGCAGATTTAAAACGAAAGCGATAATAAAACCGACAAAAACGGGGGACAGTATTCCTAAAAACCAACGAAGTCCCGCCCACAGAAGCGAAATCTTCTGTAACAGGCAGTATAACACAATCAATCCCGCAGCGGCAAAAAATACACCCCAAAAACGACGTCGGCCCACTCTGTTCCTCCTTCTATCCAAACCACTTAATACTCTGCCACTTGAAATTCTTTCCACACTTGTATATAATCATAACATAAAGAGGAGGAAACTTCAATGCTCAATTACACAACAGCGGGAAACAATTCGACAATGCAAATGCAAAAGGGACTGCCGGGAAACTTCTTAAAGATATTCGCGGCTCTGACCATGCTTATCGACCACGCGGCTCTGACGCTCGTTTATGCCAAGCTTGCCCAGTCCAAAGAATACCTTGACATCATATTTTCGGCAGAACCGACCGCGGAACAGCTTGCCGCTATCCCTGCCGACTACCTCAACCTGTATTCCGTCTATACTATTATGCGCCTTGTCGGAAGGCTTGCTTTCCCGATTTTTTGCTTTTTGTTATATGAGGGCTTTTCACACACTTCCAACCTCAAACGCTATCTTCTGCGTGTGGGGCTCTGCGCTCTCGTCTCGGAAATTCCGTTTAATCTGGTGGTGTCCAAGCTCAACACCGGTACTGCCTCTCTTTTCTACCCTCAGCTGCAGAATACCGTCTGCACTTTATTCCTGATTCTTCTTATGTTCTGCGGCATGAAATACTTTGAGGCAAAAGAGTTTACATCAAAAGCGGCCATACGACAGATGATAGGACAGATTTTATGCGTTTGCGCCGCTCTTGCCGTCTCGCTTTTTGCCAGGGTCGATTATACCTATTACGGAGTGCTTTTGGGAATGATTTTCTACTACTGCAGAACATCAAGAAAAATGCAGATTATTCTGGGCTGCATTGTATTTATCGGCGTCAACATCGCCTCCCTGCTCGCTTTTGTTCCGATTGCGATGTACAACGGCACCTTAATCATATCGAAGAAATTCAAGTACTTTTTCTATATTTTCTATCCGGTACATTTATTGATGCTGTATCTGCTGTCACTGTTAATCAGGTAAGAATACAAAAAAGTTCCGCCGGTACTGAAGTTTCATTCAAATACCGGCGGAACAATTTTTTCCGTTTTTACCTGATGACAAAAAGTCTATTCATTTACAGTGTGATATTCTCACCCTTTAATCCGTTGAACGCACCCGCAATCTTCGCGTCCTCGTGAGCGATAAGCCACTTGTTGACAGCGGTCATAAGCTTATCTTCCGGCGTTTTCGCAGGCTTTTCGGTCAAATCGTAGTTCGTACCCTTAGGAAGCACTACAATGCCGCGGAAACCGGTGCTCTCGGAATTACACGGCGCATAGTGGAGCGTTGTCGCATAAAGCTCTACCGCAACGCCTGCCGGTACGAGAAACGCCTCAATCTTGGAAGTGTCATAGGTATAATCGTCCTCTATGTCCTCTTCTTTTCCGAGAAGCAGTACCATACCGTCAACGGAAATATTTACCTCGGAATCCCTGTGGTACTCTACCGCATTTAATTTGTTGTTGTTTCCGCTGCAGTGGCCTACCTGAATCGGCATACCGCCGTATACGCTTACGGAAAGGTCCTTGGCGGACGCACACGCTTCAAGCTCCGCAAGTCCCGGCTCATATACGACATCCGCCGGAATCTCCTTTTTTTTCATCACCGCGATCATATCCGAAAAATCAATTCCGGTTACGACTTTACCGTACTTTTTGAACGCCGCGTCAGTTACATTTTGAATTTTCATTGTAAGTACCCCGCTTTCTTTTTGTTTTGTTAATTTTATATTGTTAAAGCGCTGCCGATACAAAAATATCGTAAATCGCTTTAATCGCCAGTTCAAAATCCTCATTACGGACACCGATAATGATATTTAACTCACTGGAACCCTGGTCAATCATCTTTACGTTGATATTGCTGTGTGCAAGAGCCGCAAAAACACGCGCCGCCACACCGCGGTTGGATTTCATGCCGCGGCCCACCACCGCGATTAGCCCCAGATTCGCTTCCAAATCAATGGAATCCGGCGCCGCCAGACGATGAATCGCACCCAGTACGGACTGCTCTTTTCCTTCAAACTCCGGCTGATGTACGAATACCGTCATCGTATCAATTCCGGACGGAACATGCTCAAAAGAAATCTCGTTTTCCTCAAATGCCTGTAATACCTTGCGTCCGAAACCAATCTCGGAGTTCATCATATCTTTTTCAATATTGATTGCCACAAAGCCCTTCTTGCCCGCAATACCGGTAATCGTATACTCCGGCGTGCGGCAGGTGCTTTCTACAATCATAGTACCTTCATCTTCCGGGCAGTTGGTGTTTCGAATATTAATCGGAATTCCCTCTTTTCTTACCGGAAAAATTGCATCCTCATGGAGTACGCCCGCACCCATATAGGAAAGCTCACGAAGCTCCTTATAAGTAATGGTGGTAATCCCCTTCGGATTATCAATGATATGCGGGTCGGCTACAAGGAAACCGGACACATCGGTCCAGTTTTCATACAGGTCGGCTTTTACGGCTTTTGCCATAATGGAACCGGTAATATCGGAACCGCCGCGGGAAAACGTCTTAACCTCGCCGCCCTTTTTTGCGCCGTAAAATCCCGGCAGAACCGCGCGCTCAATCTTTGCGAGACGCTTTGAAAGCACCGTGTTGGTCTTTTCCGCGTCAAAAGTACCGTCCTCCTGAAAGCAGATAACTTCCGCCGCGTCAATAAACTCATATCCAAGATATGCCGCCATAATACGGCCGTTTAAATACTCTCCGCGGGAAGCCGCATAATCCGCACCGGCTTTTAATGTAAAATTCTTCCGAATTACCTCAAACTCATCTTTTAAAGAAAGGTTCAGTCCCAAACCCTCTATAATTTCATCGTAACGGGCCTCGATTTCCAAAAGCTCTTTTGAAAAATCCCCGCCTTCTTCTGCAATCGCATAACAGGCATACAGCATATCCGTTACCTTTGTATCCTTAGGATGGCGCTTTCCCGGCGCAGACGGTACAACATACCTGCGGCTCTCATCCGCACGTATGATATCTCCGACCTTCTTAAACTGTTCCGCACTTGCAAGAGAACTCCCGCCAAACTTTACCACCTTTTTCATAATATTACTACCAGCCTTTCAATAAAATAGGAAAATGCTTCCTTTCGTCAAGTCAAAATCCATACTAATAGGAAAACACAAAATGCAAAGATAATCAAGTGTTTTTTTCAATTTTTTTACTTTTTTTCATTTTCTTTCTTCCCGCTCCTTTCGTTTCCGCATTTTGCAGTCACCTTAAAAGTTCCGTAGATTGTACGGAATATAAAAAAGTATACAAAATGCGGAAACTTAAATCCCGCTTCCCTTTACGAACGCCTTTGTATGTGCTAAACTTAGAAAAAACCGTCAGGAGGAGATCGACTATGCTCAAAGGCGTCATTCTTAATACGAATGTTATTACCGTCGGCTGCCGTGACTTTATCCAAAGTCTGAAAGAAGCCGGACTTTTACTGGCGGCTGTTTCTTCCTCTCCGCTTTTCGCGGCCCGGCAGACTTTGGAAAACCTTAACATCGCCGGCTGTTTTACGGCGCTCGTTTCAGGCGCGGAGCCGCCCTCTTCAAAACTCTCGCCGGAGCTTCTTTTGTCTGCCGTAAAAAAACTGGGACTTTCCGCGAAAGAATGTATCTTAATCGAAGCCTCCGCTGCCGGCACAACAGCCGCACAATCCGCCGGAATCCCTTGCATCGGTTTTGCGGAACCGGATTTACAAAAACAGGATTTGTCCCGTGCCTATGCGCTGATGGAAAGTTTTGAGTCCGCGGACGCTTCCTACCTTCGCCGTACCCACGCGCACGCCTTAAAGGAACCGGCGGAAATTTTAACAACCAAACGGCTTTTGGTGCGCGAATTTTCCAAAGAAGACTTCCCCGCTCTTTTTGCCATGTGTAAAAAGCCGGAAAACGCGGACTGTATGGAAGAAATCTTATCCGACTATGCCGCAGAGGAGGAAAAACACAGTGCCTATCTTTCGTTTGTCTATCCTTTTTTCGACCTCGCACTCTGGGGCATTTACGAAAAGGAAACAAAACGGTTAATCGGACGCGCCGGTTTTTCTCTTTCCGGCGAAGATACTGCGGATTATGCCTTAGGTTATCTCATTGACGTCCCGTACCGTAAAAAAGGCTATGCCAAAGAATGTATTCCGGCATTGCTTTCCTACGCCAAAGAATCGGGTGCAAGTTCCGTTATTGCCAAAATAAAAAAATCGAATACCGCTTCCCTCAGAGTTCTCGAACTTTGCGGCTATCCGTGCCAAATTGAGGCAGAATCCGGAGATACCGTAACTTACCGGATTTTCCTATGATACAAAAGAGTGTCCCAAAAAGTCATACCGCTTTTCGGGACACCTCTTTTCTCTTTCTCTCTCACCTGTTTTTCTACAATAGTAGATTACTGTCCGGCACCCATACCTCCGGCACCGCCGTTTGTTCCGGCAGCATTTCCGCCATTACCTCCGGTAACGTCATCCACCGCGTTTCCTACTCCGTCCAATACGTCGTTTACGCCGTTTCCAAGGTCACCGATTATACCGTTGTCACCGTCATTACCGTTATTGCCTACGCCGTTATTACCTTCCGTACCATTGCCTCCTACAGTACCGCCTCCGTTTATACCGTTATTTCCGGTATTGTTATTCGGAGTCTGCGTGACGACAGGAGAGATTCTCTGATTATCATTGCCCTCCATCTGTGTGCCGGTTGGAGAAATTGCCCCGCCGGTCGGGGAAATTTCACCGCCGTTTTGCGAATCTTCGGAACAAGCGCACGCCATCAGAAGAAATGACATCATACAGCATATCGCTGTCAGACATACTATTTTCTTTTTCATAAGAACCTCCTTTTTGCGCACCAATGCTATATCAAAGTTGCGTTTTTAGTATTCCGCACCGTCAGAGGCTTATACATGGAACCCTTTTCCGAAAATTCAAATTTTTGTGTACAGGCATAATTCATCAATGACCGGACGGAATACCTTTTCTATTGTATTGCCCAAAAAAGGATTGGATAAGTTCGCAGCACCCAATAAATTAAGATAAGATTTGCTTCCGCCTGCCCTGCATAACTGCATATAGTCCGCCCATGCCTGTTTTGGGTTGTCTTTCATTTTATTATAAAATTCATAGGTACTCACCTGCGCAATATCATATTCTATGTAGTAAAACGGACTTTCAACAATATGCGTCTGACGCGGCCAGCATACTCCTTGCTCGATTTCTTTTTTATCATACTTTTTCCAAGGCATATATTTGTGCCGAATCTCTATCCATAGTTCGCAGATTTGCTTCTTGGAACGCCTTTGTTTGTCATATACGGTATGCTCAAATTCATCTATCGCGCATCTGTACGTCATATTTTCTAGCTGCTGCATCAAATGATTTCTGATATATTCCTTTCTTTTGTCCCCAACAAACAATTCCAAATACGGGTACATAAAATGCTCCATTGTTTTGGAATGTATTTCATTCACCGAAGGAGAGGAACGGTGCATTTCATAAAGCGGCTGGGTTCTCGCGGCGGTATAAAATGCAAAACCATGTCCCAATTCATGTACGACATACCCTGTTTCCATTCCGTTTCCGGTATAGTTTCCTATAATAAACGGCAGTTTTTCGTATGGCAGCATACAGCAGGTAAACAGATTCCTTCGTTTGTTTTTCCTGAGTTCTAAGTCATACAGTCCCTTTTGGCTCACTTCTTCAATATAGCTTCCCGCTTCATCCGATATATCCTTAAACATACTTATTATTGCCGAAATCAGTGATTTTGTATCGGTAACAACCGCCTTAGGATAACTTAAATCAATATCAATACCGTTTTGTTTTATTTCATTACAAACCGGCGTAATAAAATTACAAACCTGATTCCGAAAATAAAACAGTTCGTCCGCTCCGTAATCATACCGCTTCTGAATATGATATCCAAGTTCCGTATAGCTCTTATATCCCATACTGTCCGCAAGTTCAATACGAGTTTCAATCATCTGTTCAAAAATATTAAACAGTGCATTCTCATCCGGGTCTTTGCTTGCCATAAGTTGCCTGTACTGCATTTTAAGCTGTAATTCCTTTGATTGAAGTCTCGTACTGTAAGAATTTTTTGCAGGCTTACCGCTGTTTATACCCCAAAAAACCATTTCTCCAAATTCATCTTTTATTTTTTCGGCATATGGGGAATTTCTTACAATTAAATCACATTCATCCCTAAGCTCATATATTTCGGGGTCCTGCAAATTTTGTATTTCTACCTCTTTCAGACTTTCCTCATAGTTAATTCCGCATAAGTGACGAATATATATAATTTCTTCCTTATATTCCATATATTCCACTTCTGCTTTCACAGCCAGCCATACATCACGCAGTTCTTCATACGAAAAAGCGTTTAAAAGTCTTTTCTTATAATCAGCAAGGTTATTTTTGATTGCGGCATAATCAGGTCTTTCATATAACCATTCCGAAAATCTCATGTCTGCCTCCAAATTCCCGGTTACGACCGAAAGAGGCACAGGAACAAAATTCCTATGCCTCTATAACATTTTACCTCAGTTCTTAACAAAAAGCCCGACGAACCGCTCCGGCATTCCGCCTTCTGCCGTCCTCTGTCCCGTATTAAACACGCTTCATATACTCGCCGGTTCTCGTATCAATCTGGATAGTTTCACCCTGCTCTACGAACAGCGGTACATAAACGGTAGCTCCGGTCTCAACAACCGCCGGCTTGGAAGCGCCGGTTGCCGTATCGCCTTTAAAGCCCGGTTCCGTCTCGGTAACTACAAGCTCAACAAACAACGGCGGCTCGATTGCAAACACCTGCTTGTTGTGGGAAAGCATCTTTACCATCTCGTTTTCTTTTACAAACTTTAACGAATCGCCAATCTGATCTTCGGTCATCGCAATCTGATCATACGTATTCACATCCATGAAGTGGTACATTTCACCGTCGGAATACAGATACTGCATATCTGCCTTCTCGATATGTGCCGCCGGAAACTTCTCCGTCGGACGGAATGTTTTTTCCACAACGCCACTGCTCTTAATATTCTTTAACTTTGTTCTCACGAACGCAGCGCCTTTTCCCGGCTTTACATGCTGGAACTCAATAATCTGATATACGTTACCCTCAATTTCAAGTGTAATGCCGTTTCTAAAATCGCCTGCTGAAATCATAAAAAATCCTCCTTAGAATTCACTAATACTTAGTGTATCGCACTCTGACAATTTTTTCAATACTAATTTTAAAAAAAATTACAATTTTTCTACACAAAATTCCAAAATGTTAAGGAAATCCACGATAGATCCCCCATAAGGAAGTAATTTTTGTCTTTAAATAACTATTTCCCCAAATATAGCACACCTTGTTGATTCGAAAAATCATACCCACTTAAGTATTCCTTCGGCAAAACAGCATAAGTAATATATCCCGATTCTGCTGTAGGGTTATCTTTTTTCAGAAATTGGGTTTTGGTTTTGTTCTCTAAATGAATTGTCATCTCTACCTTATCAATATTCAACCTTTTGCATGTAACTTTACTTCCATATGATCTCTCAAAATACTGTAATATATATATATTCTCCAATAGGGTAATCTGCCATAATAGCACTCAATTCCGATAAAGAAGCAAAACATTCATACCCATTTAACGCGTACTCCAATTGTTCTTCGGATTCAAAAATCAATAGTTCTTTGGGAAAGCCTTTAATAATATTAATATAATCAACACACTTCAGGTAGATTTCATCAGATGAATATGAAAGAATATCATCGTTCTTTTTATTGCACGAAATCAGAAGCAACATAGCACAAAGAAAAAATATCAAATACGTCCTTTTCATCTCATTCACCCCCTCCCGTCTTGTAGTCGGTTTGTGAATTCTGCTCCATTATCCGTCTGTACCTCCCGGATGGCAAACG
>JAFLSZ010000023.1 GCA_022510665.1 Lachnospiraceae bacterium
CTAAGAGCCGTTAAGCCGCTCGGGTGCGTCCTCGCGTCTAACCGGCTCTAAGAGGCGATTCCGGCTTCGCTAAAAACGCGCTCCTTCGGACAAATGCAAAAACAAGATACGGTGCAATCTACGAAATCTTTTAAAGCAACGAAAAAAATGCGGAAACTCGAGAAGAAATCATCTTGTCTTTTTCCCAAAAATCTAGTATAGTATATATCATAGCAACATAAAATGCAACTCAAACGAAAGGAGAACGCATATGAATTTTCTGGAAATTGAACCGCTCAGTGAACATGCCGAGCACAGAATCAAGCAAAACCTTAAATTTAAAACCGGAAAATTTGTTTGGCGCGTCCAGTTTACTGCACCGCTTAATCCAAGCACCGTAAACAATGTAAATATGTTTGTTACCGATGCGGAAACCAACACCGTACTCCGCACTGCCATCCGATATAACGCTGAGACAAATGCCGTAGAAATCGAGCCGCTTGAACCTTATACTAAAAACACTGCTTATATTCTCAATGTTACCAAAAATGTGCGCTCCAAAGGCGGGCAGAACTTAAAAGAAGAAATCAAAATTAAGTTTACCGTATAACGCCGAAATCCTCTGCCGCAAGCTCCATAGCCTCTGCGGCAAGGAAATTTCCGGTAGCCGCCATCGTAAGAATCTTTTCCCGGTTCCGGCTGTCTGCGTTCGCAATTGCCGTCTTTACAAGCTTCATTGTTTCGGCCAATCTTCCTTCCTTTTTTCCCGTCCGGGCCAGACGCTCCGTTTCCTGTTTCAGGATTCCTTTTGCCTCTCTGCCGATTTCATAATCCTGTTCCCTGATATATTCCAATGCAAAGCTCATTAATTCACCGCTGTCATACTTAGGCAGTTGAACACGGTTATCAAATATCCTGTCACATTCCGCATAATCGCGCAGAAAACGCTTCATAACATTAGCATTGTCCTCCAAAATCACGGCGCCAAGGACATCCGTATTGTTGATAAAATCCAACAGCCCCGCAACGGCCTCTCCGGTAAGTTCTTCCACTCCCTCAATAATCAGACAGCAGTCCCGCAGCTGCTCTTTTTTCTCCGAAAGCGTTATTTGGTTTAACTTCTGCGCTCCGATTTTTGCCACACGCGGACTTTTAAGACAAGAAAGTTCATACAGAAGCTTCGCAAGATACGTTCCGAGCGTTGTCTTCCCGCTCTGCCTTTCGCCGGTAATAATAAGGCAATGACACTTCTTTTCCGCAGTAATTACCGTCTCTGACATCCGGATTACCTGTTTTCTCACACGTTCTATCCGGGCGTATCCGCGCAGTGCCTCCTCAAAGCTCACACCGCCGGCCGACAGGCGCGCAGACAGTTCTTCCCCCGGCTGCGTCAGATTTTCTTCCGGATTTTCTTCCACATCTTCTTCCAAATCCTCTTTTGCCGGCTCAAACGCCGCGCCCGACTCTGCCGGGAAACCTTTGAATTCCGCTGTTTCCTCAGCCGGTTCCTCCGCCGCAAAAAGAGAAATCTGCTCGTACTCTTCCGATTCTTCCTGCTCTTCCTCCGGCGTTTCGCTTTCATCTGCCGCTGCCGCAAAAAAGCCGTCCGGCTCCCACATCGGTTCATTTATCTCGGCTTCCGGCACTTCTTCCGACGCTCTCCATGCGTTACCGTTTTGTGCCTCCGCTTCTTCTGCCCTGCTACGTTCTTCCTCCTCAAAACGGCGCAGTTCTTCTGCCGCTTTGCTTTCTTCAGCCGGACGGTACTGTTCCTCCCATACCGGACGCTCCGCTTCCCGGCGGTATTGTTCTTCCTGCGCCCGAAGTTCTGCCGCTTCCCGTTCTTCCCTCTCTTTCCGTTCCTTTGCCTCACGGATACGGCGCTCCGCTTCCGTAGCAATATCTTCTGCCGAAAGTTCCCCCCGGTAATATGCCTGTAGTACTTTCGCACGCTCTACATAAGTGCCCTCACCGAACCAAAGGACCAGGTCCGCACACTCCGCCATGCACTCCTGTCCCCTGCCGAGTTTGTGATAAAGTTTGGCAAGCTCATAGCCATACTTTTCCGTATATTCCTCTGCTTTTAATGTCTGTAAAATCGGCAGAAGTTCTTCGTCCGGGCGATGCATCTGACGCCCGATACGGTATTCATAAATATAATTTCTCGGGTCGCCGCCCGAAATTCTGCAATATTCCTTTAAATAGACTTCCGCCTCCTGCGGATTTTTCTCGGCTAAGCAGACCTCCATCAATTCTTCCAGAACGCGCCATGTTGCTTTCTTTTTATAAACACGCAGCAAAAACTCCTTCGCCGTCTTATATTCCCCACATTTCCGGTAAAGCGCAGCAAGAAGAAACAAATCCGGACTGTCTTTTAAACGCTCCCTGCGGATACCGTCTGCCGCCGCCTTTGCCGCGTCATATTCTCCGTTTTCAAAAAGCGTCCTTATGTCTTCTAACTTTACAATCTCGCGATAACGCTCAATTCCCATAATACTACACCTCCGAAATGTCCAGACTCGTCTGTTCAAACTGCAGCGGAATAAATTCCATGGAATCCGCTTCCACACGGCTGCAATAATCCACGACTACCGTCTGCTGCCTGCCGTCAATCAATTTCTGTCCAAGCACATAATTTACGTCAAACCTGCCCGTAATTGCCGGTGTGGTTCCGCGCGCCGGTACGATAAGCTGTACGCGGTTCGCGCGCAGCAATTCAAAAATCGGTTCCCAGATATACACGTCCTTTGCGGCGCCGAACGGGTTATCGATAAAAATAACTTTCCTGAGTCCGGCGGCGTCTCCCTTAGGGGAATAAATACTGGAAATATAATTGATAATCGCAATCAGAAACTGGATATAAATACCCTGCGACTGACCGGTGCTTCCGACTGCCTCCTCATAACGCAGATGGCGGCTCTGCTCCTTGATACGCTCCCGTTTATACAAAAGCAGACGTATCGCGTTCATATCCGTTACAATAACCGAAAACAATTTTTTATAGGATAACGCCGTGCGGATATATTTCATCCGCTCCGCCTGTGACAAAATCTCATCTACTGCCTGTACTACATCGTCAATATACCGGGTCATCCGTTCCTTAAAAAATTCCTCTTTTACATACGGAATCTGCAGCGAAATAATCGGAATCTGCTCTCCGTCCAACATAATTTTGGAGAGCTTCGGCAGACGCTCCAAATCCGCCTTGATATTCAGACAACGCTGTAAACACTGGCTCTCGAAATTCTCCTTCATCGTTTCCAAATCCCCGAGTCCGGCCTCAATTCTGCTCCGCTCCAACCGCAGACATTCGATGACTTCCTTCATGCCGCGGACCGCTTCTTCCGTTTCCCTGCCGTTTTTCGGCATTGCCACACTGCTTCCGATTTCTTCCGCAAGCGCCTGTGCGCCAAGTACCTGAAGGGTTTCCATTGTCTTCTGACGGTTACGGTAAAACTCCTCCTGCCGCTTTAAAAGCTCTTTTGCACATGCCGCGTAGCGCTCCCTCGCCTCTTTATAGCACTCCGCCAGCCGCACATTATTTTCCAGTCTGCCGCATTCTTCCGTCAAAGGAGCCGTCCCCTCAAACATACGGCTGATTTCGTTACGGATTACCGTGTAACCGGAAAGTTCCTCCAAAAGAGCCTCCTGCTTTTCTTTTAATTCCGCCGCCTGTTTTTTCTTTTCGTCAATCTGCGCACTGCGCTTCGCAATAAATGCGGCTGCCGTTTCCGCCGTCAGTTCCACAGGGCGGTACGCACCATACTTTTTTGCAATCGACGCTTCCGCCTGACTGTTTTTGCCTTCCAGACGAAACAGCTTCTCCTGCAGCTCTTTCATCTTTTGCTCCAGCCGCTCCGCTTCCGCAGAAAGCGCCGCAGCTTCTTCCCTGCGTCTTTCAAGCTCCTGTTCAGACGTTTCGTATACTTCATTTTTCTCATATAACTCGGACAGTTCCGCGACGCTTAACCCCCGTGTGCGAATACTTCTTAACAGCCGGTTCATCGCCGACACATAGGAATCCAACAGCCTCTGCTTGTCTTCCATGGAAGAAGATTCGGTATGCAGCGCCGCAATTTTTCCGTCAATCTGCACGGCAAGCTCTCCGATATCAAGCGAAACCTGTGCCGGTTCTCCTTTTGTATCGTAGACTTCATAGCTCTCCCATGTACGTTTTAACTCCTCCGCCTGTGCGCGCAGTTTCTCTATTTCCGCGTGCTTTGCGGCACAGTCCGCCTCCAGCGCTTCCGCCGCGTCTTTCGCTTCCTTTTTCCATTCTTTGAGACGCTCGCTCTTTGCGGCAAGCTCACGGACGGCCTTTTCCTTTTCCTCCGCCTGTTTATTTAATTCCATAATCAGGCGGTAGCCGCGCATTTCTTCTTCACAGTCCGCAATCGCTTTCACACATTCTTCTTCCTCGGCAGGAATCGTCCGCAGGCGTTTTGAAAGTACCGAAAGCCGTTCGTTTTCCTGCCGGAGCTTTTCCGACAGCGCCTCCTCCTGCGCGTTTTCCGTTCCGTATTCTGCCTTCTGGGAATACATAATCTCGTAATAACGTTTTACAAAACCGGTCAAAAACTCCTCGTCTTCCTCATACGTTTCAATGAGCGCACGCAGGCGGTTTTTTCCGTATTCCGCTTCTTCTTCCAAGCGGGCAAGGCGCACCAATTCTTTCTGCCGTGCTTTTTCTTCCAATAAGACCGCCCCGTCCTTCACGCAAAGAAACATCTGCTCCCGGTGAAGCAGTTCCTTTCCGGCACGAAGCGACTCAATTCTGAGTACCGGCACAACCGCTCCCTCCGGAACGCACTCCGCAAGCAGATGGTCGTCAAACGCTTCCGCAAAGCCCTCGGTAATAACCGCGAACGGCAGCCCCGCAAAATTACGCAAAAGCGCCTCCTGTTCCTCACGGGATTTCTCCCGCAGATATTCAGCGCCTGTCACCGCTTTCTTTTTATGTCTCGTGCAAATATATTCTTTTACGGTTTCCGCCGCTTCCGTAGAAGAAAACAGCTCTCCCGCTTCTATCTCCTGCCGCCTTTTCTTCGCGGCGGACATCTGTTCCGAAAGCCTTGCCTGTTCCGCATAGGCCTCACGGCAGCGCAGACGCACCGCCTCTCTTAAAGCGCGGTAATCTTTCTCGTTATATGCCTCCGAAAGCTTATCGGCGCGTGCCTTTTCCTCCGAAAGACTTTCCTGTCTGGCCGCCCGCAGGGCCGCCGCGTCACGATACCTCAAAAGCTCCGTTTCGGCACGCCGTACCGCGGCAAGCGCACTCTCCCTTTCTTTATCCAGCTGTACCGCTTCTTCTTTAAGCGCCGTGCGCCTTGACGCGGCCTTTAACTTCCGCTCTCCGCACTCGTCCGCGTATTTGGACGCTTCCTCGGTAAGCAATAGAGCCAGTGCGTCCTTTTGCTCCTTCTGTCTGGCATAAAGCGCGGAAAGTTCCTTTTTTGTCTGCTCCATAAGCACTTCCGCTACCGCGGCTTCACGCTCTACGTCTTTTCTGGAATTTTCCGCCGTTTTATATTTTAACAATGCCCCCGCTGCCGCGCTTTCCGCTTTTGCAAGCGCGTCCGCAAGTTCCTTTTCATACTGTTCTTTCTTTTGTCTGTATGCACACACAAGGGCAGAAATCTCCCCCTGCAAACCGCTCTGCTCCGTCATCGCCTGAAGCGTTACCGCCATTTCATCGCGCTTTTTCTTTTCTTCCAAATACTCTAAATAATCATTGGCACATTCTTTGCGCACCAATAACGCCGAGAGTGCCGCCTCCCGGTCTTTTTTCTGTTCCTTTTCGGCTGAAAGTGCGGAAACCTGTTTTGCATACTCCCCCGCAAGCTCACGGTCTTTAAAAAGCTCCGCCGCCAAAAGCTCCGCCTCACAATTGCGGATTTCCTCTTCTGCCGCGTTTTCCGCATCCTTCAGCTCGCTAAGCGCCGTCTCCCGTCCGTCCAGATAGTACTGTGCCGCGTTATAAATACGGTTTAACTGCGTCTTTGTTTCTTCCTGCTCCCGGTAAATCGAGCCAAGAAAAGCAACGCGCGCCGAAAACTCCGAAAGAACTTCCTCCTGCCGGTCATAATTCTTTATGGCATCTTTCTGTTTCGCAAGTTCTACCAGCTTGTCCTTCATATCCAGAAGGGTTTTGGACATCGTATCCTGTATATCTTCTTTTCCCGCTTTTCTGCGAAAGGAAGTGCCGAGGATTTCCTCAATCAACAAATCCTCTACCATCTTGCGGGTCGTTTTGTAATTCGTCTCAAAATAGGTACGGACATGCCCTTCCGTTTTATTGATGCCGCGGATAATTTCCCATTCGCTCTCATAAATACCGTAATCGGCAATAAAGTTCTGATACTCTCCCTTACGGTCAAACACCCGCACAATCAGCGAATTATCCCGCTCCAGTTCCTTTAAATACCGTCGCAGGCCGCTGTATGTAATCCTCTCTTTTTCTTTTACAAGCGGAAGATTACGGATATCGTTTGCGTTATATTCCCGATAAAAAATGCAATAATTAAAATATTCGACGGACGCGGTATCCTTTGTTTCCTCCTCTGCCTCGGCCGCCTTTCTCGCGCAGAAGCCGGTTGTCATATACCGAAAGCCGTTTTGGATATTTTCTTCATCTAACTGCCATTCAATCAGCGAATGAATGGTTTTGCTTCCCTCGCTGCTCCGGAACAACTTCTCAATCGGCTGTTTTTCATCCAGAGTACAATTCGGAATCACGTTCTGCAGCAAAAGAAGCATCAGCACGCTTTTTCCGCCGCCGTTTGCCAGATCGTACAGCGTGTTTCCGCAAAACGGCTTCATTAAAAAGTCGTCGTATACCTGCGTTCCGAAATTATATTTTACGTTATTTACACGAATACGGTTAATATGCGGCACCGTCTTCTCCTCCTTTGTTTTGTTGCGTCTGCAGTTCGTAAAGTCTGCCCTTTTCTTCTTCAAAATACCTTCGAATCAGGGCGTGCATACGGTTCGTCGGATAATACCGTTCCTGCACCTCGGTAAAAAGCCCCTGGGACACTAAAAAATTAAACACAAGTTTTATAAAACCGCTCTTGGAACTCCGTCCCGCGCGAATCCCCTGCACGTCTTCGTTTGTAATGACCGGAAGTTCGTCCCACGTTATCGCCAGCGCGGTAAAACTCTTTTCCTCCGGCGTTTCACCGGAAAACCGGTGCAGCTTTGAAATCATTCCCGACAGCGAATGATTCACCGCTTCCAGCAAATCTTCCGCCTTGATATACTCCGTATAGTTATAGGTTGCGGAGTCCTGATAAAAGCATGCCGCCGCCTGATAAATCAAATAATAACAAAGATACAGCTCTTTATTTAAACGCAGTCCCATCAGGCGCTTTAAATCCTCGTTGGAATAGCCGAACACACGGTTACGTTCTCCTACCGCCGCGTACATTGCGTAATTATATTCATACACCCGCAGATTCAGTTTTTTTAACATCAAATCCAAGGCGTCACTTACCTCTCCCGATTCGTGGTACGCCTCGTACAATCCCGCATTCTTTCCTCCCTGTGCTTCCACCGGTTCCCCTGTCAGGAGCGCCGCCAAAAGCTCCGCTGCCTTTTCCAGATTCTTCTGCTCCATTGTTTTTCCTGCCTTCGCTTTAATTCATCCGCTCAAACACAATTTCCGTTGTCATAAACGTCGCGTCCCGTTCCGGACCCGCAATCTTATGCAGCAATTCTTCCGCTTCCGGTTTCATTGCCAGCCGGAATTTCAGTTTTGCAAACTTGTGCTCCGGCTGTTCTCTCAAAACTCCTGCGAGAATTTCTTCCAGAAACGTATCCTGCTTTTTTAATACCTGTTCTAAGTCATATTCCTTTTTCTGGCAGATATGTACCAAAAAAGAATAATAATCGCTGTTACGGAAAATACCGTCAAAATACTTTATCTCTAACTTCCGGTTCAACTCCGAAAGCGTCACCCTTTCCGCAAGCAGAAGCTCCTCAAAAAGCGTCTTCGCAATCGCCGTATAATTTCCGGAAATCCGTTCTTCTTCTATCTCATCATCAAACACATACATTTCTTCTTCCGAGCCGCCGGTAAGCTCCGCCGTCTCCCCGGGTTCCGCAGGCTGTGAAAACAGCTCGTCCGTCTGCAGTAACGTAAACTGCTTTCGGAGTCTTGGCATAAGCAGAGGTTCAACAAAATGCGACAGCATCGACACATCCTGCGCCTCTTCGGCGGCCGCAACAAACGCCCGGAAATCAAACGCTCCGCGCAGTCTGCTGTATTTATACTTTTGAATCATTTCATCTGCGCGCATCTGTAAATCCATACAATCCGCCAAAAGCTCGCCGTGGTTTGCCATTGCTTTTTTCAACTCGGTTTCCAGCTGATAAATACCGCGCAGCGCTTCCATGTCACGCTCTCCCGAAGCGGTTTCCTCCGCCTTGGCGCGCGCCCGCTCCATAAGCTCCATATTGTGGGAAAAAAGCGTCTGCTCTTCGGAAAACCAGCGCATTCCGGTCTGATTAAACTCCTCTAACGCCTTAACTCCGTCAAACACATTGCTGCCTAACAGCGCCAATACTTCCTTCTTTTGCAGACGCAGGCGGTTCACTTCGCTGTTAATCCGCCGGATAACGTCAATTCCGCCCTTAAAATTCTTTGTATGTATCATTTTTTCCAGCAAAACCTGCTGAATGTTAATTTTGCTTTCTTCTCTTATTTCTTTTGTATCCAGATAAAACTCAATCGCGTCCGCCGTAACGGTATACAATACCGTATTGCCGGAAAGCACCGCGTCAATCAGCTTCATCCGCACCGAGGCTTTCGTCTTCTTTTGCGGGTCGAAATACTCCATAACAAAAGGTTTTCCGTCATTTTTGAGCTTATCAAAAATATAGCCTATCAGTTCTTTTTCTTCCTCTTCCGGCAAAGAAAGAGAAAAATCCCTTGAAAGAACTCCCGAAAGAAACGCATAAATCTCGGGGTACTGCAGCGCCCGGTCATTAAACTGATTCTCCTCGATAAAATACCGAAGCACCGCAAGCGTAATATACCCCATGTCAAGAAACGCGTATTTCCCTTCTTTGAACAGGTGAAACGCGGTATTCTGAAGACAGAAAAACGGATAATACCGTCTCAAATTCTGCATACGGTCATTATGAAAATCTATAATATCATGCAGCATTTGATATGTACTGTCCATACCGCGCCTCCTCTTTGGTGTTTTTTGATTTTTTCAAATACTTTTAGTGCTCTTTGTAATACGCAATCGTATCCAGCAGTTCCTTCGGAAGTTCGACTCCGTTCTTTATAAGGGCATGATTTCTGAGTTCGGTCTCGCGGATTTTTTTCGCCCGCTCTCTTCCGAATCTCGCCATTGCTTCTTCAAACGCCGGCTGCTGCGCAAGCTGTGCCCGGATTTTTGCATCAAACGGACAATAGGTTGCCAGAATTTCACGCGCAACTTTATTCAGCTTAAACGCGCCCGCGGACTCATACTTAATCCATGCCTCATAGTCCATGGCATACACTTCACGAAAATTGTTTTTCCCCTTTTGAAGCTGTGTCTTTACCTTCTCTTTCCGCTCCTCGGAAAGATCCCTGTTCTTTTTATAATACATCAGATAGTCCGTGTATTCCGAGGTCAGAGATTTAATCTGGATGTTGTTCCATGCCGTTCCCTGTATGGTACGGCAAAGCTCCCAGCGGTAGCGCCCGCTCGCGCGGACCATCAGGTCATCTACGGGAACCTCCGAAAGCAGAGGAAGTAAAAATCTGCCCGGCGTATCCCTGTGACGGCAGCTGATATCCTGCCACATAACACTCTTGGTTCCCAGCGTCGGGAACAAAATAATATCCGGCAGAACTTCCGCGACACGGTACTCTTTTTCTATGCCCAATTCTTTGTTCATGTACAGAAATTCACGGTAGAACAGAGAATAATCCAAACTCCGCAGCCAGTTCAGGGATTTTAAAACACTCTGCTTGGAAAGGAAAGTACGCTCCAGACTGCCCGTTAAAAACTCTCCGTAAAGGAACGGAACAAAGCTGCTCAACTGGCCGTTTACCAGACGGTGGTTATAACGAAACAGATTCTGTACCTCGTAATGCAGACGCTCCTCCTTGTCTTTCAGCTTTTCCGCTTCTTCCTTTTCGGTAATCTCTCCGTTTTTGCGCAGCTCGCGCAGCATTTCCACGTACTCTTGATCAAATTCGTTTTTGGACGGCTCTCTCTTTCCTTCGTAAACCCACGTCAGCCATTCGCGCACGGTAAAAATATGACAGCCCGTACTCTCCGTATCGACAGGTTCCAAAACAAACTTTTCCAGTTCCAAAAGCTGCGTGCGTGTAATCATCTTCTCGTCCAAAAGTCCAAAATCCAAGAACAGACGAATCACCTGCGGAATTTCTCTTTCCTCTTTTTTGTAGGTCTTTTTAAATACCGCCTCATATATATTATAAAATCCTTCCGTGAGCTGCTTTTTGAGCCTGCGCACCTCGTCCTCGGTCGAAGATTTATCCTCTAACGCCGTAAACTTCTGCAGCAGTCCGGTATATTCCACCGCCTCTTTTTCCGAAACGCCGGCGTAGGAAAGAATCTGTTCCAGAGCGTTCTCGCACGGCTCTTCCGACACCGACGGCAGAGACGCATTCTGCTTTCTTGCCTCACGCCGTTTCTCATGCGCCTCAAACGGCACTCCCGCGTACTTCTCAAACAAATCGGTGAGAGTATTCAGCTTGTTTCCCACGCTGTCCCTGAGCGCAGCCGCCGCTTTTTTCGCTTCCTCGGACTTTGCCGCGTTTTCTAAGGCGCAGAAAAAGAAAAACAAATTATCCGCGCCGCCGTTTACCAAAACCGCGCCCTGACGCCGTATAAAATCTCCCTGTCTGGTACACTCCGCAAGCATATCCCGGCATATTCCCGCCTGTTCTTCAATATGGCGTAAAACTACCTTTCTGCTGAAAGAAAAATAACTTTTCTGCACATCCGCCGGTATTTTTGCGGACTCTAAACAATACTCCAGCCATTTCGGCATCTTCGACGGAACAAAAGCCTCTTTTGCCGTCTCCGGAAGCGCCGCCGCGCGAAGCTGTTCCGTTTTGCACAAGGTGCAGTACCGGCTATACCAATCCGTAATCTCTCCCGATAACTGCTTCGCCTCACGCGCATACGTGTTCTCTCTTGCGAAAAGCTCCGTAATATAACGCCCCAGAGAAGCCGTCACTCTGCCGCCGTACTCGCTGTTTGCGTCCAATATCGCCGGTATATCCGCCGTCGTTTTTGCCGGAAACGCATACACCGTCATATCCTCTGCGGCAATACAGGTCAACAGGCGTTTTCCGGCATAAAGGTCGGACAGACCGAGAAAATCCCCGCTGCTTATCGTTATCCGGAAGTCCGGATTCATTAACGTCGCTTTTCCCTTTACCAAAGCAAAAACGCCGTCCGGCTCCATGCCTGCTTCAAATAATATTTCGCCCTTCGGTATATGATTTATTCCGTTCATTTTAATTGTAAGCGCCATTTTTTCACTCCGTTTGCAAAAATTTGTTCTAAGAAACAGTATACTCCTTTTTTTCCATAAAAGAAAGTTATTTTTCAATCTTTCTGCTGTTCCGACGTAAATTTCCAAAAAAATCCTGTAGAATTTCCATACATTCTTTCTCTAAAATTCCGCTCTCAAATTCTGCTTTATGATTGAACCCCGGCGTGTTCAGTACATTTAATACCGAACCGGCACAGCCCGCTTTCGGATTCATGCAGCCTGCTACCACCCGCGGAATACGGGCCTGTACGATTGCTCCCGCGCACATCGGGCAGGGCTCCAACGTCACGTAAAGCGTACATTGTTCCAGACGCCAGTCCCCAAACAGACGGCTCCCCTTTCGGATTGCCGCGAGCTCTGCATGGGCAAGGGTTGTTTTATCGGTGTTGCGCCGGTTATATCCTCTTGCCACAATCTTTCCCCCGCTGACCAAAACACACCCTATCGGCACTTCTCCCAATGCCGCGGCTTTTTTCGCCTGCCGCAGCGCCTCCCGCATAAAAGAGATGTCTTCTTTCTGCTGTTGTTTCCTTTCTTCGGAAATCTGCTCCTGCCTTTTTTCTTCTTTTTCCCGCTTTAATTCCTGCCGCTTCATAAAAGCGCGTTCCTTTGCCCTGCGGTCCGCCTGTCTCCGGTCATTTTCCTGCTGTTCCATTTATAGCTCCTCTGTCTTATAATAATCCCTCTGTTCCTCCGTCCGAAAACCAAGCCTTCGGTAGAGCCTCTCCGCCGGCCGGTTTTTTGAAGATACCTGAAGCCGTATTCTTTCCGCTCCGGCTGCCGACAGTTCTTCTGCCGTTTCGCGGATTAAACATTCCGCAAAGCCCCGTCTTCTGAACTCTTCTTTTGTTTCCAGAGAAAACAAATACCACCCTTTTCCCGCGTCAAACGGCATAAACCGGCATTCCGACACTTCCTTCCCCTCCCAAAAGAGACGATAAAGAAGCTGTCCGTCCTCTTCCTCGCTGCGGCGCAGCACCGCCTCTTTGCACGTTTCTTTTCCGGATTCCGGTTTTTCTCCGGACCTTTTTGCGAGCGTACCGATATCACAGCATAAAAGATACTCCGAAAACGCGTAGGAAAGCCGCGCGCCGCAGTTTTCCGTTTTTTGAAAGCCCAAAGACGGATTTACTACCGTATACACTTCTTCTACACGAACCCGGCGGCACATATCAAGCGCCGCCGTAAACAGCGCCGGTAAAACTTCCTTCTCCTGCGAAAACTCCGCCACCGTAAACTCGGCCTCCTTTTCTGTCGGAAAAAATACGGAAAGAACCCCTCCGCACCTGCGCTTTGTTCCGTAAAAAAAGAAACAATCCGCTTCCAAAAAAAGCGAAGCAGACAAGCTGCCTCGTTTTTCACACGCCTTTATCTTATTTTGAATCCTTTTACGTTCCCATACCGTCAGCCGTTTTGCCGTTGTCACCATTTCTGAAAATCCTCTGCCTGAAAAATCGTGCTTTGTCCGTTTCAATCATAGCATATTTGGGACAAAATTACAACCGCCGTCCAAATTTAAAGTTTCTATTCAGAAACTTTAAATTATTTCTTAAACTTCCGTTTCACTTCTTGCAGTTACGTTGCTTTTATGCTATTCTATACGCAGTTTTTAAGTTTTTTACTGCCGCTGTATGGAGGAAGTTTTATGAACTCGGAAAAACTGACAAATTTCTTAAAAAAATTGTATTCGCAGTTACGCCTTTTTGCTGCGGAATGTCTTATATTGGCGCTTGTACTTAATCTTTGCATTGAGGCTTTTTCCAGAAAATCCGTCTTTTTACCGTTTGTTTATCTGGTAAAATCCCCTCTTGTTTTTGTTTACAACACCCTGTTGATTGGTATTACGCTCTCTTTTTCGTTTTTGTTTAAAAGAAGAAAATTTACGCGTTTTATTATCAGCGCCCTTTGGATTACCGTCGGTATTACGGACTTTGTCCTGTTACAGTTCCGTACCACCCCGTTTACCGCCGTTGACCTTTTACTGCTGGATTCCGCTTTTTCCATTATGGGGCATTATCTTTCCGTAATTCAGATAATTTTGATTGCTGCCGCAATTATTCTGGTAATTGTTATCGGCGTTATTTTATTCCGGAAGGCGAAAAAGGCCGTTGCCGGCACTTCCCTTGTTCATTCCGGAGTGCTTTGCGCACTTTTTGTTTTCACGGGAATTTTTTCCACCAGACTTTTTGTTGCCTGCGGCATTTTAGAGCGCAATTTCGGTAATCTGGCACAGAGTTTCCATACGAACGGACTCCCGTACTGTTTCTTCTGCAGTATATTTGATACCGGTATTTCCAAACCGGTATCCTACTCCAAAGAAGAAGTTGACCGTATTATGTCCTCGCTTACGAGCACGCCTCCGCCTGCGACGGTTACTCCGCCGCCTTCTTCCACGAACGCGCCGGTTCCGTCCGTGCCGCCGGAAAACACGGACGAGCCTGTTTCGTATCCGAATTTTGTTTTTTTACAGCTTGAATCCTTTTTTGACCCGACATACATTATCGGCTCGGAATATTCTTCCGACCCGGTGCCTAATTTCCGCCGCTTAAAGGAACAGTGTTCCTCAGGTTTTTTAGTTGTTCCTTCGGTCGGCGCTGGTACCGCGAATACGGAATTTGAGATATTGACCGGAATGAATCTGGACTTTTTCGGTCCGGGAGAATACCCGTACAAAACCATATTAAAAAAAGTACCCTGTGAGAGCCTTGCGTATAACCTTTCCGCTCTGGGACTTTCGGCACATGCCATTCATAACAATGACGGAACCTTTTACGAACGGCATAAGGTGTTTTCCCAGCTTGGTTTTAACACCTTTACCCCGATTGAATATATGGGCGTTTTCGAATCAACACCGCTTGGCTGGGCAAAGGACAAAATGCTGACAAAAGAAATTTTAAAGGCGCTTTCCTCAACAGAGGGGCAGGACTTTGTCTACACGATTTCGGTACAGGGGCACGGTGCGTACCCGTCCACAGAGATTCTGGAAAATCCTGTGATTTCCGTCCGTTCCCTGCCGGAAGAGCTTTCCGATTCCTATTACGGTCTGCTCTACTTTGTAAATCAGATTTATGAAATGGATCTTTTCTTAGGCGAGCTGATCGAAGCGTTAGAAAACTACGAGGAGGAAGTCGTCTTAGTCCTCTACGGCGACCACCTTCCGTCATTTCCGTTTACGGAAGAACTTTTGGAAAACGGTTCTCTTTTCGAGACGGAATACGTAATATGGAGCAACCGGGCCGAAAATTCCCCTCTGCGCATAGAGCGGGATATCGAGGCATACGCGCTTTCCGCGTATGTCCTGAACCGTTATGATATCCATGAAGGTCTTTTTACAAAGTTTCATCAGACGCAGGCACAGTCCGAAACCTACCTGACCGATATGGAAATTCTGGAATACGACGTACTTTACGGTCCGCATGAGAGCTATGACGGCGAACTTCCGTTCACGGCTACGGAGCTGCAGTTCGGCATCGATAAAATAAAAATCGCTAAGATTCTGCCGCGGAATAACTCGGACGCTCCGTTCCTTTATGTAAGCGGGGATAACTTCACGCCGTACAGCGTCGCTTATGTAAATGACGAAAAATGTGCTACAACCTATCTGAATCCGCATCTGCTTTCGGTATCCGGATTTGACCCTGCCGAAGTCCTGACGGTTTGTGTAGCGCAGATTGGAAAAGACTCGCAGCCGCTTTCCTTTACGGAGCCGGTAACCGTTTTGGATACAAATAAATAACGGGAAGAAACGTTCTGCCGTTCTACTTTATATGAAAAATCATGAAAAATCGTAATAAATAAGTGGTTTTTTGCCACGAGTTGTGGTAAACTGGATAAGTAGTAATATATCACCATTCATTTTTTAAGGAGGATTTTCCATGAAGAAAAAGATTCAGGTGCTTCTTTCCGTACTGGGTGCGGCAGTTCTGCTTGCTGCCTGCGGTAAAGCGGAGCCTTCGAACACCGACATCACCCCTACCTCGGAAATAACGGCGACCGTGGCTCCTTCCCCGACAGCGGAAGCAACGCCGGAAGCGACACCGACTCCGATGTCTACGCCGACACCGGTTCCGACGGTTACTCCGAAGCCGGATATTTCCAATGTCAGCCTGAAGGAAATCTATAAAGATTACTTTATGATCGGTACGATTTATAACCCGATTATCGAGTCCGGCCGTGACAATCAGGTAGTAACGCAGCATTTTAATGTTATTACGCCGGAAAACCTTATGAAGCCGGAGTACATGCAGCCGACCGAAGGCGTTTTCAATTTCAACCAGTCCGACCGCATGATGTTCTTTGCGGACGTGGTTGAGTTTAATGTTGTCGGCCACACTCTCTGCTGGCATAACCAGTCCGGCCCGTGGCTTGGCATAAAGAACAAGGAAGGAAATCCGGTTACCCGCGAAGAGGCCATTGAACAGTTAAAGAACCACATTTACGGCGTTGCCGGCCAGTACAAAGGCCAGATTCATTCGTGGGACGTTTTAAACGAGGCGATTCGTGACGGCGCGAAGCTTCCTCTTGACGGCGATTGGACAAAGTGTCTGCGCGAAACCCAGTGGACAAAGTCCATCGGTCCCGAGTATGTCGCAATGGCGTTCCAGTTCGCACACGAGGCAGACCCGGATGCGCTTCTTTACTACAACGACTATAACTTAAACGACAGCAATAAAGCCGAGATTGCTGCGGCTATGGTCGCGGACCTGCGTTCGCAGGGAGTTCCGATTCACGGTATCGGCATGCAGGGACATTACAGTACGGACACCACCATCAGTTCCGTGCGCAACAGCTTAAAGAAGTTCTCTCAAATCGAGGGTCTTTTGGTTTCCATAACCGAGTTGGACGTAGGCGTTCCGGGCACCAACGGTTCGCTTTCTTCCAAAAACGAGAAAAAGCAGGCGCTCTTTTACGCAAAGCTGTTCAGCCTCTTTAAAGAGTATTCGGACATCATTGAGCGTGTTACGTTCTGGGGCTACCGTGACGATACCAGCTGGAGAGCAGAAAACTGCCCGATGATTTTCAACAAGGATTTGTCGCCGAAGGAAGCTTTCTACGCAATAATGGACCCGGAAGCATATATTGAAAACGCCGAACAGGATCCAACTCCGGAACCTCGTACCGCGGAAGCTTACTACGGCACACCGGTGATTGACGGCACAAAGGACCCTATCTGGTTAAAAGACCCTAAGCCTTATAACATCAACACCCCGCTCTATGCTTGGCAGGGCGCTACCGGTACGGTACGTCTCCTTTGGGATGAATGTTATGTTTACGCGCTTTTTGAAGTAGAAGACAGCGTACTGAACGCTTCTTCTCCGAACAGCTACGAGCAGGATTCCATTGAAATTTTCCTTGATGAGGAGAACAGAAAGGCAGATTACTATACGGATGCCGCCGGTCAGTACCGTGTCAACTACAAGGGAGAGCTTTCCTTCGGTACGGTTCCTACCGAGCGCGGCGTAATAGCTGCCGCTTCTCTGACCGATAAGGGTTACATAGTGGAAATCGCAATTCCGCTCGTCGGCTATGCTTCCAAGGGCATGATTTTCGGTTTTGACGCCCAGATTAATGACAGCAACGCACAGGGCTCGCGCCAGAGCGTTATGAAATTTAACGACCCTACCGATAATTCTTATGCTTCCACTGCTCTTTGGGGCGAACTGATTTTGAAATAAATCTTTATAAGAGCAAACGAAACAGACTTTCCCCTGCCGGCGGCCTACCGCTTTGGCAGGGGATTTTTTCTATGGTTTTGTTCTATTTCCAATTTTCTATATTTTTTTATGGCTTTTTTTCGGATTTTAAGATATACTATGGAAAGGAAATAAAATTATGCCGGCATTACCGGTATTACGGAAAGGATTTAACAATGAAACGCATTTTTATAATCACAACCATTGCAGCGCTTTTATTACTCTCTTTTGCGGGCTGTTCCAAAAAAAATAAAACCGGAAACGACCTGACGCCTACCGGTTCTGTGGACCCGAACAATCCGGGAAATGACGACGACCCGAATGCTTCCGTTGATTTCATTACCTTAGGAGGCTATTTTTCCCGTGATGACGCAAACCTTGTCATCTTTATCTCCAACAACGGCTGGAACGTAAACGGTATCCTGTTTCCAAAAGACGAGAACGCTTCCCCGTTAATTTTAAGCGGTCCTCTGACATATAAGGAAGGACTGGATTTGAATTACTCGAAAGACGGAGAAGAAATAACATTTACTTTTGCGAAAAATTCCATGACGGTTAAAACAACCAAGGGTAACACCTATACTGCCTTTGACGGCTCCTACAAGCGGGAGGAAGAAATTGTGGCAGCAGACGGCTCGGTTCCTCCGAAAAGCGGCTCCACACTGGAACTTATCGGCCGCATTGCCGTCACGCATTACATGGCTCAGGCCGAAGGCATTCCGGCATGTACCATTGATTTGTCTTCGGGTTCTTTTGACAATGCCTATATGACAGAGTTTACCCTGAAATATGCGGATTTGTTCCTCGCTTCGGAAGCGGTTCCGGCTCCGGAAATTTCCGTAGATTATCTTTACTATGCTTTTTCGGAAACGGATTTAAACAATCTCTTTCTTACCGCTACTGCAGGAAAGTTTGGCACAAACGGTTTTGAGACTGCCGGCAGCGATATTGTTTATAAGGACGGCACCTACTATATTCCGTGTTACGGGAACTTTGCCGCCGGTCTTGCCACCAGCTATACCGCCGCGGACCCGGATGTGATTTCCGACCGCCTCTTACTGGAAGCGGCTGTTACCAAAAAGGGCGGCGGCCGTTACGACATGGAAATGACGCTTTCCACCTCGGAAAACGCGGGGTTAGGCGCCGCGGGTATCCAAATAAACTCCGTTACCTATGAGCTTACAAAATAACCCGCTCAAAATTCACAATAAATTTTTCTTTACAAATCGCATAGAATCATGTATGCTATGATTGATGCGGCAGGAATGCCCTGCCGCATTTTTCTTTTGGGACAGGTGAGGCCTACGGCCAATTCCTGACCGGTGGTATAGTCCACGAACTCCGAAAGGGAGCCGAACCGGTGAGACTTTGTCAATTCCGGTACCGACGGTATAGTCCGGATGGGAAAAAGGAGGATATTTCTATGCAGACAAACAACCCAAAAAACAACTCTGTCACCACAACTGCCAGACTCACGCTCACCGCAATGTTTGGCGCACTCGCAGCGGTTCTCATGCTGTTTGAACTCCCTATCTTTTTTACATTGCCATTCATTAAACTGGACTTTTCCGATGTTCCGGTTATTTTGGGTGCGTATATGCTTGGACCGCTTTGGGGCTGCGTAATCGCGTTTATAAAAATCGCGCTGAACTTTGTCCTGAACGGCACTACGACCGTAGGCGTCGGTGAAATGGCAAACCTTTTATTTACCATTGCCTACGTTCTCCCGGCGGTTTTTATTTACCGGGTGAAACGCACAAAAAAAAGCGCGGTTCTAAGCCTTGCGGCCGCCACGCTGTTTGCTTCCGTCTTTGCCGTTGTTCTGGACTGGTTTGTGGTATTCCCTTTTTACATCAGCGTTTCTTCCAGCCTTACGATGGACGTCGTCATTAACATGGCGGCAGGAACCAACCCGCTGGTGCATAATGCTTTCACCATGATGCTCTTTTCCGTATTTCCGGCAAATCTGCTGAAATACACGCTGGCATCGGTGCTTACGTTTTTTGCGTACGCGCCGCTTAGAAAGCTGATTAATTCTTTCCAAAAGAACCGCTGACGGCCAGCGCATCGGAAAGCTGCGCAAACTCCTGTAACGTCAGAGCTTCTCCGCGGACGGCGTCAGGAAACGCGCAGCTTTTCAATGCCTGAGCAACTTCTTCTTTGGAAAAGGAAAGCTCCTGCGAATTTGTCAGTCCGTTTACGAGCGTCTTTCTCCGCTGCGCAAAGGAGGCACGGATAATCCGAAACAACAGCTTTTCGTCCGTTACTTCTACCGGCGGGTTTTCGTGCAGAGTCAGACGGATAACCGCGGAGCCCACGTTCGGTCGGGGCATAAAGCAGTTTGGCGGCACATTTGCCGCAAGGTACGGTTTCGCGTAATACTGTACCGCAAGGGACAGCGCGCCGTAATCCTTGCTGCCCGGCGCCGCCTGCATCCGCTCCGCTACTTCCTTTTGTACCATGACCGTAACGGACGATAACGGCACTTTTGCCTCAAACAGCCCCATAATAATCGGCGTTGTAATATAATACGGCAGATTTGCCACCACCTTAATCGGTTTTCCGCCGTTTTCTTCTTCCGCAAGTTTTTTCAGGTCAAGCTTTAATACATCGGAATTTATCACTTTTACGTTGTCGTACGCCGCAAGAGTGTCTTCCGTTAAAATCGGAATCAGGTTTTTATCAACCTCTACGGCAATAACCTTTCCCGCGCTCTCACAAAGATACTGGGTCATCGTTCCGATGCCCGGCCCGATTTCAAGCACACAGTCGTCCTTTGTAATCTCTGCCGCACGGATAATTTTTTCCAGCACATGCTCATCAATTAAAAAGTTCTGTCCGAACTTTTTTTGGAATATAAAACCGTATTTATTTAAAACCGCTATTGTTTCCTTTGGATTTCCCAAGGTTGCCATTGCTTTCCTTCCGCCTTCCTAAAAACCGTATAACGCTCTCGCATTCTGCTCGGTTATACGCTCCGTTTCTTCTTCGGAAATGCCGCGAAGCCGCGCGATTTCCGCGATTACAAAAGGTAAATAAGTAGAATCGTTCCGCTTTCCGCGGTACGGCACGGGCGCCAGATACGGACAGTCCGTCTCAATTACCAGTTTGTCAAGAGGTATCGTTTCCACGACCTCTTTTAATTTTTTTCCGTTTTTGAAAGTAACCACACCGCCTACGCCGATGTAAAACCCCATCCCGGTATACTCTTTCGCGGTTTCCGCCGAACCGGAAAAACAGTGAATCACGCCCCGCAGCTTCCCTTCGGATACCTGATACGTCCGGCGCATAATTTCCAGGGTATCCTGCACCGCCTCTCTGGAATGAATGACAACCGGAAGGTCTTTTTCCAGTGCCAGCGCAAGCTGCCGCTCAAACCAATACTTCTGTACCTCTCTCGGCGCGGTGTCCCAGTAATAGTCCAGACCGATTTCTCCGACCGCAACAATCTTTTCTCCGTCCGAAAGGCAGGACAGCTCCCGCATCCCCGCTTCGTCAAGCTCTGCCGCAGAATCCGGATGTACTCCTACCGCCCCGTACAAAAAAGAGTATTTGGCGGCAAGCGCGGCGGTACGTCTGGAAGACTCCAGACTTGCACCGATATTTACCGCAATTCCCACGCCTGCCTCCCGCAGGGATAAAAGCAGCGCGTCTCTGTCTTCGTCAAACGCTTCGTCATCATAATGCGCGTGTGTGTCAATAATCATAAAGTTCCTCTCAAAGTCTCTAAAATAACCGCGAAAAACTCCCGGACATAATACTGAATCGTAACCGCGTAAAACTCCGTCGCCCCGAGCCCCGATACCTGCTTATATCCCTGTTTTTCGGCAAGATGTACCGCACGGTATATATGAAAATCATTGGTTACAACTACTACTTTTTTCTCATACGCTGCAATCACTTCGGCGGAAAACTTTAAATTCTCTAACGTGCTTGTAGAACGGTCTTCCAGCAGAATCCGCTCCTCGGCAATTCCCCGGCGCATCAGCCCCCGCTTAATCGCCTCGGCCTCGCTGATATTCTCGCCGCTTCCCTTCCCGCCGGACGCCACTGCGGTCGCTCCCGGGTGTTCCAGTAAATAATCCGCTGCCGCGTTAATTCTGGCATTCAGCACAAGGGACGGAACTTCTCCGCGCACCTGCGCCCCCAAAATAATCACATACTCCGCGTCGTCCTCCGGCACCTTCCTTCCCGCGGAAAAAATAACCGCTTCCATAACAAGAAATCCCGTAAAAAGCACCCAAAAGAAAATGCCGAAGCAAACCGCGGCCCGTCTTAACTGCGGCAGCCTTCCCGTCACTACAAAAAACAGGAAAACCCCCGCCAAAAGAGCGATAAAAAACGTCGTCGGCCAGAACCACAAAAAGGACGTCGCCCTGCCGGACGCGTATATGATAACTGTGGTATAAAGGAACGCAAACACGGCATAAATCAAAAGCACCGTTAGGGTAATCCATAGAAACACCTGCATTCCTTTACTCCTTTCCGTCTTTCTTCTATCCACTGTTTTTCGCCCAAAATTCATACGGCCCCCTCCTTTGTAAGGTAAAATAAATTTAAGTATATTTCTTTTAATTTTACCTTATCATAAAGAGATTGCCTTTTTCTTTAATAAGACTTAATTTTTCTTTAAGTTGTGTCCGGTCAAACCCCAAAGGGCTTTTTAATACCTATATCTATATCAGGCTATTTCCGCGCCCGACGGCATCTTCTTCTCCGGCGTCATAAGCGCCAGTTCGCCGTTTTCGTCCTCGGCGCAAAGAAGCATACCTTCGGAAACAATGCCCGCCAATGTTGCCGGTTTTAAGTTCACAAGTACCATTACCTTTTTCCCTACCATTTCTTCGGCGGAATAGTGCTGTTTAATACCGGACACAATCTGCTTTACCTGACTTCCGATTTTTACCTGAGAGCAAAGGAGTTTTTTCGACTTCTTTACTTCTTCACAGGCAATAATCTCACCTACCTGAAACTGTAACTTCGCAAAATCGTCATAGGTAATTTCCGGCTTTGCTTCAATGTCAATCACGGATTCTTCCGCTGCGCCTCCGGCATCCGGCGTTAAAATCCCGTCTTTTTTGCCTGCCGCCGCTTCCTCGGCTGCCGCCTGAGCGCGCTGTTTTTCCTGAATGAGCGCTACCTTTTCCATAATTTCCTTACCGTCCAGACGGGCAAACAAAATCTCCGGCGTTTCTGTCACTTTTGTACCGGAAACATACAATCCGTAAGAGGTAAGCTCTTCCTTTGTACGCTCCGCCGCGTTTAACTGAGACAGAATCTTGTCCGCCGTCTCCGGAAGGAACGGCTTTAACAGTGTTGCGCCGATACAGATGCTTTCTACGAGATTATAAAGCACCTCTGCCAGACGCTCCGTATTTGCCTCATCCTTTGCTAACGTCCACGGCGCCGTCTCGTCAATATACTTATTGCAGCGCTTGAACAGATTGAATACCGCGGAAATCGCGTCCGCCACGCGGAGCTTTTCCATCTTTTCCTCCACAATGCCGGATGTCTCCAGCGCCAGCGCCTTTAACTCCTCGTCTACCGGTTCCGCCGCGCCGCTGTTTCTCACCACACCGCCGAAATACTTGTTGCTCATGGAAATGGTACGGTTTACCAGATTGCCGAAGGTGTTCGCAAGGTCCGCGTTCAGACGCTCTATCAAAAGCTCCCATGTAATCGTTCCGTCGTTATCAAACGGCATTTCATGCAGTACAAAATAACGCACCGCGTCCACGCCGAAAAGCTCCGCCATATCGTCCGCATAAATAATATTTCCCTTGGATTTACTCATCTTATCGCCGCCCTGTAACAGCCACGGATGTCCGAAAATCTGCTTCGGAAGCGGCAAATCCAAAGACATTAAGAAAACCGGCCAGTAAATCGTATGGAAGCGGATAATATCCTTTCCGATTAAGTGCAACCCCGCCGGCCAGAGTTTATGAAACTGTTCCGTGGAATTGCCATCCGCGTCATAACCGATACCGGTAATATAGTTTACCAGCGCATCCAGCCATACATAAACCACATGCTTCGGGTCCTCCGCCACCGGAATGCCCCAGGTAAAAGAGGTACGCGAAATACAAAGGTCCTGCAGACCCGGCAGCAAAAAGTTATTCATCATCTCATTTTTGCGGCTCACCGGCTGAATAAATTCCGGGTGGGTGTTGATATGCTCAATCAGACGGTCCGCGTACTTGCTCATCTTAAAAAAGTACGCCTCCTCTTTTGCCGGCTGCACCTCGCGTCCGCAGTCCGGGCATTTGCCGTCTACAAGCTGTGAATCCGTCCAGAAGGACTCACACGGCGTACAGTACATTCCTTCGTATGCACCCTTATAAATGTCGCCTTTATCATACATTTTCTTGAAAATCTTCTGTACCTGCTTCTCATGGTCCGCGTCCGTCGTGCGAATAAACTTATCATAAGAAGTGCCTACCAAATCCCAGATACGCTTGATTTCGGCGGTAACTTTATCCACATACTCCTTCGGGGTTACGCCCTCGGCCGCCGCTTTCTCCTCTATTTTCTGTCCGTGCTCGTCCGTGCCGGTCTGTAAAAACACATCATAACCCTGGAACCTCTTATAGCGGGCAATGCTGTCGGCAAGCACCGCCTCATAGGTATTTCCGATGTGCGGCTTACCCGAGGCGTAGGCAATCGCTGTTGTAATGTAATACGGTTTTTTACTCATGTTCTGCTCCTATTTTTGTTTTTATCTTTTATTTTTTTATCTTTTACTTTCTTTTATCTTTTTATTTCCTGTCTTCTTTTTTTATTTCCCTTTTTTCAGTCTGCGGTCGGTCTTTGCCGCCAGTCTCGTCCCGATGCTCTGAAACAGCTGCACCAGTACAATTAAAATAATAACCGCAATCAGCATAACAAGGTATTTATAACGGTAATATCCGTAGTTGATGGCGATTTTTCCGAGACCGCCGCCTCCGATAATACCGCTCATTGCGGTGTACCCGAGTACCGTTGTAATCGCAATGGTAAAATTGGAAATAAGGGACGGAACACTCTCCGGAATCATTACTTTTACAATAATCTGAAACGGAGACGCTCCGGCGCTCTGCGCCATTTCAATAATATTCGGGTTCAGCTCGCGCAGGCTGCTTTCCACCAGCCTCGCCACAAACGGAAAAGCCGCAATGACAAGCGGCACAATCGACGCGGTAGTTCCGACCGACGTACCCACAATCAATCTCGTCAGCGGAAAAACCAAAATCATCAAAATCAAAAACGGGACGGAACGCAGCAGGTTGATTATAATATTTAACACATGCATCACACCTTTGGGAAGCGGCAGTACACCGCCCTTTTCGCCCGCTACCAAAAGTACGCCGAGCGGAAGCCCAAGCACAATGGCAAACGCCGTCGCAAGTACCGTTACATAAGTTGTTTCCCACAGGGCAAAGGGAATCTCTTCCTTTAAAATCGTAAGTGCTTCCGTAACCGCTTCCGATGAAAACATTTTACTGAGCATTTCCCTTCACCTCCGTAATTATAATATTTTTCACCCCGTTCAGGTAGTTGACCGCGCGCCGCACCGTTTCTTCCTCGTCCGGAAGCCCAAGCAGCATATTTCCGTAAACTTTATCCCCAAGGCACCGGGTAGACGCGTATAAAATATTTGCCGCAATTTTCTCGTCAATCGCCATCCGGGTAATAAGCGGAGTACCCGCTGCCAGCGCGCCGTTAAATACAACACGGAGTACCCTCTCGCCCGTATTTTCCCACGCGCTCTCCTCCGCGCCGTCCGGAAATACCAGACGTTTCGCCGCGTCCGACTGCGGGTCCGCAAACACGGCAGAAACTTCGCCTTCCTCCGCAACGACTCCGTTGTCCAGAATCGCCACCCGGTTACAGATTTCTTCTACCACACTCATCTGATGCGTAATAATAATCATTGTAATCCCGAGACGTTTGTTGATATCCCGGAGCAGTTCCAAAATGTCATGAGTCGTTTTCGGGTCCAGCGCACTGGTTGCCTCGTCGCACAGCAAAACCTCCGGCTGCGTCGCAATCGCCCGCGCAATGGCAATCCTCTGCTGCTGTCCGCCGGAGAGCTGCGCCGGATACGCTTCAGCCTTATCCGGCAGCCCTACGATTTCAAGAAGCTCCATCGCGCGCTTTCTTGCTTCGGCTTTTTTTACTCCCGCAAGTTCCAACGGAAAACAAATATTCCGCAGGCAGTTTTTCTGCATCAAAAGATTAAAATTCTGGAAAATCATCGTCACCTTCCGACGGACTTTACGTAGCTGCGCCGTCGAAAGTTCACCGATATTTTTTCCGTCGATTAAAACCTCGCCCTCCGTCGGACGCTCCAGCATATTAATACAGCGTACCAGCGTACTTTTCCCCGCGCCGCTCATTCCGATAATACCGTAAATATCGCCGTCGTTTACAGTCAGGGAAATATTCTTTAATGCCTCCACCGTCCCGCCCGCGGTACGGAAGGTCTTTGACATATTCCTTAGTTCAATCATACTATTTTTACTGCTCCTTAATCGCGTCAAGAGAAGTCTGCTTTCCTCCGTAAATTCCCATCGGCTCTACATGCACCGCCACTGCGGATACGATATGCGTTCCGTTCTGCGCGTTGAAATCATCCAGATACGGCTTATGCTGGAAATAGTTCGCGTCTACCTCCCCACTCTCTACTACATTGTTCGGCTGTACATAATCGGTGTACTCAATAATTTCTAACGTAATGTTCTTTTCGGCAAGAATATCTTTTGCAATCGCTAAAATCTCGGCATGCGGTGTCGGGGATGCCGCAACGGAAATCTTGGTTCCGGCCAATGCCGCGTAATCTACGGAATTGTCAAACCCGTCGCCCGGTTCTTTTACCACGCTGACTACGGCACCCTTATAGGTTTCCGTGATATACTCCGCAACCGCCTTGCTCTCTAAGGCCGCTACCAGCGCCTTAATCTTATCGCTGTTTTCCGCGCCTTCCTTTACCGCGAGAATGTTGCTGTAAGCGGAGAACGCGCCTTCAATGGCAAGGGAATCTTCCACCGGATTAATGTCCGCGGAAATCGCGTAGTTTGAATTGATAATTGCGTAATCCACATCCTGTAATACATTCGGAAGCTGTGCCGCCTCAACCTCATTAAAAGAAAGATTATACGGATTCTCACTGATATCCTTTACCGTCGCGGTAATCCCCGCGCCTTCCTTTAAGGTAATATACCCCAGCTCCTCCAAAAGCAGCAGAGCACGCGCCTCATTCGTCGTGTCATTCGGCACCGCAATCGTGATGCCCTTGCTGCCGCAGCCGCCTGCCACAGCCGCAAGCGCCAATACCGCCGTTACTAAAATTGCTTTCCACTTTTTCATAGTTTTGTCTCCTTTTCTGATGATATTTTTCCGGTTTGGTTACCAAAATACTGCAAATACCAAAGACAGCGTAAAAGCCCGTGCTTTCCCGGCAAAATTTCTGTTCGCTTTGCCTTTTGCTTTGCGTGCAGGCTCATGCTTTGCACTTCCCACGCACCTCGCGCCTTCTGCGCTCGGTCGTGGGCGCGCTCGCATTCATTTTGCCTCTAAAAGCTCCGCTTTCTCGGCAAAATTTCTGCTCGCTTTGCCTGCACGCAGAAAGTCCCGCCTTTAAGTAAACTTAAAGACGGGACATAACGCTCCGTGGTACCACTTTAATTCATACATTTCTCACGAAATGTACCTTACCGACTGCTCCCTTTCGGTTTACAGTCTCACACGCTAACGGGCGTACCCGTCGCAGCCTAAGAAAAACCTTTCCTCGGTGCGAAGCTCCGGAACCATGTTCGGTAAGTGCCAACCCTTCTGCTCTCAGCAAACGCAGAACTCTCTGTAAAGTCTTTCGTTACCTACTCTTTCCTTCACTGCCTTTTTGTATTCTTCGCACATCATACCACGACTTTTCGGATTTGTCAAATACTTTTTTAGCTTGAGTTTCCGCCATTTTGTATACTTTTTTATATTCCGTAGATTGCACGATATCTTATTTTTGCATGCGCAACGCTGCACCGGACTTCCTCTAAGAGCCGT
>JAFLSZ010000024.1 GCA_022510665.1 Lachnospiraceae bacterium
TCGGGAACGTCCTCGCGCCTAACCGGCACTAAGAGGTGATTCCGGTTTCGCTAAATTTTAAAGCAACCAAAAAATGCGAAAACTCAAGGAAATAGATTGGCACTTGCTTTTTACCGGAAAGGAAGCTACAATAGAATCGGTATTAAGGAAGGAGGAGCGTATGTCACTGGGAAAAGTATTTTTGCGTCTGCTGCCGAAAAAGCGGATTCAGATCGGAAAAACAAGTGAAGAACTGGAAGGAATCCCGTCGGAGTATTTTAGGGTCAAAGACGCGGTGCGTGTAGAGGCAAAACGAACCGAAGACTGCGAGTATCCGGTGCTTACGAGAGAACTTCCGCCGACGCAGATGATCTGCCCGACCTGTCGGGAAACAACGCTTGCAGGGTTGTCGTATTGTGATAAGTGCGGGGCTATATTGATAAAAAATGAATAAGCGAGGAACTTTATGAAAAATTGGGAAAAGAATTTAAGGGAAATAACACCGTATGTACCGGGAGAACAGCCTGATTTTCCGGATATGATTAAATTAAATACAAACGAAAATCCGTACCCGCCGGCGCCGGGGGTAGCCCGTATGTTAAAAGAAATGCAGGCCCCAAAACTGGCTTTGTATCCGAATCCGGGTGCAAAGCTGCTGGTGGAGGAATTGTCTGCGCAGTATCATATCGCGCCGGAGCGGATTTTTGTCGGGGTCGGCTCGGATGATGTGCTTGCTATGATTTTTATGACCTGTTTTTGTTCCGAAAAGCCGATATTGTTTCCGGATATCACCTATTCTTTTTACGATGTATGGGCAGAACTGTTCCGGGTGCCGTACCGGACGGTGCCGCTGGATGAGGAGTTCCGTATTCGGAAAGAAGATTATTATAAGGAAAACGGCGGCGTTATTATCGCGAATCCGAATGCGCCGACCTCCATCGGAGAGGCTCCCGATTTTATTGAAGATATCGTAAAGCATAATCCGGATTCGGTTGTGGTTGTGGATGAAGCATATATTGATTTCGGAGGAGAGTCTGCGTTTTCGCTGCTTGAAAAGTATGACAATCTCTTAGTGGTGCAGACGTTTTCAAAATCCCGTTCTATGGCGGGAATGCGCATTGGCTTTGCGTTTGGCAGCGAACGCCTGATTTCCGCAATTTATGCGGTACGAAATTCCTACAACTCCTATACAATGAATTATCCGTCCATCGTGTGCGGCGCAGAAGCGTTAAAGGACCGCGCTTACTTTGAAGAATGTACAAAAAAGATAATCCGCACGAGAGAGCGGACGAAGGAAGAATTACGCAGGCTCGGCTTTTCCTTTCCTGATTCCCGGACAAACTTTTTGTTTGTGACCCATGAGAGGGTGCCGGCGGCAGAGCTGTTTGCAATGTTGAGGGAAAAGCATATTTTTGTGCGCTATTTTAAAGCGCCGCGGATTGATAATTACCTCAGAATCACGATTGGAACCGATGAGCAGATGGAACGTCTGATTGAAGTGTTAAAAGAGTATTTGCGGACGGCATAGACTTTAAGAGATAAGGAAAAGTTTCCTGTTCCGGAAAGGCAGAGAGTGCGATGCAGACAGGGCAGAAAGTCAATTATCAAAAGAAAACGGAAGAAATAATTGCAAAACGGCAGGAAGCGGGGGAGATTCCCCGTCTTTTGCTGCACAGCTGCTGCGCTCCGTGCAGCAGTTATGTGCTGGAGTACCTTTCCGAATATTTTGAAATTACCGTATTATATTATAATCCGAATATTTCTCCGAAAACGGAATATGAAGCCCGTCTGGCGGAGCAGAAACGCCTGATTGAAGAACTGCCCGTAAAGCATCCGGTTGCTTTTTTGGCGGGAATCTATGAACCGGAGCATTTTTATCGCGCCGCGGCAGGATTGGAACAATGTGCGGAAGGCGGGGAACGCTGTACGGTCTGCTATGAACTGCGTCTGCGCGAAGCGGCACAGGCGGCTCGGAGGGGCGGATTTGACTTTTTTACGACAACGCTTTCCATCAGTCCGTTAAAGGATGCGGAAAAATTAAACACAATCGGCAGAGCTTTGTCGGAGGAGTACGGCGTCGCATATTTATATTCCGATTTCAAAAAGAAAAACGGATACAAGCGCTCGATTGAATTGTCGGCACAGTATCATCTTTATCGCCAGGATTACTGCGGCTGTGTATTTTCCAAAGAGGAGCGGCAGAAACGGCAGGCGGAGGAGGGAACAGTATGAAGTTAAGTGAAACAAAAGTCGGCGGGGTCGTTACGGTAAAGCAGATGGAACTTCCGTTAGCGACAATGATGCGTCTGAAAGCGCTCGGTATGACAAACGGAACCATGGTAAAAGTTTTAAATAAAAAGAAGTCCGGTTCGCTGATTTTGTCGGTGAGGGGAACGAGGCTTGCGTTAGGGAGCCGCATAACGGAAGCAATACTGGTAGGAGGTGTCCAATAGTGGAAGAGGAAGAACTTTGCGTCGGTTTTATCGGTAATCCGAACTGCGGAAAGACGACGTTATTTAATGCCTATACGGGAGCGAATCTGAAAGTCGCAAACTGGCCGGGTGTTACGGTGGAGAAAAAAGAAGGAGCCATGCGGTATCATAAACACTCTTTTAAAGTAGTGGATCTGCCGGGAATATACAGCCTGACTTCTTATACGATGGAGGAAAAGCTGTCAAGGCAGTTTATCCTGGGAGACGAAGTGGACGTAATTATTGATGTGGCGGATGCCTCCGCGCTGGAACGGAATCTTTACCTTACTTTACAGATTATTGAGTTGGGAAAGCCGGTGGTACTGGCGTTAAATATGATGGATATTATAGAAGAACGCGGTATGGAAATAGACCTGCACCGTCTGCCTGAAATGCTTGGCATCCCGGTCATTCCGGTCTCCGCGAGAAAGCGCACGGGGCTTGATATATTGATGCATGCCGTCGCGCACCATAAAGGAAAAAAGGTTGGTGTGATAGAGCATCACCATGAGGAGAGAGAAGCAAAAAGCCGCCATGCCCATAATCATCATGAAGAGTATGCGGTAGTGTATTCGGACGAGATTGAGGATAAAATTGACCGTATTATTCAGCGCTTAAAACAGAACGGGAAAGAGGTTCCGAATTACCGTTGGTACGCAATTAAACTGTTGGAGCAGGATGAGGAAATCACAGAACAGGTAGCAATTGACTTTTCGGATATTGTGACCCGCAGCTATGAAGACGACATTATCTGTCAGAAGTATGATTTTATCGAGGAAATCATTGAAGAATGTCTGGTACATAAAGAAAAGAAGGCGGCGCTGACGGATAAGGCAGATGCGCTGTTAATACACCGTATCTGGGGACTTCCGATGTTTTTGTGTATTATGGCGCTGGTGTTTTTCCTGACGTTTGCGGTAGGTGACGTGATGGCGGGCGCTTTGGAAGAAGTGCTTGCGGTATTTACCGGGACGGTTGACGGTGCGCTTGAACGCTTCGGTGCATCGGAGGCGGTGCGTTCCTTGGTGGTAGACGGCGCGATTGCGGGCGTCGGAGGTATTTTGACATTTCTTCCGAATATTTTTATCTTATTTTTGGCGCTTGCCTTTTTGGAAGACAGCGGCTATATGGCACGGGTTGCTTATGTAATGGACGATTTAATGGGAAAACTCGGCCTTTCCGGGCGTGCGTTTATTCCGATGATTTTGGGATTCGGCTGTACGGTTCCCGCAATTATGGCGTCACGGACACTGGAAAACGAAGCGGACCGCAGGCGTGCGATTTTAGTAACGCCGTTTATGTCATGCAGCGCGAGACTTCCGATTTATGTGCTGTTTTCACAGCTTTTTTTCGGAAAAAATGCTGCTCTTGCCGCGGACAAAACGGCGGAAAAGATTCCCGCCATGGTGGTTGCGTTTTCGCTGTATCTGCTTGGAATTTTAGTAGCGATACTCTGTGCATTTGTGCTTGGAAAGCTGCAGGGCAAAAAGGAACAAAGCTATGCGCTGTTAATTGAACTGCCGGAATATAAAACTCCGAATGTCAGAACAATTGCGATTTATGTATGGGAGAAGGTAAAAGACTATCTTACCAAAGCGGGAACGACGATTTTTATTGCTTCGGTTTTTATCTGGATGCTGCTTCATTTCGGAACGCAGGGCTTTACGAACGAGATGAGCCAAAGCTTCGGCGCGATGCTCGGAAAAGCGCTTGCACCTGTGTTTGCGCCGGCGGGCTTTGGAATCTGGCAGCTTGTACTGGCACTGATTTCGGGAATTGCCGCAAAGGAAGTAGTAGTATCGAGCTGCAGCGTATTATTTGATATTGCGAATATCAATTCGGAAGCGGGCATGGCTTCGTTTGCCGGTTCTTTGGCGGCGTACGGTTTTGGTGCGGCAAATGCGTATGCTTTTATGGTTTTCTGCCTTTTGTATACGCCTTGTGTAGCGACAATCGGCGTTATGCGCCGTGAATTAAAATCAGGGAAGCTGACCGTGGCTGCGGTTTTGACCCAGCTTGCGGTTGCGTGGCTTGTATCGGTGTTAGTATATCGGATATTATCATTGTAAAAAAGCAATGAAGCAATGTTTTTTACGGCCTTTTTGTATAATTTGTACCAATGCGGTGAAACTATACTTGCGAAGAAAGAAATTGCGGGGCGGCGAAGGCTTGCCGGCATTTATTTTGTGAAGAAAGGCGTGGAAGACATGATGAAAAAGACAGAAGAAACAACGAAAAAGAAAGGAATGTATCTCGTTGCGACATTTGGCGCGGTTGCGCTGGTTGCATTATCTGCGCTCGCAGTGGGATTATTGAATCCGAAGGATAAAAAGCCGTCGGAACGGATTGATTTGAATGCGACGCCGACACCGGGGCTTCCGAAGCCGACCTCTGCGGCAAAACAGGGAGAAGGAGACAATAGGGTAACCGAACCGACACCGGTTCCTACGAGCGTACCGTCAAACAGTCAGGTAACCGTTACACCGGCGGGCGGTCAGACGACCGTTACGGAAAAACCGGAAGACAATCGGCAGCAGGTGACACAGATAACGCCTCCGGCACAGGTTTCCGTACAGACGGGCGGAGAAGCGGGAGAGGAAGACAGCGGTGTACCGGCACTGAATCCGGATGGGATTATTAACGAATTGAAATTTTCCGAAGAAACGGGAATGATTTGGCCGATTACCGGAGAAGCACGGATTGCGTTCAGTCCCGACCATGCGATTTATCATAAAACCCTGGATTCTTACCGTACCAGCAACTATGTACTGCTTGGCGGAGAACCGGGAACTCATGTGAGCGCGGCGGCGGACGGTATTGTGACTGCGGTCAGCGAGGAATTAAAAACAGGAACAACGGTTACGATGCAGGTATCTCCGGAACATGAGATTATATACGGCATGCTTTCGAATGTTACCGTTAAAGAAGGTGACTTTGTAAATGCCGGGACGGTATTTGCGACGGTTGCCGAGCCTACAAAATACTTTTTGGAAGACGGCAGCGGGGTTTATCTTCAGGTACTGGAGAACGAGGAGGCAGTGAATCCGATGCTGTATCTGCACTAAATTTGCGGATAAGTGTTTTTTCGGACAGGAACAAAAAGGAATTGCCGCCATATTTTAAAGGTATGCAGGGAGCAGTAATACGGCTGCTCCCATTAAAGTCGGCGGCATTGTACATATTTCAAAGTTAAAATATGCAGTCGGTATGTTTTACTGGGAAATATGTTGCACGAGCATGGTAAGATACAAGTTTTGCCGACTGCTTGAGCATAGATGAGCTGCCGTCCGGACAAACGGGCGGCAGCATTTTTGTGGCAGAAAAACTAAAAATTTTTTTTTCATAAGTGTTAAGTTTTTTTAACCGTCTGCCGATATATCATATGGGAAAGTCTGTCATATAGGAGGTGCGGTATGCAGAAAATAAGAAAAGGAAAAGGAATCTGTTTCGTGCTTTTGCTCGCGTTTGCGGCTGTTTTGCTCTGTTTTCGGGGTAAGGAGGCGGAGGCGGCAGAAAAGAGACTGGCGTCCGTGACTGCGGTTTATACGGGAGATACCGTTTTGGTCGGGCGTTCTATTGATTTGTCCAAATTAACCGTAATGGGGCTGTATACAGACGGAACATACGAAAAAATAAAGGATTACGTTCTTTCCACGTATGTGATTACACAGGCGGGGCGCAATGCGATTACTCTTACAAGCGGCGGAGTAAGTACGGTATTTTATGTAGACGGAAAGAAAGTTCAGTTTTTGACGGCTTCTTACGCGCAGAGTACGGTCACTGTCGGGGAACAGATTAAACGTGAAGACCTTTCGGTACATGTATATTATAGTGACGGAACGAGTGAAAAAATAACGGATTATATATTGACTTCTACCTTAGTAAGTAAGATTGGTGCGAATGAGTTTACGGTTGCTTACGAGGATAAGACGGTAAAGTTCACGGTAATAGGAAAAGAGGAGCGGAAGCCGAAAAGCCTTTTGGCCAGCTATTTCGGTCAGCCTGTTATTGTGGGAAACGCGCCTAAGCGTGAGGATTTCTATGTGACGGTTATATATAGCGATAATACAATCGAGCGGACGGAGGCATTTGAGCTTACCCCGCCGGTAATCAGCAAAGCGGGAAGCAATACGGTTGTAGTCAGCTTTGGAGGCTTGTCTCAGGACGTTGTAATACAAGGCCTGTCAAAAGATGTTGTAAGTATTACGGCAGAATACAAAGGCTTGCCGGTAATAATCGGAAAAACAGTCGCAATGGAAGACATTATAGTAACGGCAACCTTTAATGACGGAAGCAAAGACACGGTTACGAATTTTACGCTTTCCGGTTCGGTTATATATAATATCGGCGATAATCTGATTACGGTGTTCTGCGGCGGAGCGGTTGCCTATATCAATGTGCGCGGCGTAGAAGCGGAGATTATTGATTATACCAATTCCGTAGAAAAGGTGATACGGAGCGGAAGCCGCTATTCAAGAGTTCAGATTGCGCTCAACAGCAAGGTAGATGCCAAGGACGTATTGATTGAAGAAGTAGACGAGGAGCTTATACGAGGTGCAGTGCGCCGTATCATAAAGTCGGATAAATATATGGCGTTTGAGGTTTCGTTTGCCGATCCGGAGCTGGACCATTTCCTTCCGATGACCATGAAAGTTTCCGTACCGCTCGGTTATGACAGGGAAAAGTTCGCAGTGTTTTATACGCCGAACCGAAAGACAATTATGGCGGAAATGAACGGTGAGTTTTTAAGAGACGGAACGTATGAGTTTAAGATGTTCCAGCCGGGAACTTACATTATCGCGGATTGTACGGAGCAGGTTTATATAGAAACACTGGAACTGGACAAAACAGAACTTACCTTACGGGTAGGACGCAGTGCTTCTTTGGACCCGGCAATTTATCCGCACACGGCAACCAATAAAACGCTGAGTTACTCTTCCTCCAATCCGCGGGTTGTGACGGTATCGAAAGACGGGCTTTTGACGGCGGTACAGACGGGCACGGCCGTTATAACGGTGGAGGCGCAGGACGGCAGCGGAAAAAGATGCCGCCTGATAGTTTATGTAAGGAATTAAACGAGGCGGGATTTTACGAATAAGAATGTAAAGTTATAAAACGGGCGCCCGTAAAAGTCTTTTGAAATTTTTCCTTTTCTAAGACTTTGGGGCGCCCCTTTTTCTTATTTTATGAATTTATTTTTCCAGTTCTTTTAAGAATGTACAAATACAGTCTACCGCATGGTCGATACCGAGGTAGCTGCTGTCAATCGACAGATGATAGTTGGTGGCAACGCCCCATTTTTCACCGGAGTGGTAGTTATAGTAGTTGGCGCGCCGCTTGTCGTTTTTGCCGATGATATCCTCGGCACGGCTCGGTTCCACCCCGTCGATGCTTACGGCGCGTTCTATGCGGAACGGCAGGGAGGCATGGATAAAAAAGTGGACAACATTTTTCATATCTTTTAATACATAATCGGCGCAGCGTCCGATGATAACGCACGGTCCTTCTTCGGCAACCTTGCGGATTACGTTAGACTGTGCTATATAAATCCGGTCATCCAAAGAAAGGTTGGAGAAACCAAGCTCCTGAGAGCCGTAGGAACTCATACCCATCGCGATGGAGTATAAAAGGCTGTTTGTTGCCTTTTTTTCCGCGTTTTCAAAAACCGATTCCGCAAAACCGCTTTCTCTTGCGGCCCGTGTAATCAGTTCGTTGTCGTAATAGGGAATATTAAGCTTTTCCGCGAGTTTGGCACCGATTTCTCTGCCGCCGCTGCCGTATTGCCGGCTGATTGTAATTACTTTATTCATAAGAAAGCCCCCTTTTTCATATTCTTTTCATATTCTGAAGATAAAACAAGAGTACAAGAGTTCACTATATTTTTCAAGATAATTATACCTAATTTTTTGTGAAAAATCAAGTCCGGGACAAACATTTATGTGAAAAATAACAAAATTTAATTATATTCCGGCAAGATTTAAGAAGCCAAAAAACGAAAAATAGTGTACAATATAGGTATATAAAATATGCGTGTCCGCGGTTTCAACATACAAAGCGGCAGCGTAACAGGAGGTAGACGAAATGGCAGAAGTAAAAGAGGCAGGAAAGAAACCAAACGACGGCAGCGGGTATGTTTTTGCAAAGGATTTAGAGGCGGTGAAAGGACTGCCGGACCCGTACCGGTTCCTTGACGGGACTTATGTAGAAACTCCGAAAGACTGGGAGAGACGTGTCAGGGAGTTAAACGGCATGTATCAGTATTATATGTACGGCGTGTGGCGCGACGGCACAGGGGAGGATTTAACCTATGAGTCAGACGGCAGCCAGGTAAAGATTACGGTGGCCAGAGAGGGCAGGAGCGCTTCCTTTACGGTTACGCTTTTTCTTCCGGATGCAAATAAGTGCGAAATGCCGGAAGGCGGTTTTCCGGTAATCGTAGGGATGCATGGCAGGATTCAGGAGCAGACGGCGGCTGACAACGGTTATGCCGCAATCATTATGAATACCTACGAAATTGCTTCCGACGACAACAAGCACACGGGGGCATTTTATCAGATTTATCCGTATGGTAAGGACTGGCGGGAACAGACCGGCGTGCTTCTTGCGTGGGCATGGGGCGCATCTAAGGTGTTAGACGCTTTGGAGAAGGGGCTTGGAGCCGAACTTAATATTAACCCGAAAAATTCCATTGTTACGGGGGTATCCCGCTGGGGCAAGGCGGCGGCGGTATGCGGCGCGTTTGAAACCAGATTTAAGATGGCGGCTCCGTCCTGTTCGGGTGCCGGCGGCCTTGCGCTTTATCGCTATATGTCCGAAGGAAAAACCTATGATTTTACGACAAAGGGGGCTTCCGGTGCCTATACTTACGGACAGAACGAGCCGTTGGGAAGTCTTCAGGCACCGGGCGAACAGGGGTGGTTTAACGATATGTTCTTAAACTTTTCCGACGTGGCATATCTGCCGGTAGAACAATATATGCTGGCTTCCATGTGCGCGGCCCGGGACAGATACTTATTTATTATCGGTTCCTGCATTTCCGAGGACTGGGTAAATGCCCCGTCGATGTATCTGTGCTACAAGGCGGCGGCCTCCGTCTATAAGTTCCTCGGATTGGAAGACAATATTGCGGTAAATATCCACAAGGAAGGACACGCCGTGATTGAGGAAGATATGCGTTATATGATAGATTATTTTAACTGTCATGTATACGGGAAGAAGCCTGCTTCTACGCTGTCGGACTTAAAAACTTCCGTATTTGAAGAAGCCGGAAACCGCGATCCGCTGTTTGATGAATTTGGGGCGGACTGGCACCATTAAGTGATAGAAATATAAGAGAAAAAGAAAGAATATCTTATACAGACCGTAAGAAATCTTTAAGAATTTTTGTAGTGATAGTTTTTCTATAATATGATAAAATGTACATATGGGTGTAAAAGAGATTTGGCGGCGCGAAAAGGTTTCGCGCCGCAGTTAAAATCGAGAAGAAGGGGGAAGTGCGCAGCTCATGGAAAAAGAGCCGGAAAAGATTATTGAGTTGATCAATGTGAAAAAGGTTTACCGTATGGGAAACGAAAAGATTTATGCGGTAGACGACGTCAGCTTTGATATAAAAAAAGGAGAGTTTTGCTGCCTGCTTGGAACTTCCGGTTCCGGTAAGTCAACTTTGTTGAATCTGATGGCGGGAATCGAAAAAGCGACCTCCGGAAAAATTATTATTAAAGGAAAGAATATTCCTAAAATGAATGAAAACAGTCTGGCGAAGTTCAGACAGCGGTATCTGGGGTTTGTGTTTCAGGCGTACAACCTGATAAACTCCATGACCGCCATTGAAAATGTGGAATTTCCGTTAGTGTTTAAGCGGGTCCGCCCAAAGAAAAGAAAAAAGTTAGCCAAAGAGATGTTGATTAAGGTAGGACTCGAAAGCAGACTGGCACATAAACCTAAGGAAATGAGCGGCGGACAGCAGCAGCGTGTCGGAATCGCGAGGGCATTTGTGGCAAAGCCGGAAATCGTGTTTGCCGACGAGCCGACCGGTAATCTTGATACGAGAACCACGATTGAGGTTATGGAACTGATTAAGCAGATGGCGCGTGACAATAATCAGACGATTGTTATGGTTACACATGACCGGAGTCTCGCGGCGTATGCCGATAAGATTATACATATATTGGACGGTAAAATACAAAGCATCGAGGTGACGGAGCGGAATAAGCAGGAAGATATGCAGGAGCATCTGAAAGAAGTGTCCAGACAGCTTCTTTTGGACCGCGGCGGAGATGTGACGGCAGCGGAGGCGGAAAGCGCAGCGACGGAAACACCAAAACCGCCGGAAGAAAACGCAACTGATATATAGAGGATAGAAAGGAAAAGGAAGATGAAGAAAAAGTTTTTGGCAGTTATGATGGCTGCGGCAATGTTATTTGGAATGGCAGGAGGCCTGAAAGAATTGCCGCAGGCGGAAGCGGCATCTTACTCCAACCTTATGGTGAGTGGGGAAACAAGCACACAGATTCCGTTGGTTCCGGGACAGACAATTGAAGTAGAGATTCCGGTTCGTGCGGTGACGGACTATATCTATAATCCGAAGTTCTCGGCCGAAGTGCCGGAAAACGCGCCGTTTGAGGTCGGAAGGGTAGAAGTTTACCGTATTATAAACGGAGAAAAGACGACAACGGCAAGGGACATTACCCAGACAAGCGACTCGGTGCTTCAATTTTCCATTACAACGAAGGAATCGGCAAAAATCGGAAAGTATGACTTTATACTTCGTTATGAGGATTATTATTGGGACGGTACGGTAATAACGGAGGGTTTTAAAGAGTACGCGCAAAGTATTACGCTTACCGGTGTCGTTACAGAGGAGAAACTTCCGGCAGAGCTCGCAATCAGCGCTTTGAACGTGTCCGGTGAGTTAAAACCAGGGGGAAGCGCGGAGCTTTCGTTTACCGTTACAAATACGGGTGAGATTGAGGCAAAGAACGTCTGTCTTTCGGCAGATTATTCGGGCGGGACGCTGCTTCCGGAGTATACGGATTATACAAAAAAGCTCGGAGATATGAAGCAGAACGCCTCTAAACGGGTTTCTTTAAAGGTCAAGGTTTTAGACAGCGTGTCGCAGCCGCTTTTGATGCTTCCGCTTAGGATTACCTATAAAGACAGTGAAGGGGAGGCATATACGGCGGATACCAATACGATGCTTTACCTTGAAATTAAACTTCCGGAGCAGCAGCAGCCGGGGCTGTCCGATAACGGCACGCTTTTAGTTAATAATGTAAGACAGACGCCGGAAAAGCCGCAGGCAGGGGAAAAGGTTTCCGTGACGTTTGATATGCAGAATACGGGCAAAAAAGATTTTACGGACGCAAGGCTTTACATAAATTATGTGCCGAATAACGGATTTGAGCCGGTCAACGCGGAGCCGTACCAGTATGTCGGAACGATAAAGGCCGGGCAGAAAAGAACCGTTACCGTAGAGGTAATTGCGGGGAAGGATATTGCCGCAGGCATGAATACGCTCGGCGTAAATTATACCTATTTGAACGGAAATAACGAGAAGCTTTCCGAGAATGTTGAGCTGTATGTTTTGAATGTGCAGAAGAAAGAGGATACGCTCGGAAACAGCAGACCTAAACTGATGGTTTCCGATTTCTTTACCGATGTGGAGCAGATAAAGTCGGGAGAGGAGTTTGATTTTACCTTTGACGTATATAATACGCACAGCGAAGTTACCGCGAAAAATATTAAAGTAACCGTGACAAGCGATATGTTTTCCGTAACAAAGGGAAGCAACAGCTTTTTCTTACAGGGAATTGAAGCGGGGCAGAAGGAGCCTATTACGATTAACTTAAAGGCAAGCGCCTCGGCGATGACCGGAAGCTATCCGGTTAATATTCAGATGGAATACGAATATGACGGCATGTCGGCTACGGAAGCCGGAGGCAACGGCATCGTTGTTACCGAAACGAAGATGCTTCTGATTAAGGAGAATCTGCGTGTCTCGGTAGAAAACATTATGGTCGGGGGCTGGCTGACTCCGTATGTGAATCAGACAACGCAGCTGGCGTTTTCGGTTTACAATATGGGAAAATCCATGTTAAATAATGTGTATTTTACCGTGGAAGGTGATTTTACCATAGCAAACGGAAGTTCCTATTATTACGGCAGTTTACAGGCCGGTTTCCCGGACTATGTCGAGATGGATGTTATTCCGTTAGTGTCAGGAGAAGCGGCCGGCGTGCTGACGATTCATATGGAAGACAGCAACGGCGATGAAGTTACTTATGAGACCGATATCAGCGCCTATATTATGGAAATGGGAGGCGATGAACCTGGCGGCTGGTATCCGGATGATCCCGGTTTTCCGGTAATCGGAGATCCGGTTACTCCTGACGAACAGGCAAAACCGATTGTTTCTTTACCGATATTTGTAGGAATTTTAGTTGTGGTATTCCTTGTTTCCATGTTTGTAACAAGAGGAATCCGGATTGCCCTCTATAAGAGAAAGCTCAGAAAAGAAGAAATTTAGAAGAAAGAATAAAAAGAGAAGCAGGTAGAGTAAATGCGCGCCGGATATGGCGCGGGAAAGGCGGAATTTATGCAGATGGAAATAGTAAATATGGCGCCTATGGCTTCCATGGATATGGGATATATGGGAGGCAGTTATACCGGCATGGGTGATATGATGTCCGGAACGGAACAGCCGGTGTCAAAAACGGATAAACTGATGAGCTCATGGTTTTTTGTCGGCGGCGTGACTACGGGTGTTTTGGCGCTTGGTGTGCTGGCTGGTCTTCTTTGCGCAAAACTCAAGATAAAAAAAGGAATTGATTTGTATGAGGATTAGTGATTTACTGAAATTGGCGTTTCGTAATCTTCTGCGGCGGAAGGCGAGGACGGCGCTTACGGTTATCGGCGTTGTAATCGGTACGATTTCTATTGTCGTTATGGTATCTATCGGTATCGGTGTAAATCAGAGCTTTGACGAAATGATTATGCAAAGCGGCAGTATGACGATTATCCGGGTGCAGAAGTATGGCTCTATTTATGATGACGACGGAAACTATATCGGTTCCAAGGAACAGGTATTAGATGATTCTGTAGTGGAGCAGATTAAAGGTGTTGCGCATGTAAAGGCGGTAACTCCGATTATCCGTAAGTATGTATCGCTTTATAGCGGAAAGTATCAAAACGGCGTCACTTTGTACGCGATGAACTCCGAAGTGTTTGATGCGTTTGAGTTTCCGCCGCTGCAATACGGAAGTTATCCGACAAAGGAAAATCCTTCCGCGGTTGTTTTAAGTCCGCAAAGTATGCAATACTTTTATTATTACAGCGGGAGAAACTTTGACGAGAAAAGTGTAGACCCGCTGACGGAGAAAGTGACATTTAAGTTTCAGGAGTATCAGACGCATCCGCGGAAAAAGGAGTTTGAACTGGCGTTGACTGATGTCGCAATGATGGAGGAAACGGATAATTGGGAGTACAGCTATAATATTTATATGGATATCGAGTATTTCCGGGAAATCTGGGCGAAGTATGCAAATACCCTGAAACTGGAAGACCGTAAAAAGGCGATATCTTCCATTGAAACATATGAGGAGATACGAATCAATGTTGACAATATCAATAATGTATCCAAGGTACAGGACGATATTAAGGCACTGGGATATGCGACGTACAGTGAGATGCAGTATCTGGAACCGTTAAAGGAGACATCCAGAATTTTGCAAATGGTTTTAGGTGCAATCGGAAGTATTGCCATGATTGTATCGGCAATCAACATCGCGAATACAATGGTTATGTCGATTTACGAACGTACAAAGGAAATCGGTATTATGAAAGTGTTAGGCTGTCTTGTGCGTGATGTAAAACGTCAGTTTTTGCTGGAAGCAGGTTTAATCGGACTGTTGGGCGGAATTGTAGGTATTATTATCAGTTATGTGCTTTCCCACCTGATTAATACATACGGTTCGGGAATTATGGGCTCGATTGTCGGAACGGAGACAACAGGTGCTCTTTCCGTAATCCCGTTCTGGCTTCCGTTCGCGGCGGCGGCCTTTGGAATGTTGGTAGGCCTTTTGTCCGGATATTTTCCGGCGAGAAGGGCAACGAGAATTCGTGCGATTGAGGCAATGAAGACAGAAGGATAACAGATGAAACTGGTGAAACGGAATGATTATATTCTGCTGTTAGGAGTGCTGCTGTTTTCCGCTCTTTTGTTTGGGGCTTTCCGGCTGAAACAAAAGACGGAAGACGGTGCATGGGTTTTAGTCAGTATTAAGGGAGCAGAATATGCGAGGTACTCTCTTTTTGAGAATCGTACAGAGGAATTGCCGGGGCCGCTCGGACACAACCGTTTGGTGGTGAAAGACGGCATGGTGTGGATGGAAGATGCGGTGTGCCCGGACAAGTATTGCATAAAGCAGGGAAAGATTTCAAAAACGGGACAGCAGATCATCTGTCTTCCGAACGGCATCATCATTGAAATTATCGGCGGAGAGGAGACAGGTTTGGATGCGGTTGTATCATAGCGAAAAGACAAGACGGCTTGTGTTGTGCGGCATGTTGACAGCCGCCGCGTTTGTGCTGTCTTATTTGGAGTCGCTGATTCCGTTTTCCGTAGGGACCGCGGGAGTAAAACTCGGACTTGCAAATATTGTATCGCTTTGCGCGCTATATACACTGGGGGCGGGAACCGCCTTCGGCGTACTGATAGCGCGTATTGTTTTAAGCGCGTTTACGTTCGGAAGTTTAAGCGCGCTGCTTTACAGCCTTGTGGGAGGCATTTTGTCGTTTGGAGTTATGTGGCTGTGTAAGCTAAGCAAAAAGTTCGGAGTTATGGGTGTCGGAATCGCAGGCGGCGTGACACATAATATCGGACAGCTTTTCGTGGCGTCGTTTATGCTTGGCAAGGCATTGACCGCGTATCTGCCGGTGCTTCTGTTTGCGGGTGCGGTTGCCGGTACCGTGATAGGGGCCGCAGCGGCGGCAGCGGTAAAGTGTCTGAAACGGATTTAGGAAGAAACTTCGGAATCAAACTCAGGAAGAATGTGGAAAATACAGGTCTTCGTAAGTCCGCCCGTAGATTCTACGGTTACTTTTGCAGTACCGGGAGCAAGTGCGGTCAACGTGCCGGAAACGTCCGCATACAGCAGGGTTTCATCATTTACGGCAAACGTAAGAAAGTCGGTCGAGGCAAGGGGAAGCATCAGTACGGCCAGACGATAACTGTCACCCACGGTAAGAGTCCGCTCTGCAGTACTTAAAAACAACTGCTCGGCCGGGATTTCTTTTACGTCAAAGGAGTATACGGTCTTGTTGCCGCGGTAATCTACGGCGTAGACCGTGTAAGTTCCTTCCTGCTCTGCAATAAATGTATAAGAAGTGTCAGGCCCCAGTTCCTGTCCGGCGGATAAAAACGCGTCTGCCGTATGCGTACCCGTCAGATAGCGTACGCGTTTCAGACCGCTTTCGTTATCCTTTGCGTCAACCGTCACGGTGAAAGTGCCGTCTGCGTTCATAACATAGGAAGCGGACAAGGAAGGTGCAATCTCATCGTCGTTTACCGTATAAACCAGAGAGGTTTCGTTTCCGGCATAGTCGCTGATGTAAAAGGTATAGGTTCCCGCCTTTTTTACCTGAAAAACCGTTTCCGTGACGGGCTGGCCTATCGTGCCGCGGCGGAAATAGGAAGTATCATGTATTCCCACGGCATAGGAAATCAGACGGATACCGCTTCTTCCAAGGTCTTCCGGATTTAAATGTACAAAAATGGTATCCTTATCATAGGAAGTGACCGGACGAAACGTAGGCGCAATAACGTCCGAAGAAAGCAGATCGGCTGCGCCCAGTGCTTTCGCGGCATCGGGTATGCCGGGATAGCGTACAAATCCGATTAAGGAATCCAGCGGTTTTAGGGTCTGTACCAAAATTTCTTTTATATTCTGCGGATAGAGGGAATTGCCGCAGGCATACAAAAGCGCGGCAGTACCGGATACAACCGGAGCCGCCATGGAACTTCCGGAAAGGTAATGATAGCCGCCGCCAACGACGGTACTGTAAATATCCTGTCCCGGAGCGGCAAAGTCCACCGTGGAAAGTCCGTAATTGGAATCGGAAGCCAGTTCCCCGTATTGTGTGACAAAAGCAACGGAAATCATATTGTCCAAAGCGTAAGAAGCAGGGTAAAGCGGAGTGGAATTGTTGTTATTTCCGCTGTTTCCGGCCGCGACAACAAAAAGCATATCGGACTCCCGCATTACGGTTTCCAATGCCTCGCTGTAAAGAGGGGTGCCCCAGCTCATATTGCAGATATCGGCTCCGGCAGCCTCGGCATACTTAATTGCCTTTATCGCGTTGGAGACGGAACCGGACGCGTTGGCACCTCCGTGAATTTTTAACGGCAGAATGCGGATATCAATTCCCCCGGCAACGCCGAAAATATCCCCGGAGGAGGCAATAATGCCGGCGCAGTGTGTCCCGTGATTATCGTTATCCTCAGGGAGCGCGCTGATTTTTCCGAGGTCGGTAACCTGATAATGGCATACCGTATTGTCATTGTGATAAAAATCCCAGCCGTAAATATCGTCAATATAACCGTTATTGTCGTCGTCAATTCCGTTCATCGGAATTTCGTTTTCATTAATCCAGATGTGCTCCGAAAGCGCCGGATGGGTAATATCTATGCCGGTATCAATGACTGCCACCGTAACGGTGCGGGTCGGGGAAAGTTTATCAAGCGCTTCGTAGGCCTCCGGCAGGTTGATGTCGATATCGGCGAGCGAGGAGCGGGCAATCGGAAGGTCGTTTATGTAATAGGTATAATTTCCGGTATTATGTAAGGCCCACTGTGCGTCAAAAAATTTTGACTCTTCGAATCCGCATAAGACCGTGGAATGGTTCTGCTCCGCGACACGGACGGAAGCGTCGGCATTTAAGACGGCCAACTGCGTGGTTATATTTTTCGGGGAATCGCTGCGGCAGACGGTTACATTGTCAAAGTGATCCGTAAGCGTAAGTTCGGGGCAGAGTGCCGTCAGACGGCGGAGCGACTCCGCGGAGGAGATGCTGTCTTCCCACAGAATTACCAGCTCGTTTAGCGTATCGTTATTTTTGGTATAGACAGAAAGATTGCTTTTTCGCACAATCCCTGTAAGAAGCAGAAGTGATAGGGAGAAAAGCAATCTTTTAAAAGTTTTCTTTGTTTGTATATGAAAATGCTGTTTAAAAAAACTGCGCATGATTTGCCTCTTTCTAAAAAATCCAATCAGGATACATATTTTAGATTAAGGCCAAAACATGGCAGTTATATGGCAAAATCATTACATAGTTCTTAACAAGTGTTTAACAATAATTGTTAAACAGCATGCCGCTGTAGATGGACGTGGTATACGGACTGGTCTTTTGCATGATAGGGGCAGTCGGGTCAGGATAGGTAACCAGCTTCTTATCCACATATTTCATCGGATTTAAAGCAATTGTCTCCAAACGGGCATTCAACGCCTTTATGAAAGAAGCGTCCTGCCGGAAAACAACTTCCGCATCACCGAAAAGAGCCGCGTTTTTAGCCTTTTCGGAATCCAGAGTAAGGTAGCCATCCTCATTTGAAGCAATGCCGACGGAATTGAGTGCGGAATAGTGCGAGGCAATCAGATGGGTAAGCCCGTTCAGTAAAAACGCGGAGCTTTTATTTTCCTGTGCCGCGTTTTTGCCCGCCTGTACAAGGTAATTATAGCTGTTTGTAAACTCTGCAAGCGCCTCATAAACGGAGGTGTGGTCGGCAACCGGACGGATTGTAACCGGTTCCTTTGTGGCAGAGCGGAACGTAAGCAGCATTGTGTCCGAAAAAACGGCAGTATTTTCCGAAGATTCATAGGAAACGCCGTTTACGGTATAGTGCGCGTTTGTTGCGGGAGACGCCATTTGGTTCAGGCCGAACACTTCTACCAGTCCCTTTTCGGCAATGTCAGGCATCTCTGTATCTTCCAAAGAAAAGGAGCTTTTTCCGAAAATGCCGATACGCTTGGCAGAAAGGTCCATACGGCTCAGACCCAGCTCCCGGTTAAAGGAAACCTGTGCTTCCAGACCGATTCCGGTTTTGTTAATAAAATCGGAGAGCTTTGTCTGCAAATCAAAAGCGGAAGCCTCCCCGGTTACATTAAAGTGAAAAGCATAGTGGTCGTGGCCGAGGGATACGGTAAAGCTGTAGCTTCCTTCCGGTAACGGCGGTTCGTCCGAAGGAAGGAGAAGGCCGATGTTCGACTGACCTGCGGCCAAGGTAGAAACCTCCACTTCAAAGGAGGCATCTTTCTCAAACTCGGACAAATCCATACGGTGCAGCAAAGAAGCGCTGACACTGTCCGTATTGTCGGAAACAAGGCCCGCGGTATGCAGCAAAGGGCTGTCCTGCAGTTTGTAGGCAGTATCTTTTAACAGAAGCGCGCTCTCTTTAATGGAGAGGGCATGCGCCTGTTTACTTTCGGAAAGTTCAACTTTATAAAGAGGTTCGGAGGCAGACAACTTAACGATATTTTTGTAAATATCGCGCAGCTCACGCCGCTTGTGCGCGGAATAATACGGAGTACGGGAAACGTAATCCTGCATATAATAGTTGTACACATTCAACATAAGCAAGCCTCCTTTCTTACTTATCGTGTTGCGTTGTTTTATGACATTCCTTTATTTGACGCTTTGACGCGGGTTAAAAAACCGGCAGAAAAAGACAAAAAACTTCTGTTTATAGTATACACCTAATTGCTTGTTTTGTAAAGTATTTTATGGTAATTTACGGCTAAGACTTGAAAAAAATGGGAAGAATTGATATGATGAGTAAGTATTAGAACGATGAACAAAGGGGGCGATACGATGTGCGGTATAGCCGGATATGTAGATTATAGAAGAGCGGAGGCACACAGGGAAGAACTGCGGAAAATGACGGAAGTGATTATTCACCGCGGACCGGATTCGGTCGGCTATTATGAAGATGACGCTGCAGGTCTTGGGTTTCGGAGATTAAGTATTATCGGCATTACCAACGGACAGCAGCCGATTTTAAATGAAACCGGCAGTATGGTGCTGACGTTTAACGGTGAAATATACAACTATGTGGGCATCCGGGAAGAACTGCGGGAGAAAGGCCATGTGTTTACAACAGACAGCGACTCCGAGGTTATTTTACATGGTTTTGAGGAATACGGACAGGAAATACTGGCGCGGCTGCGCGGTATGTATTGTTTTGTCATCTGGGACATAAAAAAGAAAAGCTTGTTTGCGGCAAGGGACGGTTTTGGAATTAAGCCGTTCTATTATACGCAGCCGTCGGAAGAAGAGTTGGTATTCGGCTCGGAAATCAAGTCGATTTTACAGCATTCTTCGGTAAAGAAAGAATTAAATGAGGAAGCAATTTACAGTTATCTTTCGTTTCAGTTTTCTGCGCGCGGTGAGAGCTTTTTTAAGGGGATTTTTGAACTTTTGCCGGGACACTTTCTCACGTACTCCAGAGAGGAGGGCGCATGCGTCCGGGAATACTGGGACCCTAAGTTTGCGGCAGAGAAAGAGCTTACTCTGGAAGAAGCGGTAAAACAGATTGAAGATGTGTTTGAAGATTCGGTTAAGGTGCATTTGACCGCGGATACGGAAGTCGGAAGTTTCCTTTCGGGCGGTATTGATTCAAGTTATGTTGTAAGTACGGCAAAATGTCCGAAGACGTTTACGGTCGGTTTTTCGGACGGCGGGTACAGTGAAATTGCTTACGCGAAGGAGTTAGCCGGTATTCTCGGCGTAGAAAATTACAGCAAGGTCATTACGCCGGAAGAATATTGGGACGCAATTCCAAAGGTACAGTATCATATGGACGAACCTGTAGCGGACCCTTCTGCGGTGGCCTTATATTTCGTAAGCCAGCTGGCAAGCAATTATGTAAAAGTAGTTTGTTCGGGAGAGGGCGCGGATGAGTTGTTCGGCGGCTATAATGTGTACCAGACCGTCATCGCGTTACGGGCAGTTTCGTGGATTCCGAAACCGCTCCGCCGGGCGCTGGCAGGTTTGTTAAAGCATATTCCGCTGCGTTTTAAGGGAAAAGAATACCTGATTCGTTCGGGGACGCCGCTATCGGAACGCTATATCGGCAACGCGTATATTTTCCGTGAAAAGGAGATTGACCGCCTGCTTGTAAATCCGGTGGGACGCCAAAAAACAAGTGAACTGACCGCACCGTATTATGAGCGTGCGAAAGATTTGGACGATGTGCAGAAAATGCAGTATATCGATATGAAGTTTTGGCTGCGCGGTGATATTCTGCGAAAGGCAGACCGCATGAGTATGGCCCATTCACTGGAACTGCGTGTGCCGTTCCTTGATTATGAGGTGATGAAAGTAGCGGGAAAACTTCCGCTTGCCTTAAAAGTAGACAAGACTGCCACAAAGAAAGCGCTTCGTATCGCGGCGAGGAAGAATACGCCTAAGGCTTCTACCGAGCGGAAAAAGTTAGGTTTTCCCGTACCGATTCGGGTATGGCTGCGTGAGGAAGAGTATTACAACCGCGTAAAAGAAGTGCTGCTTCGTCCGTATATGAAGAAGTATTTCAAAGAAGATGAAATGCTTAAAATACTAGAAACACATTACAGCGGGAAAAAGGATTATTCCAGAAAAATCTGGTGTCTGTATTGCTTTGGTATCTGGTACGCGGAGTTTTTTGAAAGTTAGGGCGACTGCCACACGGCAATTGCACGGGTGAGTACAGGGAACTGCCGTAAGCGGCTGTGCCCGGCGCGCAAAGTGTTCAATCCCCTCATGAATGAGGGGACGAGGAGTTGAAGCGGGCCTGCCCACTTTGTTCTCATGGGAACTTTTATGGGGGAAAATTGAAATAAAAAACAGCAGGAATACCTTTATCCCCTGCCTACATAGAATAATAGAAAAAATAAGGCGCGATACCTGTCCGGCAGTTTTTTGCCGGACGGTATCGTTTTTTGTGATGGTATGCAGTATGGAATTGCAGTAAAAAATGTATCGGTGCGGACGGAGCCGACGATGGAACCGCTTAGGAAGGACAGAGAAGATATATGGGACAGGCGGCAGGAAAGCAGGCTGAATATCGGGGAAGCAGTTCAGATTAAGCGTCTGGGAGAAAACTGGTTTTATGTGATTTCGGATACAACGGCCGGCTATGCGCTTGCCGACGGGTTTGTAATTTGCACAAAGGCGCAGTATGAGAATCGGAGAACACTTTTTCAAAGGGAACACCGGGTTGTTTTAAAAGGAGGCAGGAATGACTGGGGAAAATATTTCAGGGCCGGAACCATTCTGCCGCCGGAGGGGGCAACGTTTGAATCGGAGACGTATGAAAAAGGCCGGAGAGTTAACAGGAGAGAGACATGGGGAGCCATGGGCGGCTGGTCGATTCCGCCGGTAATTATCCATAAAAGTCTGCCGTTTTCCGAACGTCAGCTTCTGTTACAGATGAACCGGATGCTTGGGATGCCGTACAGCTGGGGGGATGAGCGCACGGACGGAATGGATTGCTCTTCTACCGTGCGCGCGTTTTATGCCTGTTTTGGGGTGTTTCTGCCCCGTAATTCCTCGGAACAAAAAACCTATGGAGAAAAGCTCGCGGCAGAAGGAAAAGCGACATTTTTTCAAATGGAACGGCTGAATGCCGGAGAAAAAAAGAAAATATTTTCCGCTTTGGGAGTCGGGGCCATTTTACATATGCCGGGTCATGTGATGATATACGCGGGCGAAAAAAACGGGGAACACCGGATTTTTCATAATTGTGACACCTATACGGAACATGGAGTGGAACATATTGTGCGGCGGTGTACCATAAGCAGTTTTTTGCCGAAAATGAACGGGACATATCTTGACTATCTGACGGCGGCATGGATGCCGTTGTGCCGTCAGTGAAAAATAAATCCGGCGGCAGCGCCTGAGTTTCCGCATTTTTATATACTTTTTTATATTCCGTACAATCTACGGAATTTTTTAAGACAACTGAAAAAAATGCGGAAATTCGAGGGCAGAAGCGACATAGACAATGTTTGTTGTGTATGGTATACTTTCGATAGAGAGTATACCTGCGCCGGCTCGTGTCTGACCGAAAGCGTAGGTAATTTGGGAGGTATGTGATGGAAACAAGAGTTGCGGTAATGAGTATTATTGTGGAGAATAGTGATACTGTGGAGAAACTGAACTTAATTCTGCATACATACGGAGAATACATTGTAGGAAGAATGGGTATTCCGTATCGTAAGAAAAACATCAATATTATCAGCGTCGCAGTTGATGCCCCGCAGGATACGATTTCCGCTTTGGCAGGCAAGATAGGAAAACTTCCGGGGGTCAGCGTGAAAACCGCGTTCTCAAATGTGTCGAAACAGGAAGACAAAGCATAAACATAAAAAATATAAAGCGGCTGCGGAAACCCAAGGCAAAAAAGGCTGTACGTGAGATGAAAAAAATGGTACAATATCATTATGATACGCCGACTCACGCCGGACGGTCCGAAAGGCCGGTTATGGGTTAAGAGAGGAAGGGGTTAAATTGTATTGGATAAGAGTATGTATGACAACTCAAAGGAAGCGCTCGCTTACATCATGCGTGAGTACGGCGCAGATGTGCTGCTGGGAAGCAGGCTGAAAAACTTTTTTAATGACTATGCGCCGGGTGTGAAAAGGAGCCGGAAGAATGTAGTATTTTTCGTAATCGAATCGGGAGCTGCGGAAATCCTGAAAAGAAATATAGGTGCAGAAGCGGGAGAGCAGGAAATCGCATTCAGGCAGGCGGTGCAGAAGGTGGTTGAGGAATACGCAACGGAGCGCAGCGTGGTCGAAAACGTTATGCTTGAATTTACCGCTGCGCTCGGTTGGGAGGTAAGCGTTCAGACGCAGAAACCGCAGCCGGCACCCGCACAACAGAATCAGCCTGTCTCTGAGCAGCCGGCACCCGCCCCGCAGAATCAGCCTGTCTCTGAGCAGCCGGCACCTGCCCCTCAGAACCGGCAGACATCGTCCGGTTCCCAAACCGTTCCTGTAAAACCGTCGGCAGGCAGTCTTACGCCCGGACAGCGGAATGTCAGCTTCGGCAAATACCTCTGGCGCGTACTGGACGTGCAGAAAGGCAGGGCACTGCTGCTTGCGGAGGAGATTCTTGAACTGCGGCGGTATCATAGTTCGTATGCGTCAGTGACTTGGAAAGACTGTGAGTTGCGCGGCTATCTGAACGGAGCATTTTTACAGACATTCAGCAGTCAGGAAGAGAGCCGGATTGTACAGACCGTAAATGTGAACAGGGATAACCCATGGTACAAAACGCCGGGAGGCGGCAGCACAACCGATAAGGTGTTCCTGCTAAGCATAGAGGAGGTAGTAAAATACTTCGGAGACAGCGGAGCTTTACGGGCCGGTGGAGAATACAGCATAAATGACCAGTACAACAGCGCAAGAGTGGCAGAGTATGGCGGCGCGAAGGCCTGGTGGTGGTGGCTGCGGTCGCCGGGTTATTATGTGAACTGTGCCGTGTACGTCTACTACGACGGCTACCTCAATTTGTACGGCAATTCTATCTATAGTGCATGGGGCGGCGTTCGTCCCGCTTTATGGTTGAATCTGTAATCCGAGATTATTAAAAAAGATTGATGCAATATACGTCAATGCGCTGTAATTTAAAGAAAGAGGGATTGTTTAATAATAATACTGCCGGGACAGAGGATAGCTGTCAATTTGGACCGGCATCGGAGTGCAGCGGAACCCTAAGGATATTGCACGTGGAAGTACAGGAGCGTTCCGATAGGCTTGCAGGGCTGCCCGGTACATATAGAAGCTGTTTTGGAGATGTCATGTTTTCTGAAGGTCATATAGATGAGACAACAAAAACTCAATCTTATAACACTAGGAAAACGTGATATTTTTTTGCGCGAAAAAACTATGATACAATAAGTGAAACTCAAGGAAAAAAATAGTTGCATAAAAGGAATAACTATGCTATAATGGAAAACTGTGATATGCAAAACACAAATTTTCCTTGCTCTTTTGTGACGGAAAGGGCCGGAGACCAGAAGGAGGTGCACGCAACTATGAATCAGTATGAATTAGCCTTAGTTGTAAATGCAAAAGTCGAGGATGACGTAAGAAACACTGTTCTTGAAACGGTGAAGGAGCTCATTGCTAAATTCGGCGGCAACATTACCAACATTGAAGACGCCGGCAAGAAGAGACTCGCATACGAAATCCAAAAGATGAAGGAAGGTTACTATTACTTCATTCAGTTCGATGCTGATGCGACAGTTCCGGCGGAGATTGAATCCAGAATCCGCATTATGGAAAATGTCATCAGATTCTTATGCATTCGACGGGACGAGGAGTAAAGGAGGATATCCTTATGAACAAAGTCATTTTAATTGGCAGATTAACCAGAGACCCGGAAATCAGATATTCGCAGGGCGCAAACTCTACCGCGGTTGGTACGTTCAGTATTGCGGTGGACAGGCGTTTTAAGCGTGAAGGCGAGCCGGATGCGGATTTTTTTAACTGCACCGCGTTCGGAAAGCAGGCTGAGTTTGTTGAGCGTTACCTGAAAAAGGGAACGAAGATGGTTGTTGTGGGCAGAGTTCAGAACGACAACTACACAAACAAAGAAGGCCAGAAGGTATACAGCACGCGCATTATGGTAGATGAATTAGAGTTCGCCGAGAGCAAAAATGCGGCGGGCGAGAGTTCGGATTATCGTCCGAGCGCAAGGCCGGAGCCGAGCGCAGCGGGCGACGGATTTATGAATATCCCTGACGGTATCGACGAAGAGCTTCCGTTTAACTAAACGAAAGCAAAATAAGAAGCGGCATAACGCCGCAGGATTGAATAAGGAGGTAAAACCATGACAGAGAGACCGGATAAAGCGGATCTTGGAACCAAGAGACGTGTCGTTCGTAGAAGAAAGAAGGTTTGCGCATTTTGTGCAGACAAGAATCACACAGGTATTGATTACAAAGATGTGAATAAGTTAAAGAGATATGTTTCCGAGAGAGGTAAGATTCTTCCGAGAAGGATTACCGGAAACTGTGCAAAGCATCAGAGGGCATTAACCGTTGCCGTAAAGCGCGCTCGTCACATTGCGCTGATGCCGTACACGCTTGACTAATTAAGAGCAGAGAAAAGACCGTTTGACCTGACCGGGGAAAACGGTCTTTTTTAACTCATAGGAAATTGCATTGCATTTCCTATGATAAAAAGTATCATCGTACATTCTCTGAAATTATAAATACTCTTTGCGCGGCGGGCTTTGTAATTATACATTCATAAACCTAATTTTCTTTTAATTAAGTCACAGAAAAAACAACTTCAAGAACCTTTTTTATATAAGTAAATTGATATGTGCCCCTTGAAATAGACATTTTCATCATTTCCAATGCCTACCCCAAGGGGACATATCAAACGTATCTGCTTTTGCAACAGTCCCTTCTTTTCGCTTATGTGAAATCAAACAAGGAAAGAAGCGGAAGGATATTCAAATACCTTTCTTCAAAGCGAAATTCACTCTCTGCACCGTATTTTTCGATTATGAACGGTGCAAGTTCTCCCTCAAGACATTCCCTTACTTTCTCTGCCGATAATTCCGACTTTTCACAAATCTGAGCTACAGTTGCATAGGCGTCCTCAGAGTGAACCGTTAATCGGTAAAGAGAAACGGCGGTCTTCAGGTTCTTTACATCACTGAAGGGCTTTATTATCCGCACGATATTGCGAATATGCGGTCCCATAAGTATCAGGTTCTTATTATTTGAGAAAAATACCGCGCCATGCCGCATTGTTGTAGTGATTTCGGGAATGTTGCAACAAGAATATCCCCATTCCGTCTCACTGGCATGCTCGATAGCATCATCGGTATCCCATCCCGGGTTAGAATTAGGCACAGAAGTCATTTCCTTAGAGAAAATAATTGCATGCAATGCCGCTGCCACACGAAAAGTGAAATCAAAGTCATCGCCTTTGGGGAGTGCTTCAATTTTTTTGCGGAGCATCAGTACGATATCTTCGGATGTAGACACCGGTGTATACCCAAGCAGCTCATCCACCGAAACCTCAAACAGTTTGGCAATGGCCGGCAGGAGTTGGATATCCGGGCAGCACTGTGCAGACTCCCATTTGGAGACAGCCTGATTGGTTACACCAAGAGCGTTTGCCAGCTCTTCCTGGGTAAGCCCTTTCTGCTTTCTTAGAAAAGCAATTTGTTCATTAATTTTGATATCAGTCATATGATTGTCACCTCGTTTAAATTATTTGTAGCTACGGTTTTATATTACCAATCTAAAGCGACAAATACAATAACGCATCAGTTTGACAAATTCATATTTCTCCCAACTTCCGGTTGGATACCTGCAAAATTTTCAAATAGGATTCCGTTGCCTATAACAGCGCACCAAACAGGATGTCCGTTATAACATCATAGCGCGGTCCGCATCGGAAGGGCCTCCCCTTGGTCGAATCGCGAACCGGCGCACGGTAGCAGCTTTACTCAATAGGCTCGAAATCGGCGGCGCCGTGTTTGCACAGCGGGCAGACGATGTCATCCGGAAGTTCGTCTCCCTCATAGATATAGCCGCATACCTTACATACATAGCCTTTCTTGCCCTGTGTTTCCGGTTTGGGCTTAACATTCTTCTGAT
>JAFLSZ010000025.1 GCA_022510665.1 Lachnospiraceae bacterium
TGTTCTGTACAATATCAAAGTTAGAATCAGCAAGCGTTACAGTAACAACCTCAGAGGTAGCGGTCGGCTGAGTATACTTACCGGACTGGTAAAAGGAAAGAAAAAGTTTATGCAAAACAGCACGGTACGTGTCGGATTTCTATTCCTTTTTTGCGTTTTTATGCAGAAAATTAGGGTTTTTCGTAAATATCGTTCAAGGTTCTTTATAAGTGTTACTTATGGTTAGCGACAAATTAGCAACAAATTTTAAATACCGATTTTATTTATTTCCGTGCACAGTTCCTGGAAAGTGCGGTGTCCGTAAACCGATTTTTCGATATCCTTTCCGAGGCTGTGTCCCATAAGGAGGTGCTTGGATAATTCATCTACTTTGTATTTATCGCACAGCCATGAAAAGGTATGTCTGCAGTCGTGCGGCGTATGTTTTTTGCCGTTTGCGGTGACGGATATCCCAAGGTGCGCCAATGTAGGATAGAAGAAGGTTTTTCGGAAATTTTCCACCCTGAAATTCGGGAAATTATTGTGGAACTCTAAGGAAAATTCCCGGATGGAATCGTGTATCGGGACAATTCTGCTTTTTCCTGCCGAAGTTTTTACACCGCCCTTAAAATAAAATTCTTCCGTGTTGATTTCGATTGTTTCAAAAGCCTTAATACGAAAGCCGCTGTATATCATAATCAATATCATTTGTACCGTGCGGTCGTGTTTGTTTTTCCAAAGAAGCTCCAGTTCTTCCTGTGAAAAAGGTTCCCCCTTTTCGTTGTCGTTTTCCTGATTAATAGTAACAAATTGGGCGTAATCCTTTTCCGCAATGTCGTTTTCCAGCGCAAAACGATACATCTGTCCGAATAATTTTTTCAGATTACATACACTGGAATAGCCCAGAGTGCAATTATCCAAAACTTCCTGCATTTCCTGCCTGCGAATATCTAAAAAGCGCATTTGATGCAGAGAGGTACAGTTTTTAAACGCGCTTTCATAAGCATACCGGGACGAAACGGAAAGCATTTTCCGAGACGCTTCAAATTTTGCTTTATATAACATCTCGTACACGTCTTTAAAAGTGCTGTCTTTCGTCTTGGGATTATAGGGGGAACGGTGGTATTCGTTTAAAGCCTCATAGGCGGAGTTCCAGTCTTTGTAATACCCGATAGCCGGAAGAGCGGAGCGGTTTCCGCTTTCGGAAGTACAGACAGCCGGCGGGTAGGCCGCGTAAGGGCGGCTTCGGTTTCCGCTTAATTTTTTAATACTGCCGTAGCCGTTCGGCAGTTTTCTGCGCTTCCGCCTTGACGTGTCTGCTTTTGGGCGCTCCTTTGTTTTGAAAACCTGTGGTAAAAAGGACATAGGGTAACCGCAGCCGGGACAGAAAATTGCCTTATCGGAAACGGTATGGCTGCATTCGGGGCATAACGTCAGTGCCATTGTAAGACCTCCTTACATTGTCATTAGAAATATTTTTTATTTGAAAATTTGAATCATTCCTATCATACCACAGTCCTGCGTTTCCGCATTTTGTGTACTTTTTATATTCTATAGATTGCACGCTGTCTCAAGCTGTATATCTTTCAGTCTGCGCGTAAGATGAATCTTTCATTCGCAACATTGAAAAAACGCGTCTGATAAGGTATAATCTTGTCAAAGTCAAAGATTATACCTTTAGGTAACATGGTACAAAGGAGCGCGAAAGTATGTGGATTATTGCGGCGGTTTTATCCGCTTTCTTTGCCGGGCTTACGGCCATATTTGCAAAGTGCGGAATTAAGAATACGGATTCCGATGTGGTAACGGCGGTACGCACGGTAGTGGTATTGCTGTTTTCGTGGATAATGGTGTTTATTGTCGGTTCTGTGGAGACGCTTACAGCCATCGGAACAAAATCACTGCTTTTTTTGATTCTTTCCGGTCTTGCCACCGGTGCGTCATGGATATGTTATTTCATGGCCCTGTCGATGGGGGATGTGAATAAAGTTGTGCCTATTGACAAGTCAAGCACGGTTTTGACTGTCCTGCTTGCGGTCATTTTGTTTGACGAAACCGAGCATCTGGCGGTCAAACTGGCAGGCACCGCGGTTCTTGCTTTTGGGATTTTTTTAATGATAGAAAAGAAAGAAGCCGCACAATCGGCGAAAAATAACCGATGGATGATTTATGCCGTTCTTTCCGCAGTATTTGCCGCACTCACGTCGATTCTTGCCAAAATCGGCATAACAGGCGTAGAATCCAACCTTGCCACAGCAATCCGTACAGGCGTTGTTCTTATTATGGCATGGAGTATCGTATTTGCCAAAGGAAAGCAGAAGCAGGTCAGGACAATTAAGAGAAAAGAACTTGGGTATATAGCTCTTTCGGGACTGGCAACGGGAGCGTCATGGCTGTGCTATTACTACGCGATTCAGAACGGTGTTGTCAGCGTGGTTGTTCCGATTGACAAAATGAGTATTGTGGTAACGGTTATTTTTTCTTATGTTGTATTCAGAGAGAAACTCAGCAAAAAGGCATTGGCCGGTCTTTGTCTGATGGCAGCGGGGACGCTTGCAATGGCAATATGGACATAGGATTTTAGCGCGCTGTTCGCGGGACTTGAAGAAATTCGGAAAGTGTGTATAATGTAAATAGGAATTTTATATCCTAACAAAAAATAAAGGAACGATGGAAATGAGTAAAAAGTATTATTATAAATCAAAACGGGGCGTTTCCCGGGAAGGATATCGGGAAGCGTTTCTGCGGATGCTGCCGGCGCTGCTTATGGTGGGGCTGGTTCCGCTGATTATAAGGCAGTGTGCGTATAAAACGGGGCTTGAAACGTATCCCTGGTTTGAGAATACCGTAGCTTCATATGAGTTTTTTTTGCTGCCGAAGTCCGTGGCATTGACGGTACTTATGTTTGTGCTGGCGGCGGGGGTACTGCTGCGGCTTTGGAAGGAGAGGAAAAAGATTCCTTTTCTTAAATTGTTTATTCCGCTTTTTGCGTACGGGGCGCTGGTGTTTCTGTCCGCGTGTTTTTCCGTAAACCGCACCTTTTCTTTTAGCGGAAGCTATGAGCAGTTTGAGACTGTCTGGGTGCTGCTTAGTTATGTTTTGGTTGTGTATTATGTTTTTTTGTATGCACAGAGTGAGACAGAACTTTTGGTGGTTACGGACGCGATTTGTTTTAGCGCGACGGTGGTCGGATTGCTTGGGACATTGCAGGGCCTTGGCCTTGATTTTATGAAAACGCGGCTTGTTCAGAAACTGATAACAACAGAGGACTTTTTGAATGCGGTTGGCGGAAAGCTGACGATTGTTTTTGGAAATAGACAGGCATATGCGACCATGTATAATCCGAATTATCTCGGTGTGTTCGGCTCTTTTGTGCTTCCTTTTCTTGCCATGCTCGTGCTTTTTGAAAAGAACAAATGGCGGCGTATCTGGCATATAGCCGATTTTGCGCTTGTGACGGTTGCTCTTTTGTCCAGCAGGTCAAGGGCGGGTCTGATAGCCGCGGTTGCAGCACTTGGCGTAGCGGTGATATTCTGCATTCGTAATTTGCTGAAGCAATGGTACTTTACGATTCCTGCGGCAAATTTTGCGCTCGTGCTTGTACTGCTTGTAAATGCTTATAACGACAACGTAATTTTTGACCGACTGAAAAATATATTTGCGAAAGATAACGTCAAGGTGGCGGAGTATACCGCACAGGACGGAACCGTAGTGAAAAAGACGGGTCTGACGGAGTTATATACCGTGCAGGACGGAGTCGTGTTTATGTACAATGAGGTACGGGCACAGGTTTCTTTGTATGTGGAAGGGGGAACCTATGGTTTTTACACGGTTTCGGAAACGGGAGAACAGCTTTTGATGACGAAACGTGAAGAGGAGGAGGTATTTGTTTTTGAATATCCGGCTTTGGACGGCATAAGGATTTCTCCGGTCTTTATCGGGGAGCGGTTGGGCTTTTGCCTTTATGCCGGAAAAGAATGGAACTTTGTTTATAATGAAAGCAAAGGGAAATACCAATATGTTACGGATTTCGGAAAAGAATCGGATATGATTATGGCAGAATCGGCTTTGTTTAAGGACCGCCAGAGCTCCTTTTCACACCGCGGTTTTATCTGGAGCCGCACGCTGCCGTTGTTGAAAGACCATATTTTCCTTGGTTCCGGACCGGATACTTTTCTGCTGGCATATCCGCAGGAGGATTACCTGATGATGAGGACAAACGGGTTTGAGCATCAGGTTATGACAAAGCCGCACAGCCTGTATTTACAGGTAGGAGTCCAGACCGGTGTTCTTTCTCTGCTGTGCCTGCTTGTCTTTTACGGCTGGTATGCAATCTGGTGTATCCGGCTGTACTGCTTCCGGAATTTAAGCACGAAAGCGGAAGGGTTAGGCATTGCGGCATTTATCGGAAGTATCGGTTATATGATTTCGGCAATTTCCAACGACTCGATGGTAGTGACGGCGCCGGTTTTCTGGGGAATGATAGGACTTGGTATCGCGGCGAATGTGGCGGCGGGAAAGGAACGAAAACAGAAACAGGCATGATTTTTACCCCCGCAAAAGATTTTAAATCTTTTGCGGGGGTTGATTTTTTCATGAATAGGAAATCTTTTCGCCTGACATGAATCTGACATATAGTAATTTTATACTTAATATGGTATAATATCCGCGAAGGCAGAGCAAGCAAAATGTGAAACGAAGCACGGAGACATGTATTTTGTCTCCGGTGTTTTGTTTCACATCTTGCGCCGCAAGTCCGCGAGTCATAAAAACCAAAGGTTTTTATGACTCTGCCGGAGCGGTTTTAAAACATGCTATAATAAGGTTGGTTTTACTACAAAATGTGGAAGATGTGACGAAATACGATATAAAGGACAGGCTGTAAGGTACGATATAAAGGAGCGAACGTAATGAAGATACAAACGCGATTAAGACGGGGACGCATAGGAGTGGCATTGATATTACTTGCGAGCTTCCTGATAGGGAAGACCGCCGTGATGCAGCCGGTGGCGGCACAGGCGGCGCAAAAAGGCACGATAATAGCGACCAGTCTTTATGTGCGGAGCGGGCCGGGGACTACATACAATAAGATGACGGTGAACGGACAGGAGGTTTATCTTACAAAGGACGCGGTAGTGGAAATTTTAGGTGAAGAGGACGGCTGGTATCACGTTACGGCCTCTTTTTCGGGAAAGGAAGTGACGGGGTACGTCAGCGGAAAATATGTTTCCGTAGAGGCGGGACCGACAACGGCACCTACGCCGACCCAGGCGCCTTCCGCGGGCAATACGGCATCGGATTTTTCGGTTCCGGCAAGGATATGGGTGAGCGAACTTAATATCAGGCAGAGCGCCGGTACGTCCGGTGCTCTTTTGGATACGTTAAAGAGCGGGGCTTCGGTTACCGTAATCGGTCAGACTTATGTCGGCTCCGAAAAGTGGTATAAGGTTACGTATCAGTCGGGCGGTACAACGAAAACGGGTTATGCCTATGCACCGTATGTGACATTGAACGGCACGATTCCGACCGCAACGCCGACTCCGACGGCAGCTCCTACGCCGACCAAAGCGCCGGAATCCGCCGGAGGCAGTTATGCGGATGATTTTTCCGTGCCGGCAAGAGTAATCGCAAGCGTATTAAACGTAAGAACCGGTGCGGGAACCGGTAATTCGATTATTACCTCGCTTAATTACGGCGCGTCCGTTACGGCAACCGGCTTGACTTACGCGGGAGGCGAGCAGTGGTATCGCATTTCTTTTGATTATAACGGGACGAAAAAGGTCGGTTATGTGTACGGGCCGTATATTTCTTTAAACGCGGCGATTCCGACGGCGACACCGGTTCCGACGGCAACGCCTAAGCCGACCGTAACGCCGACAAGTACGCCTTCCGTGGGCGGACTTCTTTCCGATTACCGGATTCCGGCAACGGTTATTGCAAGCGGATTAAATGTCCGTGCGCAGGCGGGTACGGATAAGGATATTCTGGCGGTACTGGTATATTCAACTAAGGTTACGGCAACCGGAAGCTGTTATGTGGGCTCCGACAAGTGGTACTGTATCGAATTCGAACTGGCAGGCGTCAAGAGGGCAGGCTATGTTTTCGGAGAATATATTCAGCTTTCCACGCCGGAACCGACCAAAACGCCGTCACAGGCGGCAACCACCACCCCGACGCCGACCAAGGCTCCGGAGAATCCGAATGTTGCAGACTACCGGCTTCCGGCGAAAGTTTCCGCAACACAGTTAAACTTTCGAAAAGGACCGGGAACGGAGTATGATGTAATCGTTCTTTTAAGTTACGGAAATGCGGTGACTGTAATCGGGGAAGAATGGAACGGAACGGATAAATGGTATAAGGTGACGATGGGGGACGATGAAGGATATGTATTAAGCGATTATATTTCTTTGGACTACACTTCTTATCCGGATGCCATGTTGACAAAGCAGGTACGTCTCCGTGCGGGCGCGTCAAACGGCGCGGCGTATGTGAAAGACGCGTCAGGAGCGGTTGCGGTGCTTCCTGAGAATACAATTGTTTCGTTGACGGGAGAGCAGACGGCAAGTAACGGAAAGTGGTTTGCAATTTCCTGTGAAGTAAACGGAGAGAAGTTTACCGGTTATGTATTGGCGGATTCGGTGCGTTTCGGAAAACCGGCCGCAGTAACCCCGAAACCGACCCCTACACCTACGCCGGAACCGACGCCTACGGCAGCTTTGCCGGCAAGTCCTACTCCTGCGACAGGACCTGACGCAACAGAGACCCCTGCTCCGACGGCGACGCCTGCAGCGACGGCAACTCCTACTCCGACGGAGGTACCTACTCCGGCGGCAACCCCTGCGGCGCAGGCAAAGGAAAATACGCCGGGAGAGCAGGCAGGCTGGGGAAAGGCGACACATCCGAACGCGTCTTCCATGGTGCTGAAAGTGCTTCCGAAAAACGGGGCAGGCAGTGTAAAAATAAATGGAAGTACAACCCGTGCGGTGACGGTGACTTCGGAAATGTATTTAAAGTTATATGCTCTTTATGTGGATGACAGCGGGAATTTTTACCGCCACGTAGGTGTCACATACGCCAATAATGAGTATTACGGATATATTTTAGAGGACAGAATTGTAGAGTGTGATCCGCCGACGCCGACGCCGGGACCGGGAAGTACCAATCCTTCGGGAAGCGAAAATCCGGGTGTGAATCCGGGCGTCAGTTCGGATTTTGAGCTGATGCTGACACAGCAGGGCTTCCCTGAGTCATACAAGCCTTATCTGCGGGAGCTTCATGCGCAATATCCGAACTGGGTCTTTAAAGCGCATCATACCGGTCTGCTTTGGGATACCGCGATTACGGAGGAAAATATTCCGGGAAAGAATCTGATTCCGAACAGCTACGGAATTGAATGGAAATCCTTAGAGGATGGAGCCTATAACTGGAAGACGGACAGTTTTATCGTGTATGACGGTTCTACATGGGTGACGGCTTCCAAGGCGGCATTGGAGTATTACATGGATCCGAGAAACTTTCTTGATGATAAATCGGTATTCCAGTTTGAGGTATTGACATATGAGCCGTCCTACCAGAATCTTGCCGGTGTTGAAAATATTTTGAAATATACGCCGTTGTATCAGACCTCCTATGTTTACGAGGATCAGTACGGCATCGTGCGTTCCATCAGTTATGGAGAAACGTTCCTGAAAGCGGCGGAGTATTCGGGCGTCAGTCCGTATCACCTTGCGACCCGTGTAAAACAGGAAGTAGTTACGGGCACGGCAACGGTCAGCAACAGCGTAACGGGAACCGTAAGCGGTTTTGAGGGTTTGTATAATTTTTATAATATCGGGGCATACCATAGTACGCAGGCAGGAGGTGCGATTGCGAACGGTCTGAAGTACGCGAAGTACGGAAGCAGTACGGATTACGCGTTGAATGATGCCTCTCTGATTCCTTGGGACAACCGTTACAGCGCGATTGTCGGCGGGGCCTACATTATCGGAAGCTCCTACATTAACCGGGGACAGAATACCATTTATCTGCAAAAGTTTAATATGACCTCCTACTATACATACAGTCACCAGTATATGGCAAATGTAGAGGCGCCGTTCTCCGAAGGGAAAAAGACGGCACAGGCGTATACGGGCGCAACGGATAGTCCTATTGTGTTCTCTATACCTGTATACCTGAATATGCCGTCAAAGGCGGTGAACATGCCGACGGTGCAGTATAATCCGAATAATTATTTGTCGGAGCTTTCTATTCAGAAAGTAGACGGTACAAGCTACCGTCTGACACCGAGTTTTGACGGCGCGTCAATCTTTGAATATTCTTTGATTGTAGATAACAGTACCGAGGTAGTATTGGTTGAGGCGCTGCCGGTGAGCCGGAAAGCGGTGGTAAACGGTACGGGATATGTTTCGCTTGCGGTTGGAGTAAACGAGCTGTCCGTATATGTTATTGCGGAAAACGGCTCGATGAGAGAGTATAAGCTGTATGTGGTAAGAGAATAGCAGAGGAGAATTGCAATGAAGCGAGGGCTGTTTTTTATCATAGTTGCCGTAATGCTTTGGTTTGGAGCAAAAGAGACGGCACAGGCAGCGGTAGCAACGATTGATTTGCAGACGGAGTCGGAAATTGTGCGGGTCGGTGAAGAGTTTGAGATAACCCTGCTTATAACGGCGCAGCCCGCGGAAGATGAATCGTCAAAGACCGCAGTGATTGGGGATTTTGAAGCGTATCTTTTTTATGACGCGGATGCTATGGAATTTATCACGGCACCTTCCTGTATTACGGGAGGTGCCGGAGTGCTGAAAATTGCGGATATCGGCGCTTCCCCGAGCAAAGAAAGCAGAAAATATGTAATACGGTTTTCGGCGCTTTCACGCGGCAGTGCGGAGGTTTCCATGTACGGAATGCCGTTAGTATATGTATACGGCGGGGTGGACGTAATGTCGGTTTCGAGCAATGTGCTGAATCTGAACATTGCGGCTGCGGAGAATGCGTCGAATAATGCCAGCCTTTCGGCGCTGAAAGTAAATCCCGGAAAACTGACGCCGGCGTTTGCGACAACCATCAGGGAATATGAGGTTTTTGTGCCGTACGATACGGAAAGAATTGTAGTGAGCGCGCTGACCGAAGATGAGAATGCAACCGTAGGCGTAAACGGAAGTACCGATTTAAGAGTAGGCAGAAATACCGTTATCGTAACGGTGACGGCGGAGGACGGTACGGAAAAAAGGTATTATTTGTATGTCACCAGACAGGAAAAAGAGGCAGAACCGACAAAGGTGCCGGAGCCGCCTGCACCGGAAGGGTATGAAGCAGGACTTCATGCCGTGGAAAAAGACGGAAAGGTTGTGCTTTCGTTTGGCGGCGAATATACGGTTTCCGACGACCAGAACCATTACGTTGCGCCGACCGGATACGAAGAAACCGTGTTGTATCTGGACGGCATACGGGTAAAGGCCTACACGAAACGGGACGTGCCGGACAGCGACTTTTTTATATTAGTCTTAGAGGACCGGCTGGGAAACGGTGCGTACTACCGCTACGACAGGGAAGAACAGACGTTACAGCGTTACGATGAGGAAAGCATTGAGATCAGACAGGTAGTAGAGGAAGATAACAGCGCCTTTTACAGGACGATTGACGAATATAAAACGCATCAGGTAATTCTTTTGTTTCTGCTTGCGATGTTTATTGCGTTAAGCGTACTGCTGATGCTTATTGTAGTGCGGCTGTACCGGCAGAGCAGACAGGAAGACAATGATTTGGATGATTAGCGGGCGTGAAGAAAAACGAAGGAAATGGGGGCGGTCGGATGCTGATTCAAATTGATTTTGGCAGTGAAGAAGCACTTTATATACAATTGTATAATCAGATTATTTACGGAATTGCCAATGCGGATTTAAGACAGGGCGACGCGCTGCCTTCGGTGCGGGAACTGGCGGAAAATATCGGCATCAATATGCACACGGTCAATAAAGCATATGCCGTTCTGCGGCAGGAAGGGTATGTCCGGCTTGACCGCAGGCGCGGAGCGGTGATTGACATTAACAGCGATAAACTGCGGGCGGCCGAGGCTCTGAAAAACGAAATGCGGATTTCTTTGGCAAAAGCGTTGTGCAGAGGGCTTTCGGAAGAAGAAATACACGCGGCAACCGACGAGGTTCTGCGGGAGTTTGACGTAGAATAGGGCATTCTTAAATACGTTGTTACAGAAAGGGAATTTTATGGGAAAGTTGTATACGGAACAGGCAAAACAGGTGATTCGGTATGCGGAACAGGCGGCGGAGTATCTGGCGCACGGGTATATCGGCAGCGAGCATCTTTTGGTTGCTTTGCTGGAACAGGAATGTATCGCAAAAGAGGTGTTACAGAGTAACGGGGTGAGGCCGGAAAAGCTGCATGAGCTTATAGACCAGCTGATTACCCCGCAGGGAGGCAGTCCGAAAAAAGCGCTGCAGAGTACACCGCGGCTGCTTCGGATTCTGGAACAGGCGGAACAGGAGGCGGAGCGCTATCAGAGCGAAAAAATAGGAACGGAGCATCTGCTTCTGGCGCTTTTGCAGGAGGCAAACTGTATCGCGGTACGTTTGCTTAATACGCTTGGTATTTCAGGGCAGAAGATTTATTTTGATACATTAATGGCAATGGGAGTTGACGCGAGCCGCGCAAAGGCGGATTACGCAATGAGCAGAAGCCGTATGCGCCAGCCGGAGAACGGAAAACTTCTGGAAAAGTACAGTAAGGATTTGACCGAAACCGCGAAAAAGGGCGGGCTGGATCCGGTAATCGGCAGAGAAGAAGAAATCGGCAGAGTGATTCGGATTTTAAGCCGCAGAACAAAAAATAATCCGTGTCTGGTAGGAGAGCCGGGCGTGGGAAAGACCGCCGTGGTAGAGGGACTCGCGGGACGTATTGCCGCGGGTGACGTGCCGGACTGTATGAAAAAGAAACGCGTGCTTGCGCTGGATTTATCCGGCATGGTAGCGGGCTCCAAGTACCGCGGGGAGTTTGAGGAACGGATTAAGCGCGTGATGGAAGAAGCCATTCAGGACGGAAACGTATTGATTTTCATTGACGAGCTGCATACGATTATCGGTGCAGGAGGAGCGGAGGGAGCATTGGACGCCTCCAACATTATGAAGCCGGCGCTTGCAAGAGGCGAGTTTCAGGTAATCGGCGCGACCACACGGGAAGAATACCGTAAGTACATTGAAAAAGACGCGGCGTTAGAGCGGAGATTCCAGCCGGTTGCGGTAGAGGAGCCTTCCGCAAAGGAGGCGGAAAAGATTTTATTCGGACTGCGGGAGACATATGAACGGCATCACGGAATTAAGATTAGCGATGCCGCGCTGAAGGCCGCGGTAAAGCTTTCGGAGCGTTATATCAACGACCGTTTCCTGCCGGATAAAGCAATCGACGTATTGGATGAAGCCGCGTCCATGCTGCGACTTTCCGAACTGACAAAGCAGCAGCCATACAGTGAGAAGAAAAAACGTCTGGAACAGATGGAAAAGGAAAAGGAAGCGCTGCTTTTAGCCGGTGATACGGAGGGCGCGATTGCGATAGCGGAAAAGCAGAAGCGCCTGAAAAACAGAATGAAACCGCAGGAGAACGAAGAACAGGAACTTCCGGAGCTGGGAGAGGAGACCGTTGCGGACGTAATTTCCGCGTGGACAAAGATACCGCTGCAAAAGCTCTGTGAAGAAGAAAGCGAACGTCTGTTGAAGCTGCCGGAGGTTTTAAAAAAGCGTGTCATCGGACAGGAAGACGCGGTGATGGCGGTTTCCCGCGCAATTCGGCGCGCACGGGTGGGACTGCAGAATCCTGACCGGCCGATTGGTTCTTTCCTGTTTTTGGGGCCTACCGGCGTCGGAAAAACGGAGCTGTCCAAGGCGCTTGCCGAGGCGGTGTTCGGAAAAGAAGATGCGATGATTCGGGTAGATATGTCCGAATATATGGAAAAACACAGCGTATCCAAAATGATCGGTTCGCCGCCGGGCTATGTGGGACACGAAGAAGGCGGACAGTTAAGCGAGCAGATTCGCAGAAATCCGTATTCCGTGGTACTGTTTGACGAATTGGAAAAGGCGCACCCGGATGTGTTCAATATTTTGCTTCAGGTATTGGAAGACGGTCATATTACGGACGCGCAGGGCAGACGCGTGAGCTTCAAGAACACAATTATTATTATGACATCCAATACCGGAGCGCAGGGAATTATGTCGCCGAAAAATCTCGGTTTTATCAGCACGGCCGACGAAACCGCGGATTATGAACGGATGCGTTCCCGTGTTATGGAAGAAGTAAAACAAAACTTTAAACCGGAGTTTATTAACCGTATCGACGAGACAATCGTATTCCATCCTCTGGATGCGGGAGCGCTTGCGCAAATCGCGGAACTCCAGATTGCTTCCGTTGTAAAACGCTGCAGGGAGCAGTTGGAGATTGTCTTAAAAACGGATGCGGCGGTAGCCGAATATATTGTGAAGAAGGGTTCGGATGAAAAGTATGGTGCAAGACCGATTCGCCGTGCCGTTCAGGTGTATATCGAAGACATGATAGCGGAAGAAATCCTAAACGGCAGAATCGCGGTGGGGGATACGGCGGCGCTTACGGTAGTGCAGGAGGGAGACTCGCCGGAAACCGCGAAAATTAAGATACGCCGAATCAGGAAACGCAGGTAGCCAAAAAGAAGTGAACATTTTATTAAGTTACTAAAATTTATGGAAAAACGAGGGCAAATATGGTATAATCTTTACAAAGGCAGAGCGTTTCTGCTTTTCCGGTTTGCGTCCGACCGCAGGGAGAACGCGGGATGCCGGTTATAGAGGGATATAAAAGGAGAGCTGTTACAGGAGGATAAGAAAATGGCAGAACTGATTTATGCTCAGGACAACGGAAAGCTGGCGTTTGGGGATTATACGCTTGCTACAAAAGCAAAAGCGGATGGTTTTGAATTTGGCGGTGATCTGTACAAGGTGAAGACCTTTAAGGACATTACCAAGTTGGAACGAAACGGTATGTTTGTATACGAGTCTGTGCCGGGAACAAAAGTGACGAACTTTTTGGCAAATGATAAGGAGGTTTCATTTTCTGCGGAAGGAACCACCGATACACAGGTAACGCTTGAATTGGAGGCGGAAAAAGAGTTTAAGCTTTTTATTGAAGGAACAAATATCGGTAAGATGAAGACCAATCTCGGCGGGAAGCTGGTATTAAGCGTACAGCTGACCGAGGGAAAAAGTTCTGCAGTGAGAGTAGTAAAGCAGTAGTAATTGTTTCGGGGAAGTTATGGCAAAAGGGAAAGTTGTGTTTTTTTGTAAAGAATGCGGAATCGAATCGCCTAAGTGGCTCGGACAGTGTCCGGGCTGTAAGGCGTGGAATTCTTTGGTAGAAGCGCCACAGGCAGGCAAAGCAAAAAGCCCTGCTTACGGCGCTTCTGCATTGCAGACGGCGGAGCCGGTGCTGCTTTCGGAGGTGGATACCGGGGAAGACGAGCGGATGACTACAGGAATCGGAGAGCTTGACCGGGTACTTGGCGGAGGGATTGTAATAGGCTCTCTTGTACTGGTGGGCGGCGATCCGGGCATCGGAAAGTCTACCCTGCTGCTTCAGATGTGTTATGCGCTGGCGAAGAAGGAACGGAAGGTGCTGTATGTTTCCGGTGAAGAGTCCATACGCCAGATTCGTATGCGGGCGGACCGTTTAAAGGTGACTGACGCGGGAATGCTTCTTTTGGCGGAAACCAGTTTAAACCGTGTCGAGGAAAATATCCGGCAGATTGCGCCGGAAGTAGTGATTATAGACTCTATCCAGACCGTTTACCGTGAGGAAACGGAGGCCGCTCCGGGGAGTCCGGGACAGATAAAGGAGGCAACCGCTTCGCTGCTGCGGCTCGCCAAAGGACTTGGAATTACGATTTTTATTATCGGTCATGTGACAAAGGAAGGTGTTGTGGCAGGACCGCGTATGTTGGAACATATGGTAGATACGGTACTTTATTTTGAGGGCGAAAACCACATTTCCTACCGTATTCTGCGCGCCGTGAAGAACCGTTTCGGTTCCACCAATGAAATCGGTGTGTTTGAGATGGCAGGCGCGGGGCTTTTGGAGGTAAAGAATCCTTCGGAGTATATGCTGGAAGGAAGACCGGAAGATGAGCCGGGCTCCGTCGTTACGGCGGCAATGGAAGGAACCCGTCCGATTTTAGTAGAAGTACAGGCTCTTGTCAGTCCGACCAACTTTAATATGCCGCGCAGAACGGCCGCCGGGACGGATTATAACAGAGTAACGCTTTTGATGGCGGTTTTGGAAAAGCGTCTTGGGATATCTTTGGCAGGGTGCGACGCCTATGTGAATGTGGCGGGCGGCATGAAGATTACGGAACCGGCACTTGATTTAGCTATTATTCTCGCACTTTTGTCCAGCTACCGCAACCGGCCGCTTCCGGCGCGTACCGTCGCGTTCGGAGAAGTGGGACTGACCGGCGAAGTCCGCTCGGTGAATATGATGGCGGCACGAATCGCGGAGGCGGAAAAGATGGGCTATAAAACCGCAATCGTGCCTCGCAGGAAGAAAGCGCCGGGCGAAGAAAAGAACGAAGGGATTCGGGTTGTCGAAGTGGGAACCGTACAGGATCTGCAGTCGGTACTGCGAAATTTATAAAGTTAAAGGGAAAGGAAAGACCTGTTATGAATGTTATGAAAAAGAATAAAGCACGTGCCGGAGTATTTTTTCTCCTGTTTGCGCTGCTTGCTTTTCCGGCTTGTAACAGGAAACCGCAGGATTCCGAAAGAAGCGAAACAACACTTACCGTTTTTCCGACAATAACTCCAAGGAACGCCGCGGTAACACAGCCGGAAGCAACACCCGTTGTTACGCCTACGGTTACGCCGCAGCCCACGGCAAAACCTACGCTTGTCATACCGGAAGATATTGTCGATACTTCAAAAGAACCGTATACTTATGAGGAGATGTGCGAAGACATAGAGATGCTTGCCTATGCGTACCCGGATATTGTTTCCGTAACGTGGGAGGGGTACAGCGCGGACGGCAGGGGGATTCCCGCGGTGAAGTTCGGAAACCCTGACGCGGAGCGGGTAGTGTTTGTACAGGCGGCGATTCACGCCAGAGAGCATTTGACGACGCTGCTTGTGATGGAACAGTTGGAAACTTATGCAAAAAACTATGATACCGGAGTGTTCCGTGATAAAACCTATCGTGAGATTTTTTCGGAGGCGGCCCTTGTGGTTGTGCCGATGACAAACCCGGACGGCGTTTCTGTCAGTCAGCTCGGAACCGAAAGTATCCGCACGGAAGAACTGCGCGTCTTGGTGGAGAGTTTTTATGAACGGGACGGAGCCGGTGTTACAAGAGAATATTTTTACAAGCGTTATAAGGCAAACGCGAACGGAGTAGATTTAAACAGGAACTTTGCTTATGGCTGGGAAGAATACGGCGGTTCTGCGGTTCCCGCGGCAGACCGCTACAAAGGAACAGCCCCCGCGTCCGAACCGGAAACGCAGGTGTTGATTGCGATTACGGAGCGGGAGCCGGTTGCGGCGGCTGTCAGTTACCACGCGACGGGTTCGCTGCTTTACTGGGATTTCGGACAGACCGGGGAAATCAGGGAACGGTGCCTTTCTTTTGTGGAGACGGTGCACGGACTGACCGGTTACCGTATCGTATACGCGGAGTCGGATAAGCAGGATGAGGCGGGATACTGCGAATGGGCGGTAGGAATCAAAGGAATCCCCGAAGTTACGATAGAAATAGGCACCGTGGCAGCCCCCCTTCCGATTCAGGAGTTTGAAGGCGTCTGGAAACGAAATAAAGAAGTGCTTGTTGCGATGGCGGAACAGGTAATGAGGGAGGCTAAAGAAGCGGCAGACTAAAAGGGGATTTCCGTCTCTATGGTGCGGAAAAATGAGGGAAACGGGAGAAATAAACGGAATAAAAAGGAGGCAGGACAGGATGAAAAAGAAGATAAAAGTAATTATCGCGGCAGTCTGCGGTCTTTTTCTGCTTGTCTGCGGCATCGGCCTGCTGATGTTAAGAAAGATATCGGCAGCGGGCGGCATACGCTATTTATATAATATGAAACATGATACGGCAGGACTGGTTTCTACCGAGTATTTTCCGGAGAACACGGCGGGCGCGGCAGGCGGAGCATATTGTACGGAGAATACGGCTCCGGGAGTTCTCGGAATTACCGAAAAGCTCCGCTATGAAAAAGACGGAGAAATTGTTATTTCGGAAGGAAAAGCGGATTTTGTAAGAGAGGAACCGATTGCTTTTTACGGAACTCTGGTGACGGGGACGGTGCAGGGGCTGTATACGTTCCGCGGCAATTACCACCGGAGTGCGGCTTCTTACGGTCTGGCTGAGGTTACCAAGGAGCGTTTTTCAAAAGAATACTGGACGTACCGTACCGGAAAGCTTTTAAAGTCAAGCGGGACGAGTTACTGGTCGGGAAACGGCTGGACCGGGCAGCCGCTTGTGATTGCGTGGCCGGAGGAAACAAAGAGGATTATGAATCTTTATCCGGAAAAGAAAGAGAAAGAAAATTTTGTGGAAGTAATTTATTCCGGCATGGACGGATACATTCACTTTTTGGACTTGGAGGACGGAAGCGAGAGCCGTGACGCCATTCATATCGGTATGGTGTTTAAGGGAACCGCGTCCCTGTATCCGACCGGAATTCCTCTTCTGGTGCTTGGTTCGGGTGATGCGCAGACCGGTCTTTACGGCGAGAATGTAAGTCCCAGAGCGTATATTTACAGTTTGATTGACGGAACGAAGCTGTATGAGTTCGGTGCCAACGACAGTATGGCGCCGCGCACGTTCCATGCTTACGACAGTTCACCGGTGATTGATGCGGCGACGGATACGCTGATTTATCCGGGCGAAAACGGTGTCCTTTATACGATAAAACTGAATACAAGTTATGACCGTGAGGCCGGTACGCTCTCAATTGCGCCGGAGTACGCGGTGGATTATACTTATTCCGCGGCAAGAGCGACCGAGTCCGAGTTTACCTGGGGCATGGAAAATTCCGCCGCGGTATACGGAAACTATATTTATATAGGCGATAACGGCGGTGTGTTTTATTGTCTGGATTTGAATACCATGTCCATGGTATGGGCGCAGGACGTCTATGGCGACGTTAATTCTTCCCCGATTTTTTCCGAGGAAGAAGACGGTAATTTTGTTTATGTGGCAACCACGCTGACAGAAGCCATTTTAGACGAGCATTCGATTGGGGACGTCGCGATTTTTAAACTGAACGCGGCAAACGGGAGCATTGTTTGGAAAAAGGTTTTCGAGTGTCACAATGTAGACGGCGTCGAGGGCGGTATTCTTGCAACCGGCGTATTGGGGCAGGGTGAAATTAAAGGGCAGATTATTTATTCGATTTCCCGCTGTCCTAAACTTTCTTCCGGTTATCTGATTTCGATTAACACAAAGAATGGGGAAACGACATGGTTAGAGGAACTTTCCGCATATGCGTGGAGTTCCACGGCGACGATGTATACAAAAACCGGCACGGTGTATCTGATACAATGCTGTTCCGACGGGACGGTGCTTTTGTTTAATGCCGCAAACGGTTACCTTTTGGATTCAATAAAGTTAAATACAACGCTTGAGGCAACTCCGGCGGTGTTTGAAAATACCATTGTAGTCGGCACAAGAGACGAGAGAATTATCGGGCTTACAGTGGAGTAAACGGAGGTTGGCATGAAGGTAAGAAAAATCGGTCTTTGGACGGCTGCCGCGGCGGCGGTGCTGTTATTGCTTCTTACGGCTGCGGGGTTTGCGAAACCTTCCGCGAAGGGGCAGGGGCTTTCGCATACCGGGGATTTGAACGGGAAAGTCCTCGCGGGAGTGACGGCGGCGCGTATGCCGGAGGAAAATGCAAAGGTTTTGTTTGAAACCATTCTTGGAATAAAGCTGTCCGGTTATCATGCGGTAAAAGATTTGCCGGAACTGCTTTATGAATTAAAAAGCGGGCGTGCGGACGCTATCTGCTGTCCCGATGTGACGGCGGAGTATCTGCTTCGTACCGAAGAAGGGCTGGAACGCCTTGATGCACCGAAAGATACCGCGGGCGGCGTGGAAGGCGGCGGCAGACTGGAGTTTGCGATGGCGCTCCGAAAAGGAGAGGAAGCGTTATGTGCGGAAATAAACGCGGCAATTACCGAGATGAAAGAAGACAGCATGTTAAAGGCGCTGGCAGTGGCTTATGTGGAGGCGGACGAACCGTTAGATTTGTATGAGACGAGGGAAGGATTCGGAAAAACAAAGCTCTACGTCGGAGTGACCGGAACGGTTCCGCCGCTTGACCGGTACGATGCCAACGGAAGACCGTGCGGGTTCTCGATAGCCTTTTTGGAGGAGTTGGCAAGGCGGACCGGATATCGGTTTGTTACCGTTCCGATAACCGTGGAGGAGTCTTTTACGGCGCTGGAAAGCGGCAGGGTGGATATGCTGTTTTGCTACGGAACGAGCCGGAATACGACGCCGGGAGAAAAGGACTATCTTGTAACAAAAGGGTATTATACGATGGATGAGTATGCGTATCTGACGCTGAAATAAGAGTTTTTGCTCCGGGACGGTAAGGAAAACCGGAACAAAAAAAGAAGGACCGCGGGGCAGCGGGGAACGGAGGGACTAAGAGTATGATACGGAATGTTTATGATGCAGTATACAACAATCTAATCGGGGGCGGAGCCTATATAAGAATTATTAAGGGCTGTATTTTTACGCTGCTTGTTTTTATGCTGGCTTTGGCTGTGGCGGCTTTGCTCGCGGCGGGCTTATCGTTTCTGCGGACGTCGCAGCGCGGCGGCTTGCGGATGTTCGGTGCGGGCGTTACGTTTTTGTGTAAAGGCACGCCGATTTATCTTGCGCTGCTTTTGTGGTACTATACATTTCTCGGCGGTATGCACCGGGGCGGTTTTATCATAGCGGTACTGGTACTCGGCATTTACGGCGGCGGCCATCTGACGGATATTCTGGCGCGCGGGATAAAGAAAGAGGCAAAAATCAGAACTGCGGCGGTCAACCGGAGAGCAAGAAGGGAGTTTTTCTCGGCGCTTCTGCCGTTTATTACCGAGCAGTCGCTGTTTGAAATAAAACGTCTGCTTTGCATTTTACTGCAGATGTCCTCTTTGATTGGCTTGGTCGGTGTGAATGACCTGGCACGGGTACTTTTGCAGAACGGGCTTCGCACGCAGTATCCGTTTTTTGCGCTATTTTGCGCGGTAATATTCTACCTGTTACTGCAGCTTCTTTTGGAAGCGGTGTTTGCGTGGATAGGAAAAGCGCTGACCGGCGAGGCGGAGGAGTAAGATAGGACACAGTAAGCATATTTTTTCTTCGGGCTTCATAGGCTAGTAAAAAAGATTGTCCGGAGGAATTATGAAAAAGCGAATCGTTTTTCTGACGACGGTACTGCTTTTGGCGGTACTGCTGTTTTTTTTAAAACAACGTGGAAACTTTTGGGAAAAGGAGGAGCCGGAAGCTACGCCGACGCCCAAAATCACGGAACCGCAGACCTTAAAAAATGCATGGATTATATCGTCTGAGGAAAACAATATTACGTTTTTCTTTGCGGGAGAGGAACGGACGCTTGTGACAAAGGGGCGGCTGCCCGAAACTTTGTCTCTTTGTGTGGCGGATTTGACCGTACAAGGGGAACGGATTATTTCTCTTGTCCTGAAACCGGACAAAATTACCGCGAAAGTATTGCGTGCGGACGCGGAAAGTATTGAATTGGAAGGGTATGGGGAGTTAAAACTCGCAGACGGCTGGCGGCTGTACCGGTTGTATGACGGGTTAAGCGAAGAACCGTCGGAAAAGCTTTTAATCGGTTCGGTAGGAAACGAATTTATTCTGGAAAACGGAAAAGTATGTGCCGCGCTGTTAAAAGAGAAACCGGACCTTAAAAAGATACGGGTTTTAATCGGTACGGAAGGCTTTAAGGGCTTTTACCATACTTCGGTACAGATAACGTCCGATACGGCGTATAAAGTGTCCTGCGGGGACAATGAAAAGACGTTTAAAGCAGGAGAAGTATGTACCTTTACGAAAGAATCCTTTTTGGAAGAACCGGGCCGGAAAAAGATTGAGACCGAGGAGCCGAACGGGAAAATTACGCTTTCCGGCATTAAACGGGCGGACGGGGTGCCGTCTTACCGCGGCAGTCTGGAAATCGACTGCAGGGAGGACGGGCTGCTGGTTATCAATGAATTGACAATCGAAGAATATTTGTATGCGGTACTGCCGAGTGAAATGCCGTCCCGCTTTGAGCAGGAGGCGTTAAAAGCGCAGGCAATCTGTGCGCGCAGTTACGCCTATGCGGAGCTTTTGGCAAACCGTTATGCGGAATACGGCGCCCATGTAGATGACAGCGTGTCCTGTCAGGTATATAATAATATTGCGGAAAGCGAGGCGTCGATTCTGGCGGTAAAAGATACTCACGGGCAGGTATTGATGTATAACGGGGAAGTGGCACAGTGCTATTACTTTTCGACTTCCTGCGGACACACGGCTGCGGCGTCGGACGTCTGGGAAAATGCCAAGGAGATACCGTATCTGCTCGGAAAGCTGCATAGTATAAACGAAAAGGGAGAAGAGATTTCGGTGGTCCGGGTCGAAAGAGAGGACGCGGACGATACATATTTGAATAATTTTTTGACAAGTGAAGAGGTAAAAACGTATGATTCGGAGAGCGAGTGGTATCGCTGGCAGACATTTATCAGTCTGGACAGTTTAACGAAAACGGCTTTAAAGGCACTGCAGCAGCGGTATCAGGCGGTGCCGGAGCAGATTCTGACCTACGAAAAAAAGAGCGGCACGTTTGTAAGCAAACCGATTACGGAACTTGGAGAAATTGAGAGTGTCCGCGTTTATAACCGCGGAACCGGCGGCATTGCGACAGAGCTTCTCCTGGTAGGGAGTAAAAGTGTAATTTTGGTAAAAAATGAGTATAATATACGCACGGTGCTTGCGCCGACCGATATTTTGATTTATCGGCAGAACGGCGAAGATGTCAATGGCGCCGCGCTTTTGCCGAGTGCGTTTATTACATTGCAAAAAGGCCTGTATCACGGGGAAACGGGATATCTGGTTACCGGCGGCGGATACGGACACGGCGTAGGGATGAGCCAGTGCGGCGCGGATGCTATGGCGCGTTACGGATATACCTGTGAGGAGATTATAGACGAATATTATCCGGGGACGACTTTGGGATTTATTTACGATTAAAATTACGGCGTGGATGTACACGCGGGAGGTGCAATATGATAAAAGCAATTTATTACATGATAAGGGCATTTTCAAAAAAACTGCGGGAAGATGCCGTGTCGGCATATGCGGCACAGGCGGCATTTTTCGTGATTTTATCCTTTATTCCTTTTGTAATATTTCTGCTTACGCTGTTAAAGTTTCTGCCGTTTACGGGAGAGGATTTAATTGCAGTGTCAAAATCTCTTCTCCCGCCGGCAATCCATGATTTTGTGACGTTATTATTGCAGGAAGTCTTTTTAAAAACCTCAACGGCGCTGGTGTCTTTTTCCGTAATAATGGCGCTCTGGTCGGCTTCCAAAGGGTTTCTTGTGATTATACGCGGACTGAATGCGGTCTACGGAAACCCGGAAACGCGCAATTATTTTGTGATTCGTATTTTATCCACGTTTTATACGCTGATTTTTGCGGTGGTATTGGTTTTGACTCTGCTGCTTTTGGGATTCGGCAATCAGATTTATTTATATATTCAGAGTAAAGTACCTTTTTTGGAAAACGCGGCGCTGCTGATTATCAGTATACGAACCGTCGTGTTTCTGGTGGCGCTGTCCGCGTATTTTCTGGCATTGTATCTTGTAATTCCGAACCGGAAATCCCGCTGGCTGGAAGAACTTCCCGGTGCGTTGTTCAGTGCTGCGGGATGGCTTGGGTTTTCTTATTTATATTCTTTTTACATCGATCGTATTTCCAATTTCTCGGCAATGTACGGGAGCTTAACGGCTATCGTACTTTGTATGATCTGGCTGTATGCGTGTATGTACATTATGTTTATCGGGGCGGAGTGGAATGTCATTGTTTCCGATAAATCGGTGCGTGAGGCATGGTGGGCTTTTTTAAAGAGTTTTAAACGGAAAAGATGATTGGAATAAATTTCCGTACTCCGGCAATACTGTAAGGGAAGAAATTACTGAATTAAAGAGGTAGGTGCCGGAAATGAAAAAGAAAAAACCCATCGTATTAGAAGAACTTTCTGCGGAGGAATTGGCAAAATATGAAATCGCAAAAGAGTTAGGGCTGTTTGAACGCGTGATGGCAGACGGCTGGGGTTCTTTGTCCGCAAAGGAAACCGGAAGAATCGGCGGAATACTCGCGAGGAGAAGAAAGCAGGAAAAGCGGGAGGCCGCCCAGAGCAGGTCTTTCTGACTGTCTCGGCCTTATATGTCTGAAAGGGGGCACAAACGGATAAATGTGCCCTCTATGTAGGTACAGTTAGAATAAAACAAAAAAATTATCTCAAAATCATTTTTTATCATCGTAATCAAAAGCGGAAGCTTCTCGGGCAGCTGTTCATAAAACAGGTTTCACGAAACAAGATTATGGCAGTTGCCGGACAAGGGTTGCTGACAACAAGGGTATGTACCATGAGGTACATACCCTTGTTACTTTATGCTAGGAATGAAAAACAAACTCTATCAGCGAATAGGTAACCGTCTCTCCTAATAATACACGATCAGAATAGGTAATGCTGCTAACATATCATTTCAATTTCAAATAGCGATGTTTGATTCTTTCTAAAAAAGCAGTCTCTTTTTCTTCTTCAATACTTAATGCAGTCAAATCAACAGTCCACCCACATACTTTCTCTAATTCATCTACAATCAATCTCAAGTCATTACTAATTTTACTCGAGTATTCTTTATAAATAGCTAATATGTCAATGTCGTTAAAGGTGACACTAGGGTTTAATACAGATCCAAACAAATACACATATTCGAAAGAATCAAATAGCGCCATGTGCTCTCTTATCAGTTCTGGAATGTCTTTATTTGATACTGTTGATATATTCATAAAATGCTTCCATAGTTAACAACCTTACATTCATGCACTCTGCCAATTCATATGCTTGTTTGGATATGCAGCCCTCTCCATTCCAGTTATGCAGATTGACGATGATGTTGTTTTCTTCTGGTGAAAGATGCATTAAATCCGCTTGACTCAAGCAATATTCGTAGACAAAAATCAGTTTCGTATCTTGTATGATTATTTCTCGTACATTGCTATCACTTAAAAAACTATAGCTGACTTTTCTGGAACGAATATACTTTAATGCATAATTCAAACTCTCCAGTCTAACAGTCACTCCTCTGAAACATTTATAATCGTGGTACAACTGTCTTAATCTAGGAGTGTCATCCAAAAATACTCGAATTGATTTTCTATCCTCATTCATTTGAATAAATGGGTGAGCGATTCCCATACTAATGGATTCAAACTTGTCTTGTGACTTCAACCTTTCTATCAAAAGTTCAAGTGACTCTGTAGATGGAAGGATAGATTCTTCAACGGGAGCAATTCCGAACATTGAATTTATTTCGGCCGGAAAAAGAATTTCTCGACTTTTTTCTTCATCAGAACGAGTAGCTTCAAATTCATCCACGTGTGCCATAAATGTTTGAATGTATGCTAAATTCGAATAAGACTTCTCTTGATTACGTTGAATCAAATCCTGATTTGCTGAAAATAACATTTTCAGTTTTCTATTATTTGCTAATATCGTAGGCTCAAACTTTTCCCAAAGCTTTCGATTATCTTTCTTATAATAGTTTTCATAAATTGTTTTATTTTCTAAAAGTAGAGGAGTTACCGCTTTTTTTAAGTCCTCGAAAGTAGCGTATTTTTTGCTAAAAAGCCTTTCGAGTTCTTCTCTTCGGATTTTCTTCCACCCCAAAACTTCCTCGGGAGTAAAAGCATGGTTTTTATCAAAATCAGTATGACAACTCGGGCATAGTAAAACTAAATTTTCGAATGAATTATCTGCTGTTTCACAATATGGGTCAATGTGTGCTTTTTCAATTATATCGCCATTTTCACGAAATAGCTCTCGTTGACAACTTGGGTTCATGCACCTCCCCATTGATTCCGCATATAATCTTCGCTTGACATTTTCTTCTATATATCTACCACTCATCACATACCATCCTTTCTTATCATTTGCTCAAATTAAAATCAGTGTAGTTTAATACCAGATGAAGAACAATACCATATAGCATTGCCTACATCCACAATGAGGCTATCTACTGAATAGGAATTTTAAAGCTTTTTCTCAGTATCACATATCTTTGTAGTTACAAAATTGAATGTAGCTTATGGCAAAAGAATTACACGATTTTCGACCTCTATTTGCACAGTATTTTTATGACTGTGCCATGCCAGTTTCAAAGGAGGACATAAACTTGACCATGCTTTTTCTGGCAATTTTCATGGCTTCAACAGACTCTTCGGCCTTTTTGATTCTGGCTTTTAATTCCCGTTTGTCCTTACTGCTTGCTACATCCGCTTGTAACCTCAGTTCCACTAAGCCTTTTTCAATCTCTGCAATGTTCTGAACATACTTCTCATGTATACTGTTTGAATATGCGAGGTCATGCTCATCGTTGAGGAAGATTTCTCTTACGGAGACAAGGAGTTTGGCGGACTGTAAGATAGTGTTCTTCTTACCAACTAACCCGGCTGCGCCCACAGCACCGCCAACACCGGCACCAACGCCAAGGCCGAGAACCGCACCACCGCCGACTATGGCGATCGTACCACCGGCCATTCCTGCGCCGCCTATTGCAATCGCACCACCGCCAAGATATGCAAGGCAAGCACTTGTCAAGGTAGCACCACTAAGTCCAGCGAAGTTGGAGCCTACTAAAGCAACTGCGATTGCTGGAGCAAAGGCACCGGCTGTCGCTATGGCAACGATAGTGACAATTGCAGTAATAGACAGCGATGTGATGACCGTTTTAAGGACTTCGTTCAATTCACGGAGAACCTTATCATAGCACTTGCGAAGCCTTTTGATATATCCTTTGGTATAGTAACTTCCGGTAAAGAGTGTATCAAGATAACTATCTCCATCACTCTTTTTATATCCGCAGATGGCATTTTGGAGGTCCCGGTATTTTTTACTCGGTATATCGTTTCCCTTTTTATCTTTTTCAAGGCTTAACGGATAATATGGCTCAAACAACATTGTTTCAAACAGAACCAATCGAAACCAAGTGCCATATGGGTCATTTTCTTCGATTTTTCGTATCAATTCCTGTTCAGAATACCAGTGCAGTTCAGCATCACTTACTTGGAGAAAACTGGGGAAACCTTGCGTCATATACGTTCTCCACTCATCAAGCCATTCTTGCTTTAGCTGTTTGATCCCTCCACTGTTGATCGGCAACTTTGTATGCTGAATATCGTTGAGCGTTTTGTGGTATTCAAGGTTATACAGTATCTCTGTTTGGGCAACGGTCAATCCGAGCTTGTCCATATCCATCATATTATTACCAATTCTTTCGTATATTCTCTCGTCTTCTTGCGTATACGCGAAGCGTTTTATTTCTTCGTACATCTGCTTGATTTTTTGGATGTTTCTCGTTTTCAAGCACCACGCTACATCCTGACCAATGGCAACAGCAAAGCGTCCAACACCTACATAGTTAACAGATATCCAATATTTCTGGGTGATGATTGCCTCACCGACATCAACGGTTGTAAATACGCCTGTTGCGATTGTAAGCATCCTTGAAATTGTGGGGTTGTTTGTCGGCATCACCTTATTCCAAGCAATATGCTGCATATCATCGAGAGAACGCACGTTGTTTTCGCGAAGTTCAATGGCAAGGTGGCGAATGAAGTAAAATGCTCTCACAATGCAGTTATTTGCGATAACAGGCAATGCTTGCCGCCCAAGCTCCATGCCAACACCAAGTTCACCGCGAAGATCAAACTTCAAAACGCTTTCCTTAATAATTGCGCCCGTCTCATCGTGTTTAGCGAGTAAAGTGCCATTAAAGAGTTTGGACAGGAATACTGATAATGAGTGGTCACCGACGTTTACATTTTTGAAAATAGGAAGGACCGACAATTCTTTTGCCAATGCAAGGATCGGTCCTGGAATCCCTGTTCCTCCGCTTTTACCAGCAGAGCTGCTCGATCCTGCAACATCGCTTACAAGATGGAAAAACCATGTAATTGTTCCATATATAGTACCTTTGTGGGAACATCCTCACCAATAAAAGACTTGCTTATTTCTGGAACATCAACAACAAGGAAATTACCTTTTACATCTGTTCCATATGACTTATAAGTAAATTGTGTGAGAAGCGAAAATGCCAGCCCAACCAGCGTAGGATGATGGGCAAAATCACGCAAATGGTGTTGTAGACCACCGCCGAAATCAGGTGTGTTCCCATCGCTCGGAATAGGGAACTTTTTCTCTAAGAACTTAACGCAAGACTTCAAATCATCATCTTCACAGCCAAGCATTTTGGCAGTCTTTTTAACAAAATCATCTATCTCATCACTTGCGATAGCTCGTCCTCGTTCTAAGTTAAAATCGCCAACCCACAGTATATCAAGCGCACCACATAATACACCGGACGCAATGGAAACCAGATAGTCAAAATTGTCTGCTTGACTTGACAACAATTCAATCTGACCGTCCAAATCGAAAATTATTTTATCGAGGTCAAACTCATTATTTATCGCCAGTTTTTCATGGGGCGTAAGATTTATTTGAAGCTGTTCCATATCCTTCATTTCATTCACCCTTGACTTTCTCCGCTTCTTCGGACGAGCTGCTTTCTTTCCTATATTTCTTCGGCGTATACTTCTCGCTATTTCGTTCCTTTGCGATCCAATAAGCATCCTGCAAGGCACGCATTACAGCATCCTTCTCATTCTCGGACAGTTCACCACCGGCAAAGAGCGCGGAAATGTCCGAGACTAATTCTTCCGCATCTCTTGCACCCTTGTAGCCGTAACTCTGCTGCGCTTGCAGCACGAACTCTTCATCCTCGGAGAGCA
>JAFLSZ010000026.1 GCA_022510665.1 Lachnospiraceae bacterium
TTAACGGCTCTTAGAGGAAGTCCGGTGCAGCGTTGCGCATGCAAAAATAAGATAGCGTGTAATCTACGAAATAAATAAAGTATACAAAACGCGGAAACTCAAGCGAACTTCCCCTCCGTCTTATTCTACATACCGAAAGCTTTCAAGCGCGCACAGGGTGCCCCACCCCTCTTATGTCAGTTAATTGTCATTCCTTTCATCATAAAATTCCACTCAATCTCCACACATTTATTTTTATAAACCGTAATTTTTTTGACAAAGGTATCAACAAGCTCCGGCGTCAGCTTTTCCGCATATAAAAGGGCGCCGCGCTCTTTTATCCCCTGCCTTAATCGTTCTGCTTCGTCTTCTATCCGGCTGCATTCCGACTTTATTTCCTCTACCCGTTTTTTTAGTTCCCGCATCTGACAGTCAAGTTCCGCCGCTTTGCTTTGATACTCCGAAACTTCCAGCTGCCTTAACGCATAACTTTCATAAAGGCTATCCTTTTTTTGCCGCAGTGCGCGGTACTGCCTCATACAAGTCTCCCTGTTCTTATGAAGCCTTGCCAACACTTCCTTTTGGAAGCGTTCAAGAGAGCCTTCCTGTCCGTCTAAGCTGCCGCCGCACCGGATTTCACGCGACAATTCCTCTGATACAAGTCCCTCTAAAACGTCCGCATTAAAATAGGTACAGCAGTCCGCCAGCTGCAGCAGCGCATGTTTCCTGCACCAGAAATGAGGCGGCACGGTATCTTTCCCCCGCGGTTTATAGTTTAAAGCATACCCGCATCCGCCGCAGTAAATTTTCCCCGTAAGCGGATGCTTTTCCCGCTTTCTTTTCGTGGAGCGTCCGGGGTAAACCGAGACCGCGCGGGCAAATACCTCCGGCGTTACAAGCGGTTCATGATGGTTGGGAATTACCTTCCAATCGCCTTTTGGCACCGCGCTTCTTTTTTTGCCGCCCACAGACTTTCCTATACTTTTCCCGTAAGCCATTTCCCCAAGATAAAAACGGTTATTTAATATATTTCTTACCGCCGCGCCGCTCCATGTAAAATATTCTTTTCCCGTTTTTCTCTCCGGAAAACGCAGCCGGGCCGCAGTCGGGATTTGTTCCTCAATAAGGCGTTTTGCAATCTGCGTACTGCTCCTTCCCTCCTCTGCCAGCGCGAAAATATAACGGACAATCCGCGCCTCCTTTTCATTGATGATTATCTTATTTTTTTCGCTCCGGCTTTTGGCGTAACCAAGCGGAGCCTGTCCGAATATATATTCTCCTGCCGCGCATTTCTTTTGAAAAGAGGATTTGACCTTGACGGAAATGTCTTTGCTGTACAGGTCATAAAGCAGTGTCCGAAAGGCGGTATCAAGTCCGATGGCAGCGCCCTCCTGTTCCCGGCTGTCATAACGGTCATTGACCGCAATAAAGCGGACGCCCATAAACGGAAAAATCTGATTCAGATAAGTACCAAGCTCAATATAATCTCTGGAAAAGCGGGACATATCCTTTACCAGAATACAGCTAATTTCCCCCTGCCTTACCCGTTCAAGCAGCGCCTGTATTCCCGGCCGCTCCATGTTCGTCCCCGTAAAGCCGTCGTCACAAAATTCCGTTATTTCCTGTGCCGCGAGCGTATCGTCCCTGCGTATATAGTCTAAAAGCATCTTACGCTGACTAAAAATACTTCCGCTCTCCTTCTGCTTTTCTTTTCCGTCCGCCTCACACGCGGCGTCTTCGACAGAGAGCCGCAGATAAATGGCGACCTGCTTCTTTTCTTTCATATTGCGTCTCCTTGCGGTGTGTCTTCGCGAAAATAAAAATCTATTTCCACTCTCTTATTCTCATACACACGAATCTCTTTTACCAGACCGGCAAGCGTATGCCGGTCCGGTTTTTCCAGCTTTAAAGAACGTTGAAAAGCAGCAAGCGAATCTGCACGGGCTTTCCCTGCCCGAAGCGCTTCGCCTAACAGTTTTGTCTGTTCTCTCCTTGCCGTCAAAAATCGTTCCGACTTTTGACGGAATCCGGTCAAAAGCCGTTCTTCTTCGTCTTTTGTGATAATTCCCTGTCGTAGGTCGTCATGCAGTCCTTCACAAAGGCGCTCATATTTATCCTGCTCCTGTTTCAGTCTTACAAGTTCCCTTCGGTATCCCGCAAGCGCTTTGAAGTCTGCTTTCTGTTTCCCGGCTCTTTCGGAAAGTTTCTCCTGCCTAAAAAGGAGATTTACATAACTGCACACGGTAAGCTCCACAAGCTCTTTTAATATGTTTTCCTCAATGCTGTGGCGGCTGCAGCCCTCTCCCCGGTTTTTTGTGGAACAAATATAATACACTCTGCCGGATTCCTTATAACGGACACGGCGCCGTATCATTTGTTCCCCGCAGTCCCCGCAAAATAAAAACCCCGTAAACGGAGCCGGTTGTTTGTCCGCGGGACTAATCCGTCCGTCCGTGCGCAGCAGATTCCTTACAATTTCAAAATCACCGGCGGATATAATCGGCTCATGGGTATTCTCTACGCGTATCCATTCCTCTTTCGGTTTCGGTACGCTCTTTTTCAGTTTATAGTTAATTTTCTCCGTCTTTCCCTGCAAAAGATGCCCCAGATAAACTTCATTTGTAAGAATACGCTTTACCGTCGAACTGCTCCATCCCTCACCCAAAAAGCCGCCGCGGTAATTCTGACCCAGAGATTTTTTGTATTCCTTCGGGGAAAGAATATGCATTTCATTTAATTTTTTCGCAATCGCAAACGCTCCCAGCCCTTCTATCTTCCAAGCGTAAATTCTGCGGACAATTTCCGCCGCGTAAGCGTCCGGCACCAGTTTATTTTTATTTTCCGGAGATTTCAGATAGCCGTATACCGCAAACGGCGCAAGACACTCCCCGGCTTTTCGCTTTACTGCCAGCTGGCTTTTTACTTTGACGGAAATATCCCGGCAATAAGAATCGTTAATAAAGTTCTTTACCGGAAGTACAATCTGTTGTTCCCCGGCATCCGCAAAAAAACTGTCGTAACCGTCCGTAAGCGCAATAAAGCGCACCCCAAGAGACGGAAATATCTTTTCCAAATACCTCCCTGTTTCGATGTAATCACGGCCAAAGCGCGACAGGTCCTTTACAATCACACAATTTACCCTGCCCGCTTCAATATCTTTTATCATCCTTTTAAATTCCGGTCTGTCAAAATTACTGCCGGAATAACCGTCGTCCGCATAGCTGTCATAAAATTCTATCTCTTCCTGTTCCTGAAGGAACCGGCGAATCAGCTCTCTCTGACTTCCTATACTGTTACTCTCGGTTTTTACTGTGCCGTCTCCCGCTCCGTAAAAACCTTCTTTGCCCGCATCTGTTTCCTTCACGGCATTGTCGTCTCTTGACAGGCGGAGATACATGGCGGCAGAAAATTTCGGCTGTCCTGTCATAGTTCCGGTTCCTGAGCGCACGGCCGCATATGAAGTTCGGACAGTCTCTGCAGATATTCCGCCATTCTCTCGTCAATATCGGCTCCGTCCTCCTGAAACCTGACCTTTACGACATAGTCTCCAATCCGATGGACATAGATATTATTTGTCTGTCTCGCAAAGGCTTCTCTTTTTTTCTCCACCGGCTGGGAAACATCGATTTCAATATCCCTCAAATCGGTCAGTACAGAAATATCTACCGTCCGGATATCTGTCTCCGCCATTTGTGCAAGTCTTTCCTTTGTCAGCTCCAAGGTCTCTTCTCCTTTTAAACAACGAACCCTTTCTCTGTTCATATGTATTCGTTTACGGGATTGTCTTATGTACAAAAAGAGGAGCCGCACTATTCTCAGCGCAGCTCCTCTGAACTTCATTTTTTACGACCCATATTTTAATACTTTTTAAAATTGTCCCCAAGAGAAATAATACGCTCGTTTGCTCCGGAAGATGCCGAATAGGAGGATTTCTTACTTGAGGAGGAAGTCATGTTTTTGTTACTCAACTGATAAGCCGAAAGCATATCACGCATTCTTGCTGCCTGATTCGACAGTTCCTCACTCGCTGCGGCACACTCTTCACTGGTAGCGGAGTTGGTCTGTACTACCTGAGAAACCTGTGTAATTGCCTGCTCAATCTGCGCAACCGCCGTTGCCTGATAATTGGACGCCTGTGCAATGCTGTTAATCAACGCCTCACTCTGCTGAACCGCCTCCGTAATGACATTCAATGCCTTAGCCGTATTATCCGCAATCTGGGAACCCTGTCCGACCTTGGTGATAGAATCTTCAATCAGTTCCGCAGTCTCTGCCGCCGCAGCTGCGCTCTTTGCCGCCAGACTTCTGACTTCTTCCGCTACCACCGCAAATCCCTTGCCTGCCTCACCTGCTCTCGCGGCTTCTACTGCCGCGTTCAAAGCAAGAATATTGGTCTGGAACGCAATATCGTCAATTACTTTAATAATCTTGGAAATGCTCTCGGATGCCTTATTGATATCCTGCATAGCAGACGTCATATCACGCATATGCTCATTTCCGAGTTTTACATCACGAATAGCCTTTTCTACCAATACTTCCGCCTCATTTGCCTGCTCGGCGTTCTGCTTCGTCTTCTCCGCAATCTCATCAATCGAAGCGGAAATCTGCTCAATCGCACTCGCCTGCTCCGTGGAGCCCTGCGCCAGAGACTGGCTCGCACTTGCCACCTGGGAAGCGCCGATAGTTACCTGATGCGCGGATTCGCTGATATTACTTAATGCGTTATGGTTATCTTCTACCAGTTTCTTTAAGGAATTACCGAGTAAATCCTCTGCAGATTTCGGATTTACCTTAATTGTGAGGTTGCCGTTAGCCACTTCTTCGGCGATACCTGCCTGATACTTGATATTTTCAACTACATTCGCGTACTCATCTAACAGCTCGCCGAATTCGTCATTCTTATCTTTTTCTATTTTTATATTGGTATGGCCTAAAGAAATTTCCTTTGCCACTTGGGACAGCTGTCCGGTAGAAGTATAAATCCTTTTAATAATAAAATATGCGTATGTTATAGTAATAACGCCGGACACTGCGGCTAAAATGATGGTTCCTATTGACATATAGGTCTTATAAAAATCCGCCTGTTCATCCATGCGCGATACACTGTGAATCGCAAGGTTCGCAAATATCGTATTGATTATTATAAATACTACCGGGAGATTGAATCCGATTATTAGTTTTGTGCTTATTTTCATATTCTTCATTGTTTTATACCGCTCCTTCTTCCATTTCAAGTCCACTTACCTGCTCCAATACCGTCATATCATCATCATTCAAAAGCTTATCAATATCCAGCAGAAGTTTCACGGAATCTCCTACTTTGCCGATACCGTACACATATTTATTATGTGACTTGTCTGCTTTTCCGATTGACGGCGGCGGTAAAATGTTTTCTTCCGGGATTTCCACGACTTCGGCTATCTTTTCTACAATCAGTCCTACCATGGTGGATTTCACATCAATTACAATGATGCAGGTTCTGTCATTGTACTCAAACGGTTTCTGTTTGAATCTGAGCCTTACATCAATGACAGGAATAATTTTTCCCCGAAGATTAATCAACCCTTTGATATAATCCTCCGTTTCCGGAATTTCCGTAATCGTCTGAAACCCTATAATCTGGTTTACATACTGAATTTTCAGACCAAAATACTCGTTCCCGGATTTAAAGGTCATGTACTTGCCCTTTTGCGTATCATGTTCATGGGAAACGCTCCGGCTTTGTTCCTCCTGTTTTTTTACTTCACTGGTTTCATCCATTTGGCTACCATCCTTTCCTCCGACCGTTTATTCTATCAATCCTACCGGATCAAGTATCAACGCGATGCTGCCGTCTCCCAGCTGCGTGCAGCCGGACAGACCTTTTACCTTTTTGATATAAGACGGAATCGGTTTTACTACAATCTCCTGTTTTCCGATCAGCTTGTCAACAAAAAGGCATATGGTTTTTCCGTCTACTTCAAAAATCAGCATCATACCTTCATTTACCAGCCTTTGGTATCCGCTCAGCCCGTACCACTCTCCCAGACGAAGTACAGGATAGCACTCACCTCGAATCATAATGTATTCGTCTCCGTTAGGCTCATGAATCATCATTTCCTCTCTTACATTGACAAACGATTTGATGATTCCCGTCTCTACTACAAAGTAAGAATCGCCTGTCTTCATTACGATACCGTCAATAATCGCCAGCGTCAACGGAATCTTTAAGGACATCGTACTTCCAAAACCCGGAGTGCTCTCAATCTCCAAAGTACCTCCGATTGCCTGAATGTTCTGTACCACTACATCCATTCCCACGCCTCGCCCGGAGTATTCCGTTACCTGCTCCTTCGTGGAAAATCTCGGCAGGGTAATAAACTGATATACTTCCTTGTCGGTATAGGCGCTGTCCGGTTTGCCTTCCTCTAACAGCCCCTGTGATCTTGCCTTGGCAAGAATCTTTTCCCGATCCAGACCTTTTCCGTTATCCGCCACACTGATCCAGACTTTTCCGGCTTCCGTCCGGGCGGAAAGCGTAATCTTTCCTTTTCCGGATTTGCCGCTTTTGGCACGTTCCTCGTTGGTTTCAATTCCGTGATCCACCGCGTTACGCACCAGATGCATCAACGGATCCGAAATATTTTCGATAACATTTTTATCCACTTCCGTATGCTCACCGATCATCTCGAACTCAATATCCTTCCCTAATTTTCGGGAAACATCAAAGACAATACGGTTCATCTTCTGGAACAAAGTGGTAAGGGGCACCATTCGCATGGACATAATTACATTCTGCAGGTCCGTGGAAATCGTTGAAAGCTGTGCCGCCGCCTTATTAAAGTTTGCAAGGTTCAGTCCCGGCACCTTCAAATCGGGATTCTGCAAAACTACCGATTCCGAGATGACTAACTCTCCGATTAAATCCATAAGCTGGTCCATCTTACTCACATTGACGCTGATAAAGGCAGCCTTGTCATTCTTCTTATCCTTTGCCAGCTGCTTAGGTTTTCCGGGTTCTTTCGATTTGATGACAAAGTCGCCCGGTGCCATCTGCGGTTTTTCCGCTTCTTTCTGCTCACTCTCCGGCTCTGCCCCTGCCTCAATCACGGTCTCGTCGGTTCCCAGATCAATCTGCGGCACATTCCCTCCGAAATCAAAGCCCTGTAAAAACTCTTCCGCTTTACACTCATAGACATCCACCTGTTTAATATCATAGCCGATACCGATAATATTGCGGATTTCTTCCTCCGTACACTGCGCCTGGAGTAAAATTCTGAAACCTTCTTTCATAATTACATCGGCGCTTCCCTCATCGGAAATGATATCCTCCGGGGAATACAGCAAATCCTCCGCAATCTCTTTCATCGCGTAAACCACTTTGTAAGCGTGGATATTTGCCATTTCCGTATTTGGTGAAAACGTAATATACACCTTATAAAAATGACTTGTATCGGTAGCAACGGGAGCTATGTAGAGCTGTTTCGGCTGCTCATATACATTCTCCGGAGGCAGCTCAACCCCCTCTTCCTTCGCACCGTTTTTAATCATATCCAGAAATTTATCCAGTTCCTTAATGATACTTTCCGGATCTCCGTCGGCCGTATTTCCACTGCGGATTTTGTCCATCTCCTCAGTAATGAAATCTGCTACTTCCAATACATGTTCCACCAGTTTTAAATGCGGAACATGTTCGGGATGGGACTCTCTCAAATAATAGAAAACATCTTCCAGTTTGTGAGTAATCGCAGTAATGTTGTCAAACATCATAATGCCTGAGGAACCTTTAATCGTATGCATGGTTCTGAATATCTCGTTAATGCTGTCCTGATCAAAACACTCTGCATCCTTTTGTTCCAAAACAGTCTCCTGCAGTTTCTCCAAAAGCTGTTCATTCTCATACAGATAAACGTCCAACATTCCCTCTGTGTTAAATTCTTCAGCCATATACTCTCCTTTCCTGCATATTTCTGACATCAGACTATATTAAGCCAAGCTTTTTCATAGCCTGTTCAAATCTTTCTTTATCAATAGGTTTCCCGGAATAAATGGTACATCCCAGTTCGAACGCCATCTTTACATTCCGTTCCTCATTGAGCGCAGTTGTCATAATTACTTTTGTTGCTTCTTCCTCCGGAATATTCCGCTCCTTTTCCAGATTCCGGATTCCCATTAACGCCTGATATCCATCCATAACCGGCATCATAATATCCAGACAAACGAGATCATAAGGTTCTCCGTCTTCTAACGCCATCATAAAGGCATCTACTGCTTCCATTCCGTCCACGGTGACATCACATTCACCGTACTTCGACAAAAAATTGACCATAAATTTTCTTGTCGTAAAATCGTCTTCTGCTAATAAAATTTTCATCTGACCTCTCCTTACACTTTATTCAGCAACCGATAGGTTCTCTTGGCAATATCCTGCAACTTCTCCTGATATTCCACTGCCCCAAGTTCATAAGCAACCTTAGGCATTCCATATACCACGCAGGTAGACTCGTCCTGTCCTATGGTTCTGGCTCCTGCCTTACGCATAGCCAGCAGTCCTTTTGCCCCGTCGCCGCCCATTCCTGTCAAAATGATGCCTAACGCTTTGGGGCCTGCCACCTTCGCCACGGAATCAAACAAAACATCCACCGACGGACAATGCCCGTTCACCTTCGGACCCTGCTTGCATTCAACTTGATAAACTCCGTTTACCTTTACCAGTTGCATATGCCTGTCTCCGCCCGGTGCAACAAGTACATGTCCGGGCAGCACTCTGTCGCCGGTCTGCGCCTCTTTCACCGTTACCCTGCACTGGTCATCCAGCCTTTTTGCATACATTGATGTAAATCCCGGAGGCATATGCTGTGTGATTACAACGCCGGGAATATCCGGCCCGAAATCCTTTACCACGGAAAAAATAGCTTCTGTCCCGCCGGTCGAGGCGCCAATTGCCACAATCATATCGCTGCCCTTGGCGGAAAGTACCGGCTGTTCCTGCTGTACCGTCATCTGTTTTATTTTACTGATTTTCGCGGTAGAAGCAATTTTTATCTTCACCAACAGTTCATTTTGTATAAACTCTTCCAGCTGCGCTCTTCCCGTTATCGTCGGCTTTGCCACAAAATCCACGGCGCCCGCGGTCAACGCGTCAAATACTTTGTCGCTGAGAGAACTGATGACTACTACCGGCATAGGATACTGAGGCATCAGTTTCCGTAAAAAATCTATTCCGTTCATCTTCGGAAGTTCTACATCTAAGGTCATTACATCCGGCCGATGCTCTAAAATAGCGTCTCTTGCCTCAAAGGGATCTCTTGCTGTAGCTACTACCTCAATAGCGGGGTCTTTGTTCAGGCTTCTTGACAACAATTCGCTAAACACCATGGAATCTTCCACAATCAATACTCTAATAGGTCGCATACGTCAATTAATTCCTCCCTTTTTTCTAAAAATAGAGGGCTGTATCATTTCGAACGGTGTCTGGGCCCGGTCCAATGTTTCTGTCATACCGATAAATAAATAACCGCCCGGCTCCAAAAAATCATACACCTTCTGAAGCAGCTGCCTTTTTGTGTCTCCGTCAAAATATATCATAACATTTCGTAAAAAGATAGTATGTAATCTTTTTCGGAAAGGAAACGGCGACATCAGATTAAACTGACGAAACAAAACCTCCTGCTTTAACTCATCTGTTACCTGAAACATCCCTTCTTTCGTCCTTTGAAAGAAATACCGCTTCCAATGTTCCGGAAGATTCTTTAACTGTTCCTCACTGTATCTGCCGTCAATCGCCTGCTGCAGCGCTCTCGTTGATATGTCCGTCGCCAGCACCGTGGTATCCCACGCCTCATGCTCCAATCCGAAAAAATCCCTGAGCACCATGGCAATCATATACGGTTCTTCGCCGGTAGATGCGGCGGCGCTCCATATTCGCAAATCCTTAGTATTTTGTTCCTTCTCTTTAAGCCAAGGAAGTATCTCTCTTTTTAAAAACTCAAAATGCTCAAATTCCCTCATAAAATAAGTATGATTTGTGGTGAGAAGATTTACCATGTCACTTTCCAGCTGTCCGGTATAATCATTCTGCAAATCATTCATAAACGCGTGGAAACTGCTCCATCCCCCCATTTTAATATAGTTTTCAAGTCTGCCGTTCATGATAATTTTCTTCTTGCCAAGATCAATACCATACCGCTGCTTCACATAGCCGGCAATCCTTAAAAACTCCTCGTCCGTCATCATAACTTATTCCTCCGTTACAACTCCTTATCTGCCTTTACGCATTCTGCTCTGTCCCGCAGATACGGGTTACCGCAGCTGTCTGGCAATTTTACAAAAAATATTGAAGATATCAGGATTAAACCTGCGCTCCGCGTCCCTTCGCATAATCCCTATTGCTTCCTCCCTGTTATAGCGGGCTCTGTAACTTCTCTCCTCCGTCAACGCGCAAAATATGCTTACCACAGAAACAATCTGTGCCGCCAGCGGAATTTCATCTCCCCTTCTTCCCTCGGGATAACCGCTTCCGTCCCAGTTCTCATGATGAAAACGGGCGATATCTATAGATACCTGTATAAAATCGTTGTAATCGCTTGTAACTTTAAGGTCTTCCAAAAGTTTTGCGCCGATTTTGGTGTGATTCTGCATCATCACCTTTTCTTCTTCGTCTAAGGCCGTAGGTTTTCGCAAAATCTCCTGAAAAATTCCGACATTTCCGATGTCACAGAGAGGTGCCGCAAACTCTACCGCTTCCGCGAAACTTTCCGAAATCTGTCGTTCAAACAGAGGGGAAAACTGCATACTCTGTATCAGAATACGGCAATTATATTTCATTCTGTCCACATATCCGTTTTCATGCCACGAATTCTCCGCCGCCACCCCGACCAGCGCGTACAGCACATTTTTCCGCTCCTGCTCCAGCTGCCGTACCTGCTCGCTGATTGAAGCCTGCAGCCTCCGGTTTGCCTCCTTAACCTCACGGGCAGCCTCATACAGCCTGAGATGTACCTTTACCCTGGCCTGCACCAGCTCAGGCAGAAAAGGCTTTGTAATATAATCCTCGCCGCCCATATTAAACCCTTTGATAATATCTTTCGGTTCGTCAAAAGCAGAAATAAAAATAACGGGAATATTCCTTGTCTCCACATTTGTCTTCAACACCCTGCAAAGCTCATATCCGTCCATCACAGGCATCGAAATATCAGTAAGTACCAGCTTAGGCAGGTCTTTTTGCATCAATGCCAAAGCCTGCGCGCCATCTTCCGCAAGAATTACGCTGTAACCCATTGCGCCTACAATCTCTCCCAAAATCACTCTGTTGGCTTCCACATCGTCTACAATCAGAACATCTGCTTTTTCTATGGCCTTTCCGCTATGCTTCATCATCTGCCCTCTCTGCTTCTATCAGATTCTTTAAATCCTCCAAGCCCGTAGAAATTTTTTCATAATTTTCTTTTTGAATTGCCATTTTCAGCCGCAATACTGCTCTGCCTACTTCCTGCGGAGCCTCTATGGTAAGCTGCTTGATAGTTTCCATAAACATTTCCGCCTTTTCCCAATTTTCCATTTCCACGGAAAGAATCAGCTTGGAAAAGTTTTTCTGTAACGCCTCTTTGTTGGCAGCCGTTCCGTACTTTGAGGCATCCTGAAAGGCATCCTCAAAGATTCCTGTCGTAAAGACACTCTGCGGTTCCGGCACAACAAAGCTCTCTTCTCCCTCTCCATTTTCTTCGGGATCTCTTGTAAGCCAGACAGAAAAAGAAAACGTAGTTCCCTTACCCTTTACACTGTCTACGTTAATACTTCCGCCCATTAACTCCACCAGCTGGCGGCATATGCTGAGTCCCAGACCGGTGCCGCCGTATTTACGGGAGGTAGAAGCGTCCACCTGTGAAAAGCTTTGAAACAATTTATCCTGATCTTTTGAATCTATTCCTATGCCGGTATCTCTTACCAGAAAAAACAGCTCAATATCATTGTTCATCTGGGCGGTCTTTATAATTTCCAGCGTAATTTTTCCCACACTGGTAAATTTCCGCGCGTTCGACAAAAGATTATTTAGTATTTGAATAATTCTCAGTTCATCTCCCACAACATATTCCGGCACTCCCGGAGAAACAGTCACGAAAAAGTCCAATCCCTTTTCCGTAATCCTGCCCTTATGATTTTCTTTTATATAATCTACCATACCGCGGAACTGAAACCTGCTCGGCTCCAAAACAAACTTTCCCGCTTCCAGTTTGGAAAAATCAAGAATATTATTGATAATCTTGTTCATTTCCTCGCAGCAGCGTTCAATCAGATGCAGATTTCTAAGCTTTTCCTTTTCCGTTTCCTCGGGAAGCATTTCCTGTATATGTCCCAAAATGCCGTTGACCGGCGTTCTCAGCTCATGGGTTACATTCGCCACAAACTCCGACTTCACCCGCATGGCAGCCTCGGCTTCCTGTTTTACCTGTTCTAACTCCCTGCTTAAAAATTCCTTTTCCAGTACGTCGTTTGCCATACAAAGACAAACCCCTAAACGTTCCTCCCTCACAATCTTTGTATCGGTAGGAAAACAGGTTTGATTTTTACGGTACGCCGTCATACGGCGAACTTCCTCTCCAAAAGGATACACGGCGCTCCATCCGTCTTCCTCCTGCCGGAAGGCTCCGGGAAAAACGCTGCCAATCGGCACTCCGCACAGTCCCTCCTCATACCCCAGTTTCTCTTTTGCCGCAGTGTTATTGTATGTAATAATCCCCCTATCGTCAAATGCCAGCACAATTTCTAACAAATTTTCCAAGGGAAGCATTTCCACTCTGTCCTGATTCATAACTTCCTCCAACAAAAGAATTTTTTTATCCCATGAGAAAAGTAAAGCAATTTCCTATGAGATAAGAAAGACAGCGAACGCAGGATGGCTGTCTCGCTGTCTTTCACACATGTCTTAAACTCTAATCCGTAAAGCCAAACATCTTAATCACTTCTACGATATTGAAAAAATCTTCTTTTGCAAGTTCAAAACATTCCAATATATCAGGCGAGAACTTACCACACTCTCCGTCCATGATCATCCGGTAGGCCACGGAGTTGCTGTATACTTCTTTATAAACTCTCTCACTTACCAACGCGTCATATACATCCGCGATTGCGACAATCTGTGCACTGATCGGGATTTGATCCCCTTCCAGATGATCCGGATATCCCTTGCCGTCCCATCTCTCATGATGATAACGACAGATTTCGTAACAATACCGGTAGAACTCATCCGACTTATCCCTTTGGAACGACTCTAAAATCTCACAGCCAATCGTCGTATGCTTCTTCATTACTTCAAACTCCGAAGGCGTCAACCTTCCCGGTTTCAGCAGGATTGCATCCGGTATTCCGATTTTTCCGATATCGTGAAGTGCCGAAGCTCTGGCAATCGAGTCCATCTGCTCCTCCGTAAGACCGTATTTCGGGAAATATTTCGCCAGATACTTCAAAAGGACTCTGGTAAAATATTTGATACGACGGATATGCTCACCTGTCTCTAAACTTCTGAATTCTACCACCGAGCTGAGCGCGTCAATCATAAACTCATTATTTTCATGAAGCTTCTTCTGCTGCGCGAGCAATTCTTCTTCCTGCTCTTTCAGCCGGACTTCCATATTGTGCTTATTCTGGTACAGCTCAATGATATTCGTTACTCTGCGCTTTACAATATCCGGATAGAACGGTTTATGTATTACATCCGCAATGCCGTAAGCATATGCCCTGTCTTCACTGTCTCTGATCGTTTCGCTGGTAATCATAATGACCGGAGTATGATCAAGCATCTTCTTTTCTTTCATGTACTCCAGAACACCGAAACCATCCAATAACGGCATGACAATATCAAGCATAATTACTATAAATTCATTCTTTTCTATCTGCTCAATCGCTTCCTGTCCGTTAGAGGCCTGTAAAATCTCATAATCATTCCGGAACATGACTTCCAATATGGCTCTGTTTACTTCTTCGTCATCTACAATTAAAATCTTTTGTCTGTCCATTTGTACTCCTTCCTCCAAACCTGTGTTGAATTACAGCATCATCTTAATTTATATTATCATTTTGTAGTTGCGTTGTCAAGAATTGCGGCGCCGCCTTTTATGCGTTTTCTTCCATAATCCGCAAAAAAATTTTATAGGCTTCTTCCATTTCCTTCCTTTTTACGGCTACCCGCTCCAAATCCACATCTGCGGCTGTCTTTCCCCTGAGCAGCTCCGTCAGTTCCGAAGCAGGCCTGTTGATTGCATTAATCCCCAGATTCGCACTCACTCCTTTGAGTGTGTGGGCGCACTTGAAAGCCTCCTCATAATTTCCCTGATCCAGATTTGCAATCAGGTTAGTAAAACTCATATCATTTTTGAACTTTAAAAGAAACTTTAAAAATAACGACTCATTCCCCATAAAGCGGGCAACTGCGCCTTTCACATCCACATCATTTTCCGCTAATTTCTGTTTCAGCAACTCATCCATTGTTTTTTGTTCCTTTCTTTTAAATCCCCTCATATTACGCCTTTATAATCATACCATTATCCCCCGGCTGCTGTCAAGTTATTGTCAGAAATTTTTAATACCACTTCAATCCGTTTTCCCGGATAGACATAGAGTCTTGAAAGAAACTCTTCTGCCATTTCTTTCCCGAATTCTTTTTCGCTTCGCAGTTCTAACAGTTTTTTTACGGAAACAAGATAATTTTCTGACAATTTACAGAAGTTCTCTCTCTCCTTCGCCTGACTCTCCTTTTGTTTTCTTAAATCCGTTAATTTATCTTCCTGCCCTTTTTTTAGAAGTGCATATTGTTCCCGTGAAATTTTTCCGGCACGGTAGTTCATATATAAATTACTTTCTTCTTCACAGATTCTTTGAATTTTTTCGTCCGTTTTCCTATGCCGGATTTGTATTTTTTGCGCCGCCTCCGCCATTCTTTTTCTGCCGTATTCGTATTGTTTTGTATAATTCAAAAAAACGGCAAATTCCGTTCGAAGCAGAGGGAGCAATAATTCCGCAAGCTCTGCCTCCGCTATGCGGTTATCGTGTTGTACTGTTTCTCCGTCCGCGTAATATATACCGTTTTTTACTGTCATCTTCCTGCCGCAGATTCCGCAGTACAAAATGCCGTCAAATATATTTTCCGCGGAAGATTCTCTCTTTGCGGCGCACGCGGGGGAAGTCCCTTGCTTCTCTATTTTCCGACAAATTTCCGCTGTCTTTCCGTACAGTTCTTCGTCAACAAGAGGTTTCTGCGCATCTCTTGTAATAACCCAATCCCGCTTTGCCGTGCGTATGCGTTTTTTTGCATTTCCCGCCGTGATACCGGTCTTTCCCTGTACCAAAGTTCCCGAATAAGTTTCACTTTTCAGTATCCTTGTTACCGTACTTTTATCCCAGCCTTTATAACTTTCTCCACCGGACGCCCAAAAAACTTGTCTTGTTTTTCTGTACCGGTACGGCGGGTTAATTTTTCTTCGGCTTAATTCTTTTGCTACTGCGGCGTAACTTTCCGTTTCCGCAAATTTCTCATAAATAAAACGAACGATATCCGCAGCAGTTTCATCCGGCACCAGCACCCGTTTTCTTCCGTTTTGTTCCGCCTTATAACCATACGGGGGCGGACCTCCGACATAGGAACCGTCTTCTCTTTTTTGCCTTAAATGTAGTTTTGCTTTTTTTGAAAAATCTTTTGCGTACATATCGTTTACAAGATTTTTAATTTCGGAAACCATCTGCTTTTTTTCGTTTTCCGCCTCTCCGGTGTCATATCCGTCGGCAACGGAAATAAACCGCACTCCCAAAAAAGGAAATATTTTTTCTATATAGTTTCCCGTCTCAAGATAATTCCTGCCAAATCGTGATAAATCCTTTACAATAACACAGTTAATTTCCCGGTTCCTTATATCCCGCAATAACCTTCGGAAACCCTCTCTTTCAAAATTACTTCCGGTTTTTCCCAAGTCGGTATAACATTCTATGACGTCAATTCTTTCTCCGGTCTTTTTCCTGTTAAATTCCTCCGTAAATTTTTTTGCAATTTCAATCTGTACAGCCAGCGATTCATTTTTTCCCGCATCCTGACCGGAAGAAAGCCTTGCGTAAATCCCTGCTTTATATCTTTGGGGTTCCGATGCCGAAATTCCCGGCCGGCCTGTTTTTTTTCTTTTGGATATCCTGCCCATTCTACACACCCCTTTTTTGGGTATTCCCGTCAAAAAAACGCTTACGACATCGTATGAGCCTTGAGATTGTCCCTATTCCGTGTTTTTTTCCGATACAGGATTCTTTCTTCCGTTTTCTTGAACTTCCGCATTTTGTATACTTTATATTATATTCCGCAGATTGCACAATATCTGATTTTTGTATTTGTCCGAAGGACCGCGTTGCGTATGCAAAAATAAGATATTGTGCAATCTGCGGAACTTTTTAAAGCAGCTAAAAAAATGCGGAAACTCGAGTCCGTTTTTGGTGGACAAAATCCGATGTTTTTGATATAATTTTTATAAGTAGCAAAGATTTCCGTATACGCGCCCGTGCGTATCCCAGCCGCTTATTATAAATATCAAAACAACAGGGAGGACTACGGCATGATAATAAAAGACGTGACATGGCACAAAGAATTTAATATCGGTGTGGACGTTGTGGATGAGGCACATCAGCAGCTGTTCTCCATTGTACGGCGGCTTCTGAAAGTAAACAGCGGAAATGCCAATGACCGGCGGCTCTGTGTAGAAGGTATCAACTATTTTAAAAATTATGCGATTAAGCACTTTGCGGAAGAGGAAGCGTATATGCTCTCCATTAACTATGACGGCTATACCCTGCACAAACGTCTCCACGATAATATGCGCGATAAAACCCTCCCTGCCATAGAACGGCGTATGGAAGAGTCAAACTATTCCCCGGAATCCATAGAACAATTCCTCGGTATCTGCATCGGCTGGCTGACAGGACACATTATGATTGAGGACATGGCAATCACCGGAAAGACTTCCAGCCGGTGGAGTCCCGATAATAAAGAAACAATAAACAAGGTACTGGAACAAAGCCTGATTCAGATAATTGAAAAGATATTCGGTCTGAAAGCCCGCATTTTCAGCAGCTATTACAACGGTGAAAGCTTCGGCAAAGCCGTTAATTACCGCATGGACTACGTCTCTCTCCACGGCCGGCACACATGGGTTGTCCTGTCTATGGAGGAAAAATTGATTCTTAACACCGTAGGAACCATGTTAGGCGTCCTCTTTTCCAAAGTGGATAATACCGTTCTTTCCGCCATTAAGCAGATAAGCCAGCAGATTCTGCGTTCCATCGGCCCGTCCCTTTATGCCACGGGAGGCTCTTACCATTTGGAAAATGATACTCTGATCAGTGACGATGCCATGCAGCAGCTCTTTGAAAAAAGCCATCCAAAATACAGTATTCTTTTGGAAACGGACTTAGGATGTTTCGCGTTCTGCGCGGACGAACGGCCAGGCGCGAACCGGAGCAGACGCGCGCCGGTTCAGACGAAGTCCGACTCAGACGCAAATCGGCGCGGTACAATAACTGACACTATTATACCATAATCCCCCACATAGGAGTTCGGGTATTGCATAAGTCCGGGCAGCCTCCCCGCTCCCTGAATCAAAAACGCTTTTAACCGCTCCCCGTAAAGATACGGGTCGTTTCCGAGTACCACGCCCCACTGCAAAAAAAGTGCCGCGCTTCCGGTCACAAACGGAGTCGCCATGGACGTACCGGTTTTTGCGGTATACCCTCCCCCCGGCGCACAGGAAACAATATCTACTCCCGGCGCCGCTATATCGGGTTTAATGTACCGCTCCGCCCTCGGGTAGCCTCTGCCCGAAAATGCCGCGATACTGCTTGTTCTTGCATCAAACGCCGCCACCGCAATCGGTCTTCCCGCTGTCGAAGGAATCGTCAGTGTCCGTTCCGGCGTCGGCCGCAAAAAGCGTGTTAATGTATTTTCTTCTCCCCGTGCCAGCCAGATATCATACGTACCGTCTAAAATCCGCACCGGCCGCATACGTATTCTCCATATTCCCTCTTCAATCGTTCCGTTTTTTCCCCGCAGCGTAATCGCAATTTCCCGTATTCCCCGGTAGGGCGTTGCCTCTCCCGTAAATACTTCCGCTGCCGTCCCCCCAAAGTTCAACACCGTACCGCCCGCTGCCGGATACCCTTTTATCGCCGTGCCGGTTCCCCGAATATTTTCCGGAAGTCTTCGCACAATCCCCGACGGCGATACCAAAGACAGTTCTATGGTATCAATCGTACTCACCCAAAGGCCCATCCGCAGCCTTCTCTCCTCACTCCCGACCTCAAGAAGAATCTCCGTCTCCTCCAAACGTTCATTTTCCCCAGCGTCCAAAAGATTTCCTCCGACATGCAGCCCCGCACTGCCGTCATTTCCGGTGCCGATGCAAATACTGTTTCTGCCGTAAAGAGAAACCGCATCCAGATACGTTTCCAAAAGGCTCCGGCCGTCATGCGCCCCCTCACTGTTGCCAAAAGAAATATTGATACTGAGGGGAAGTCCCGCGTCCGCCGCATAGCGCACACAAAAATCCACCGCCTCCATCAGATTCGTCGTCTGCGGAAACGGGTCTAACTGTGTGCCTCCGAGCTTTACGACCAACAATGTACTTTCGTAAGCAACTCCCCTGTACCGCCCGCCGGACGCGCGTCCGTTCCCGGCAGCAATGCCCGCGACATGCGTACCGTGTCCGCTTAAATCCACCTCCGGCACCAGACTTCTTCCGTCCGTTCCCCGTTCCCCGCGCAGTGCCGCATCAATACGTTCTCTCGTATAAAGTATCCCGGAAAAGTAACCTGCAGGCGGTTCCCCTTCTCCCTGTGCCGTCTGGTCCCAAATCGCCTCAATCCTTGTCGTACCGTCTTCGTTCCGAAAATCCGGATGCATATAGTCAACTCCCGAATCGATAATCGCAACCAAAACGCCCCGTCCGGTCAGACCCGTCTGCTGCCCCTGCAGGGCAGTAATACAGGCGGCACGTTTTCCCCCTGCTACTTCCGTATACACCCGCGCCGGAACTTCCGTCCACAAAATTTCTTCCGCGGAAAGTAAAAGCGGAGCAAGCTCCGGTGCGATACGCACAATTGCGTATCCCGCCAAAAGCTCCTCCGCCATAAAACCGATTTCTTCCTGTAACCTTTTCAAATCTCCTACATAGCGCACAATCAATTCAAGCATGCCGCTTCACCGTTTTTTCTTTAAGATATGCGCATTTATGCCTTTTTGACTTTCCGCCGTGCCGTCCGGCTACAGCAGTTTCGCGAGTTTTTCTACCGACTCTTTTGTCGTAGCCCAACTGGTCGCGAATCGTACAACCGTATGCGTTTCATCCAAGCTTTCCCAAAAGCTCAACCGCACGTCTTTCTGCAATTTCTTCAGGGTTTCGTTTTCTAACACTACAAAAATCTGGTTGGTCGGCGTTTCCAGATACATCCGGTATCCTTTTTCTTTCAGAACCTTCCGTAAAAGCTCCGCCGTCTCGATAGCCTGCTTACTGATTTCCATATAAAGACAATCCGTAAACAGCGCGTCAAACTGGACGCCAAGCAGCCTGCCTTTTGCGAGCAGCGCTCCGTGCTGTTTTACCGTCGTCAAAAAATGCTTTGGCATTCTTCCCTTGGAAAACACAACCGCTTCTCCGCACAGCGCACCCACCTTGGTTCCTCCGATATAAAACACGTCGCAATATTTCGCTATATCCGCAAGCGTCACATCCGTTCCGGGACTCATCAGACCGTACCCCAATCTCGCCCCGTCCAGATAAAGCGGAAGTTTATATTCCTCACAGACCGCGGAAAGGGCCGCAAGTTCCGATTTCGTATATAAGGTTCCGTACTCTGTCGGATGCGAAATATATACCATGCCCGGAAATACCATATGCTCCTGATTTTCGTCCGCGAAAAAGCGCCTCAGATACGCCCGTACCGTCTCCGACGAGAGCTTTCCTGCCTCCTGCGGCAATGCAAGCACCTTATGCCCGGTATATTCAACCGCACCCGCCTCATGCTGGTTTACATGGCCGGTATCCGCCGCGATAACGCCTTCATAGGAACGTAATAAAGATGCGATTACCGTTTGATTCGTCTGCGTACCGCCTACCAAAAACTGAACTTCCGCATGCGGACATTCACACGCCTTTTGTATTTTTTCCTTTGCCGCCTCACAATATGGGTCACATCCGTATCCGGACATCTGCTCCATATTGGTTTCAATCAGGCGCTGCAACACTTTCGGATGTGCACCCTCGGAATAATCGTTTTCAAATACCAGCATACCGTTCTCCTAAACCATGCAAATCTGCCGCGCGCCCTGCCTGCGCGCGAAGATTCGCAAATGACTCTTTACTCTTAGTTTATTCAAATTCCAAAAACTTGTGAAGTAACTCATAATAGTCATACCGATGAAATGTTCCCGCCTTCATCTCCTTTTCTATTTCCTCCGGCCTCATCCACTTCGCGTCGGCAACTTCCGCTTCCTGTAAAGTTAATTCCCCGACCGGAATGTCCGCCTTTACCAGATAGACATAGCAGAACGTGTCTCTGCGGCGCATACAAAACAAAAACCTCAATTCCTCCGGCAAAACCTTAAGACCAAGTTCTTCTTCCATCTCCCGCAGCGCCGCGATAATCTCATCCTCACCGGAAACCACCGAACCGCTGGTTACCGCCCACGCGCCCGGTTTCCATGTCACCTTATCGCTCCGTTTCTGAATCAGTAACTCATCATTCGAATTTCGTACCCATATATGCACTACCTTGTGATACCGTTCCTTCGGAACCGGCTCCCCGCGCAAAAGGGTTTCTTTGGTGAACCGTCCGGCCGCGTCATACAAATCCCAGTATTCCTTCATGCTCCTGCCTTGTCCTTTCTGTACATCAAGCTAGAATTTTACTTTTCTTCCTGTACCTCTATCTTACGGATTTCTTTCGTGCGGATTTCTTCGCAGATTGCCGCGATAAACTCGGAAAGCGGCTTTTGTCCCTCGTCACCGAGATAACGGCTTCTGACGGAAACAACCCCTTCTTCTTCCTCCTTCTGGCCTACTACCAGCATATACGGCACACGGGCAAGTCTTGTTTCACGAATCTTGTAACCGATTTTTTCCGCTCTGCCGTCTACCTCCGCGGAAATACCGTTCTTTGTGAGTTCTTTCTTTACTTTTTCCGCATAGTCGTTGTACTTTTCGGAAATCGGAAGCACCCGTACCTGCTCCGGACAGAGCCATGTCGGGAAGAGGCCCGCGTACTTTTCAATGAGCCACGCAAGAGTTCTCTCATAACATCCCATACTCGTTCTGTGGATGATATACGGCCGTACTTTATCACCGTTCTGGTCGATATAGTACATGTCAAACTGCTCCGCAAGGAGCGCGTCCCACTGAATCGTAATCATCGTATCTTCCTTACCGTATACATTCTTCGCCTGAATATCAATCTTAGGGCCGTAGAACGCAGCCTCGCCGACGCCCTCGATAAAGGAAATTCCAAGCTCATTCAAAACGTCACGGATATGCTGTTCGGTTTCGTTCCAAACCTCGGCGGAACCGACATACTTCTCCGGATTTTCCGGGTCCCAGCGGGAAAGACGGTAAGTAACATCTTCCTCCACGCCAAGAGTCTTTAAGCAATACTGCGCCAACGCAATACACTTTTTAAACTCCTCTACCATCTGGTCCGGACGCACAATCAGATGCCCTTCGGAAATGGTAAACTGGCGTACTCTGGTCAGACCGTGCATCTCGCCGGAATCCTCATTTCTAAACAATGTGGACGTTTCGCCGTAGCGTAACGGCAGATCCTTATAGGATTTCTGGCTTGCCTTGTATACATAATATTGGAACGGGCAGGTCATAGGACGAAGCGCAAATACTTCCTTATCCTTCTTTTCATCTCCCATGACAAACATACCGTCCATATAGTGATCCCAATGACCGGAAATCTTGTATAAATCACTCTTAGCCATAAGAGGAGTTTTGGTACGGATATAGCCCCATTCATTATCCTCCAAATCTTCAATCCAACGCTGCAATCTCTGGATAATCTTCGCACCCTTAGGCATCAGAAGCGGGAGTCCCTGTCCGATTACGTCTACCGTGGTAAACAGCTCCATCTCACGGCCGAGCTTGTTGTGGTCGCGTTTTTTAATATCTTCCAGATGCGCCAGATACTCATCCAAATCCGCACTCTTCGTAAACGCCGTACCGTAAATACGGGTCAGCATCTTGTTCTTTTCGCTTCCTCTCCAATAAGCGCCTGAAGAAGAAATCAGCTTAATTGCCTTAATCGGCTTTGTACTCATCAGATGCGGGCCCGCGCAAAGGTCGGTAAATCCGCCCTGAGAATAGAAGGATATCTCCGCATCCTCCGGCAGATCCCGAATAAGCTCTACCTTATACGGCTCGCCTTTTTCTTCCATAAATTTAATTGCTTCGGCGCGCGGCAGGGTGTAACGGGTTAATTCCGCACCCTCTTTGATAATCTTTTTCATCTCCGCCTCTAATGCGTCCAGCGCTTCTCTGTCAAACGGCGGACAGTCAAAATCGTAATAAAAACCGGTATCAATCGACGGACCGATTGCACATTTCGCGTCCGGATACAGGCGCTTTACCGCTTCCGCCAGTACATGGGACGCGGTGTGGCGGTATGCCGCCTTACCCGCTTCATCCTGAAAGGTAAGAATATTTAATTCACTGTCTTCCTCCACTACGGTTCTGAGGTCTGCCACCTTACCGTTTACTTCCGCGGCACATGCCATTCTGGCAAGCCCTTCGCTTATATCCTTTGCAATGTCAATCACAGACATCGCGCCCGCATACTCTTTTACGGAGCCGTCTTTTAACGTAATCTTCATACTTTTGTCTCCTTCCAATTTTTTGTTTTCTGACTGATATGCCGCTTAGGAACAAAAAAATCCCTTTGCTACCTGTCGGTAACAAAGGGACGATTTCTCGCGGTTCCACCCTTTTTGAAAAGCATTCCGCTTTTCCGGCTTCATTCTGATGATAACGGAATCACCGTGGCGTATTAAACCCGCTCCGAGGTGGTCTTCTTCCGCTTCCGGTCAGGCTGCTCTCAGCAAACACGGCCCTCTCTGTGACATTTCACGGCTTACTTTCCTCATCAACGCTTTCACATGTGCTTATTATAACACGTTACTGTAAATTGTCAAGCCAAAAACTTTCTTGAGTTTCCGCATTTTGTATATTTTTTCAACCACCTTTTCATCACTTAAAAGATATGCCGCCTGGATATAGATTTTCTCTTCGCCCTTTGTCGCAATGAAATCTACTTCTCCCTTATAGGTTTTCCCGATATACACCTGATACCCTCTGGCAATCAGTTCATTATAACATATAGTCTCTACTATATAATTGTACTCATTGTCTCATAATCGTAGATTTTCCGCAACGTCTGATTCCGGTAATCACTTTTACCATCTCCGAATCGTAAAACGGACGGATTCTTTCTAAATACAGTTCTCGTATAACCATGATACGCCACCTCTTTATATATTCTTTGAAAAAACGCCGGTAGTATTTCTCTTTAATTGTATTATATCATTCCCCGCCGCAACACGTCAACAGAATAAAATGCACTTTATTCCATTGATAATTATATCTTTGGAATAAAGTGCATTTTATTCGCCTTTTATGTGCTTATTCCAGATTCCTTCTAAAACCGCACAAACTTTTTAAGATGCCGGGAAAAAGTCAATAAATAAATCATATTCGCCTTCCTGTACCCCAATCACTAAGGTATCGGAAGTATAAATTGTTATATACTTATCCAAAACCATATTGTCCTCTATTTCTTCCGAAAGTTTTTCCTTGGACCACTTCGTTTTCGGATCAAGTTTCTTTAAAAATTCATAACATAAATCCATATGCTTTTCCGTAAAATCGCAGATAAGCAAAATCTCGTGAAGTTCCTCCGTCTTCGTATCGTAATCCACCTCAACCCAGAAATTCCCGGTGCCGTGATATTCTCGATATGTTCCATAATATTCTTCCGAGCCTTCACTATACTCATAAGGCGGTTCCGATTCTTCCGCTACTTCAAATACTACTCTCGGAAGCTCAAACAGCCAGTCTTCAAACTCGGAAAGCTCCCAGTCCATATGAAGGTTGTCGCAATGAGTCTCCTTTTTCTTCTGAAACGTATCTTCAAAAAAAGATTTCAGCTCCGACGAAAGCCCGGCATCTATAACAAACGGCAGAATTACCCTCATCAGCATAAAAATGACATAGAAAATAATAATAACGAACAGAATACTGTTCCTTCGTGCATTTTTCTTCCTCGTCTGTGTTCCCGTCTGTGTATTCGTGCGGGAAGCTGCCTGGGTATTTGTATACGTTTTTGTCTGCGTATTCGTGCGCGTACCCGTCTGGGTATTTGTATACGTTTTCGCCTGCGTATTTGTACGCGTATTCACCTGTGCATTCGTCTGCGGTTTTGCATGTGTTGCCGCAGTGCTGCTGCCGGAACTGTGCGTTTGTACATTCTTCGCCGCTGTCTGCGGCGTATGATAAGTGCAGTCATCATCATGATGCGGATCATGGGACTTATTTAAATAAATATCGTCCGGCAAAGTATACGTTTTTACGAAACGACGACAGTTTTTACACCAGCTGCCTTGTATTTCTTTATCACAAACAGAACAAAGATTCATTTCCTCTCTCCTTTGCTTTTCCTTTGACTGAAATAGCTTTCGCCTGCTGTCTATCGTATTGTAACATATCCTCGCCGATTTGTCTAGAAATCCGTTTTATCGAGTTTCCGCATTTTTTAATCGCTCGTTTTTCCTTTTTTTCTTTGTCTGACACATTCCGCCAGCAAATACTCTATCTGACCGTTAATTGAACGGAAATCTTCCTCCGCCCATGCCGCCAGCTCCTCCCAAAGTGCAGCGGACAGACGGAGCGGCACCTGTTTTTTTGCCTTTTCTTTCTCTTTTAGCTCCTTTTCCTTTTTTCGCACCTCTGCCTCCATGGCGGCAAGATGTTCCAAGCGCTTTTTTAAGGCCTCTTCTCTTTCCTCGGGCGTAAAAACTTTTGTTTCCTCCACTTAGTAAATAGAGCCGCTGTTTACAATCGGCTGGGCATCTTTATTGCCGCAGAGTACTACGAGAAGATTGCTTACCATGGCCGCTTTCCTCTCCTCGTCCAATACTACAATTTCTTCCTCGCCCAGCTGGTCGATTGCCATTTTTACCATGCTGACCGCGCCCTCCACAATCTTCTGGCGTGCCGCGATAATGGCAACCGCCTGCTGACGCTGTAACATTGCCGCCGCAATCTCCTCCGCATAGGCAAGGTGTGTAATGCGGACGTCAATAATTTCAATTCCCGCATCCACCACACGTTTTTGAAGTTCTGTCTCCATCAGTTCCGCAATTTCATTACTGCTGCCGCGCAACGTCTTTTCCTCCGTGTCGTCCTCCATCGTATCGTACGGATACAGTCTCGCAATATTACGGATTACGGAGTCGCACTGCGTGGAAAGAAAATGCTCAAAATTTTCCACATTAAATACCGCCGCAGTCGGGTCAATTACTCTCCAGATTACATTAACCCCGATAATAATCGGATTACCAAGAATATCATTTACCTTCTGTTTCGAGTTATTCAAAGTCCTCGTCCGCATGGAAATCTTCTTGACCGGAAGCGCAGCCGCAACTCTTACCTGCTCCGTTTCTGTCGTTACGGCAAGCGACGCGGCGGCAGGATTCACTTTCGAGGGAGACACCGCACCGCAGAACGGATTTACAAAATAAAATCCCGGCTCTTTGAGCGTTCCGTAATACTTACCAAACAACGTAAACACCATTGCCTGATTCGGCTCTAAAATATGAAATCCGCAGGAAACGATAATCATGCCGATAAGACCTAAGGTGCTTATTATCAATAATGTCACGCCTACCGGAAAATTCTCTTGCGTACAGGCGATAATGCCGAATACCATTGCCGTGATATCGATCCCCCAGCCGAGGAAATACAGTAATAAATACAATCCGCCCGGCTTTGTCTTTGCTGCCTTTTCCTTTACAATGCTGATATTATGTTCCATTTTTACATCCTCCTGTTTCATAGTGATATCTTTTTGATATCACTATCATATCTCTTTATCTTTTGATTGTCAAGTATTTTTTTCGGGCAGGATACATTCTTACAGTAAAAGCGGCTCTCCGTTTAACGCAGCCTCCTCCAGTTCGCTTCCGTTGTAGCAAAGCTTTAAAGAAAAAAACGGTGCGTCCTCATCCAAAAGCCGGAAAAAAATCTTATCCCCTTCCCAAAGTTCCAAATCCTTAATCCGTTCCTTTTTTACCCACGCAAGCTCTCCCTCGCTGCATTCCTGCAGCACGTCACAATCCGTTTCCGCCGTAAACAGGCACATATACTCCCATTCGTCCCACTTCGCGGCATTTTCGTTTTCGAAATCCCCCTGCTTTTTCGGGTCTCTGAAACAAAACGTCACAATCCCGCGGAATCTTAAATCCTTTAAAACAAGTCCGGTTTCTTCCATTGCTTCCCTGCGGATACATTCCTCCGGACTCTCGCCCGCCTCGGCATGCCCGCCGATTCCTATCCACTTGTCTTTGTTGACATCCTTTTCCTTCTTCACCCTATGCAGCATTAAATATGCGTCTCCGCGTTCCACATAACAAAGCGTTGTCAGCCGAGAACGTTCTTTTTCTTTTTGCATCTTTGTCACTGCCTTTCCGTATAATCTTTAATGAAATAACAAGCGCCGCCTGCGACTTTTTGCACGCGGGCGAAATGCGAAGTAATTTTCTGCGGCAAACAAATTGGGGCTCTCGCACTAAGCGCGGCCCCTTCTTGCAAGCGGTTAGTATCTTCTCTATATAATGCAAGGGGAGATTCGCCGCCTTATTTTTGCAGACGCAACACTTCACCGGAC
>JAFLSZ010000027.1:0-12282 GCA_022510665.1 Lachnospiraceae bacterium
ACAGCGTACAATTTACGGAATTTCTTAAAGCACCTAAAAAAATGCGAAAACTCAGGTTTTGCGTGGAATTGATTAATAAAAAAGGAGCCGATATTATGAAACTGGACTATGAAACCGACCGTCTGAGGTTACTTATCTGCAGCGAGGAATATTCCGCGGCGCTTTTAAATTTTGTGACAGAAAATAAAGAGTTTTTCGCTCCGTGGGAGTCGCGCCGCCTGCCTGCGTTTTATACCGAGGAGTTTCAGGCGCAGGTACTGCGCGCGGAGTTTCAGGCGGCGCTTCGCTGCGCCTATCTGCGTTACTATCTTTTTTTAAAGGAAGATTCGGAGCGTATCATCGGAACCGTGAGTTTTTCCAACATCTCACGGGGCGAAGACAAAAGCTGCCGCGTCGGCTATAAACTGGCAAAAGCCCATACCGGCAGAGGTTATGCCGAGGAAGCTCTCCGCCTGCTCCTTGCGGAAATCCACAAGGACCTCTCTATTCACCGCGTGGAAGCCGACATTATGCCGGACAATCTTCCTTCTTTACGCCTGATTGAACGCCTCGGTTTTGTTTATGAAGGCGTTGCCCGCAGTTCCCACGAAATCAACGGCGTATGGAGCGACCATCTACGTTATTCTTATATTTTTGCGCACCAGTAGCCAAATATACCCTGTCTTCCCGCAGCGGCTTCCGATACGGCGTACTGTACCGGTAAAAATTCAAAAAAGCCGAATAATCCGGCAAGACAGATATCTCTTTTCAAATACATTCCGGGAACTAACACAACATAGTCTTCCTGTTCCTTTTGTCTGCGTTTCCCCAAAAGCAGATGCCGATAATAATAATATCCGTGCAGTAAAAAACTGTTTTCCGCAAGCCTTCTTCCTTCTTTCGGCAGAAAAGAAAGCTCCTCCGGCGAAATCCTCACCGAATACAACAACGACGCTTCCCGGCAAGGGTTATAAGCAGGTTTTGTTAAAAGCATCTCGTCCAGACAGGCAACCCGGTTATGTACCGCTTTTCTTTTTAATACTACCTTTTCCTTTTTTTCCGCCTGCTCAGAGTCTCGGTTTTCTTCCTCTTTCACAGTCTCTTCGCCGCCCGCTGCTTTGGTAATTTCCTCAAATAGTTTTTTTGCCGGACTGGCGCACTTCTCCTCGGAAATTCCCGCGCCCGTATTCGTAAATGCCGCGCGTACCTGCGCTTCGGTTACCTCTTTTCCGTCATAGCGTCCGCAAAGATAGAAATCCGTATTCGGCCATTCGATACTTGCTTTCCGCGCAGTGCCGACGCTCTCCGGCAGCAATACCACACCTTTTCCCATACCCGCCTCGGCACACAGACGATATTGCTCTACGGATACTCCGCTCATTTTCTGTCCGTCGCTTATCTCCCACAAAAAATCCGCTTCTAACAGCCTGTCCCTGCGGTTAAAATAATAAATGCTCCACCGTTCTTCCCGTTCCGGCCGGCGCAGTAACTCCAACGTAACCTCCGGCTCTTCTTCTTCCCCGTACTGCCGCAGAATTCCGACGCTTTGTTCCCGGATACCGTTTCGGTAGGCAAATAAATACGCGATTTTTCTCCGATACAAAAAATCCCTCCTATCGCTTGAGTTTTTGCATTTGCTCAAAAAATGCGGAAATACAAGCTCCTATGTGCTGTCCAATGCTGATATTATACTATATGAGGAATTTTTTGTACCTAGAACCGCTTCCTGTCCGAAACTAATCTTCCTGTTGTTCCATCTCCTCCGCCAGCTCGTTCAAATACACCCAGCGTTCCATTTTTTCTTCCAGTTCTGCCTCGGTCTTTTCCTTTTCTGCGAAAAGTTCCTGCAATTTTCCGTAATCTGCCGCTGCCTCTGCCATTTCGGTTTCCAGCACCGTTATCTTTTCCTCCAGCGCCGCAATATTCGCATCAATGGTCTCGTATTCCCTTTGCTCTTTATAAGAAAACTTTAACTTCTGTTCCCTCTTTTTCCATGTACTTTTGCTGTCTGCCTTCTCTTTGCAGTCATCTCCTGCCGCGCCCGGTTTTTTCTCCGCTTCCGCCGTTCCAAAAGGCCGTGTTTCTTTGCCGGAAAATGCTGCTGTCACAACCCGTCCGTTCCCCTCACACGTTTCGCGGTACGCGGAATAGTTCCCCTCATAACGGCGGATGATTCCGTCCCCTTCAAATGCAAAAATCCGGTTTGCTACCTTATCAAGAAAGTACCGGTCATGAGAAACCGCAATGACAATTCCCGTATACCGCCTTAAATACTCCTCTAAAATTGTCAGCGTGCGGATATCCAAATCGTTTGTCGGCTCATCTAAAATCAGCACATTTGGCGCTTCCATCAGCACATGAAGCAATGCCAGACGCCGCTTTTCGCCGCCTGAAAGCTTTCCGATTACCGTATACTGCAAAGAGTCCGTAAACAAAAACTTCTCGCACATCTGCGACGCACTCAATGTTCCGTCCGAGGTTTCAATATACTCCGCTATATTGCGCACCGAATCAATCACCCGGAGTTCCGGATTCAGCGGCTCATTTTCCTGCATAAAAAAACCCGCCTTTACCGTTGTTCCAAACTCTACCGTTCCCGTATCCGGCACGATTTTTCCGGTAATCAACTTCAAAAGCGTACTTTTTCCGCAGCCGTTTTCTCCGATAATCCCGATACGGTCCGTGGAAAGAAAAATATGGCTGAAATCCCGAATCACCACTTTGCCGCCAAACGACTTGCCGATGCCTGCGGCTTCGATTGTCTTTTTGCCGAGACGGGAAGAAAGCGCACCGATTTCCACCTCTTTTTGCTCTGCGATGCGTTCCCGGCTTTTTAAGGCCTCAAAACGCTCAATGTGCGCTTTCTGTTTTGTAGAGCGCGCTCTTGCGCCGCGCATCATCCACGCCAGTTCCTCACGGTACAGGCTTTTTGCCTTACGCTCTGTCGCAAGCTGCATTGCCTCCCGTTCTGCCTTTGCAACAAGAAAGCCGGTGTAATTCTCTTTATAGGAATATAACTTTCCCCGGTCCAGTTCCACGATACGGTTTACCACGGCATCCAGAAAATACCGGTCATGCGTAACCATCACCAGCGCTCTTCCGTTTTTCTTTAAATACTCCTCCAGCCATTCGGTCATGGCGGAATCCAGATGATTCGTCGGCTCGTCCAGAATCAGCACATCCGCCGGCATCAGTAGCGTCCGCACCAGTGCCGCCCGTTTCCGCTGTCCGCCGGAAAGAAACGAAGGATTCCCTCCCATATCCGATATTCCGAGTTTCCTTAACATTGCCGCCGCTTCCCCGACAATATCGCGGTATTCCTCCGGATGCTCCAGACCTTCGGTTACATTTTCCAATACCGTCTTTTCCTCCGAAAACACCGGAGTCTGCGGCAGATACGCCAGACGCAGTTCTTTTCCCTTTACTATCGTACCGGCGTCCGGCTCTTCAAGCCCTGCCAGCAGCTTTAACAATGTAGACTTTCCGGTTCCGTTAATTCCGATGATGCCAATCCGGTCTCCCTCGTTAATCCCAAGGGAAACTTCGTCAAGCAGCATCCGCTCTGTATAGCTTTTTGAAACATTTTCTATTGTAATCAGATTCATACTGCCTCCGTCATTTCATTCCGTATCCGCTCTGGATTTCACAAACTCAAAAAACGCTCCTCTTTCTCATATAAATCCCCGCCCGGCAGCATTTACCGGATGGAATCATAGAACTCCTGAAGAACGTAAAACGCCATTTTACGTTTTCCCTCTGCAGAAACAAGTCCTTTGGTGTTGTAATATTTCTGTGTGACGGCAGTTCTTCTCGGACAGCGGAAATCTCTTAAAATCCAAGGAGTCATACCCTTAATATAGCCGATTTTACGAATCGTTTCTATTTGCTTTTCATACACAAATGCCTGACAGTCCTCTGTGCCCTTATCGGTAATCGTTCCCCTGTTTCCCGCATAAGCGTCCGCACCGAACTCCGTAATAATCACAGGCTTTTTAGGATTACTGTTTTCAAAAAGAGCAGGCAGCGTTTTAAAGTCCGCCACATACCAGCCGCAGTATTCGTTAAGGCCAATGATGTCAAGATGCTTCTCCAGCCTGTCCTCAATAGCATTCTTTGCAAAGTTTACAAGGCAGGCCGCCGAAACCGCTCTTGTAGGGTCATATTTGTGCGCAAACTCCGCAAGGTTTCCCATAAACCTAAGTCTGTCATCGGTGTCCTGATTTTCATTTCCTACCGACCAGATAAGAACGCTTGCACGGTTAAAATCCCGCGTGATAAGCTCGCAAAGCTGATTTTCCGCATCATTATAAGTGTCCTCGGAATCAAAATGAACGCCCCAGTAAACGGGAATTTCTTCCCAGAGCAGAAGCCCCATCTCGTCGGCAAGTTCCGACAGTTTTTCGCTGTGAGGATAATGGGCAGCCCGCATAAAATTACAGCCAAGCTCCTTCGCCGTCCGGATAATTTCCCTGCGTTCCTCGTCCGACAAGGCTTTTCCGCCCCGGACGCTGTCTTCGTGACAGCTTATTCCTCTAAGAAAAAGCGTCTTGCCGTTAAGAAGAATCTCCATGCCATTTATGCGGATTTCACGGAATCCCACCTTGTCACTGACGGTATCCTTTCCACAGGTCAGGGTTACCTTATAGAGCTTTGGATTTTCCGGCGACCACAGTTTGGGTGCGGCTTCAAAAAGAAGTTCTCCTTTTCCGTTCTCTACTGCGATTTCACATCTTACCCCAAGTTCGTCAATCGTCAGCACCGCAGTGGAATTTACCTCTTCGGAAAGCAGGACTTCCGCGCGTATTTTCTTAAACCCGCTATCCGGTTCCAGAGCAATTCTGAAATTTTTGATATGTACCCGGGGCACGCGGATAATTTCTATATCGCGGTAAATTCCCCCGTAATTGAACCAGTCGGTAACAGCAGGCGGAACCTGTCCGTCCCGTCTTGTGCTGTCTGCCTGAATTAAAATGCGGTTGCTGTGTTCCAGAAAATCAGTGATGTCAAAATAGCACGGAGTGGAGCCGCCCCGATGCATACCGACGTATTTTTTGTTGAGATAAACACGGCAAAGATAATTTACCGCACCGATTTTCAGGAATACGCGCTCATCCTCGTTTTGCTTTTCAAAAAAGAATCTGCGGGTAAAAATCATACTCCCCTCATAAAGCAGATAAGCTCTGTCAACGGTATTCCAACAGCAGGGCAGCCGCATTGTGTCCCACTCGTCGAAAGAATAATCGACAGGCAAAAGATTTCCGCTTTCGTCGTAATAATTTTCCTCGTACCACTTCTGGTAAAAACACGTATCGTACTGATCGACCGCATAATGCCATTCGCCGTTTAAGGATTCTTTTTTTCTGAATCTGTCATAAATCATCGTTGCGGCAGAGGCAGTTCCCTGCCCGAATTTATCTTTATAAGTTTCCATTTTAAATTTCTCCTACTAAATGCCTATTTACCCAGTTTTATAAACCGGAAGTTGCCTATTTCTTTTTCTTAGATGTAAATTTATTGATAATCTCCTTCCGCCAAATGATAGTCTCCGAAAGTATCGTTACAAGCACATCCACAATAAAATCAACCATATTAACCTCCCGCAAATTTCAGTTTGTTTCACTAATAGTATACCATAATTATTTCATACGGAAAACATGAACTTTTTCTTAAAAGACATTATTTTCAGACGACAGGAGCACACTCCGCGCACTTTAAAGTTTACACCCGGCAACCGCAAAGGACTTCCGTTTTCTGCTTCAGGTACTATAATGATTTTGAAGGAGGCGGTATGATGAAGCTTTGTAAAAAAATTCTGGCTATTTCCCTAAAAGAAAAATCCATATTTCGTTTTGACTACATTACGGGGATTTTATTTGCTTTTCTATCCATTGTCCTGAAGGTGTATCTGTGGAAAGGAATTTACGGCTCAAGCGGTAAAGCCGTAAACGGAATTGTACTGAATGATATGATTGTTTACAGTATTTTTGCGGGTTTTACAGAAGGTATTACAAAAACTTCCGTTATGCACGATTTAAACGACAGTGTATTAAACGGTTCCATAGCGTCAGACCTGCTGCTACCGATAGGTCTGAAAAAGTATATGCTGATTCGTTCAATAACAAAAAATATTTGGGGAACTATTTACACGACGATACCCTCCGTATTTGCCGCCATGCTTTTTTTCGGCTTTCATGCGGAAATCAGGTTCTTTCCTTTCCTTCTATATTTATTTTCTGCCACTATGGGAATTGTGATAAACTTTTTATACAGCTTTTTGTTTGGTTTAAGTGTCATTTGGTTCCGAAATTCTTTTTTCCTCAGTAATGTCAACAGCGTTCTTTTCAATCTTTTTTCCGGGACACTGGTTCCTCTTTGGTTTTTCCCAAAGGGGTTGGGGATATTGTCGGAACTGCTGCCATTCCGCTATATTGTCTTTGAGCCGGTTTCCATCCTGTTAAATAAAAAAAATCCGGAAGAAATCGCGGCCGCTCTCGGCATACAGCTGTTCTGGAGCTTTGCCCTATTCTTTGCGGTCACTCTGGTATGGAACAAAGGCAGACATAAAATAATGATACAAGGAGGATGACTACATTGCGAACTGTTTACCGTTATGCGAGGCTGACTTTCATTTTTATGAAAAAGACAATAAAAAGCATGCTGACCTATCGTTGGTCCTTCCTGATTAACTGTATTTCTCAGGCACTGGATTATTCCGTAACCTTTCTTCTGATGTGGATTATGATATCTGCTTTTGAACATATGAACGGATGGAACGCCTACGAGGTCATGCTACTGTATTCTTTCAGCCTGTTTTCGTACGGAATTGCGGGCACCTTTTTCTTTCAGATTATGAACCGGCTGCCGGCTCAGATTTGGCGGGGAACCTTTGACGATGTGCTTGTCAAACCGGTAAAGGTTCTTCCGTATTTAATCAGCAGTGGTTTTATCTGCAATTATATCGCACATATAACGCTTTCCGCCGTTGTAATGTCCATTTGCTTCCGTGCTCTGCAAATTCGGATTGTACTGCCGGTTTTCATTAGAATCACCGGGATTTTATTTTTCGGAAGCTTGATTTATGCAGGTTTTTTTCTGATTGTCAGTGGCGCGGCGTTCCTTGTTACAAAAATCAATTCTTTCTTCAACATTATGTACTTTTTCCGGGAAATATCCTACTATCCTATTTCGATATTTCCCAAAATCATTCAGATTATTGTAACGGTACTGGTTCCGTACGGATTTATTAACTTTTACCCGTTACAGGAACTGTTAGGCAAGGACGACTTTGTATTCCACGAAACCATGGCGGTTCTGGCTCCCATTGTTTCCGTCCTATTTTTCACACTGGCATGCTTATTTTTTATCAAAAGCTCAAAATATTATAAAAGCAGCGGCTCGTAACGAGTGCAAGGAGGGTACTTATGGCATTGATTCAGGTAGAACATGTTTCAAAGGATTATAAAATAATTGTGCAGCGTCCCGGTGCCGGGAATCTATTAAAAAATATTTTTTGCCCGGATACCAGACTGGTCCACGCCGTAAAAGATATTTCCTTTGACATCGATACGGGAGAACTGGTCGGCTTCATCGGAGAAAACGGAGCGGGAAAATCTTCCACGATTAAAATGATATCAGGAATTTTGTTTCCGACATCCGGCAATATTACTGTTTCCGGCGTCTGTCCGTATTTAAAAAGAGAAACCAACGCACGCAATATCGGTGTTGTTTTCGGACAAAGGTCAAGACTGAACTGGGACCTGCCTATGGCAGACAGCTTTGAACTGAATAAGGAAATTTACCGGATCGATTCCGGGGTGTTCCGAAAAAATGCTGCCATGTTTGTAGAAATGCTGCAGATGCAGGACTTCTATCATACACCGGTAAGACAGCTTAGTCTGGGGCAGAGAATGAAAGCGGAAGTCGCTCTGGCCTTATTGCACGAGCCGCCGATTCTGTATCTGGATGAGCCGACCATCGGTCTGGATGTCATGGCGAAACAACAGATTCGAGAGTTTATTAAAGAACGGAACCGGCAGGAAGGTACTACCACTATTCTGACGTCCCATGATATGAAGGATTTGGAGAGCGTGTGCAAAAGAATCATTATTCTGGAACAGGGACGCGTTTTATTTGATGACTCTATTGAACGATTCCGGCAGGAATATGCAAAGGAAGCGCTCGCCGAATTTACCTATACCGTTAAAAAATCCGATAGGAATATTTTACCGGAGCATATTCACGTAATGGAAGATAAAGAGCATCGTTTGGTGGTACGCTATCTCCTGTCAGAAATGACGACTGCCCAACTGGTCGGGACGATTGCCGATTATTATGAAATCAATGATTTTTCTATTAAACCGCCCGATATCGAAGACATGGTACGGGAGATTTATGCAAAAAAGGAAAAAAATAGCACGCAGAGTCTCTGAAACAATCCGCACTCCAAAGTTTACACGAGGTAATCAAAAGGGACTTCCTATTTTCTTTGAATGGTATTACAATGATACAGGAGGTGGTAATGTGACAACAGGAGAAAAACTTGCAGCTCTGCGTAAAAGAAAAGGCATTACGCAGGAACAGTTGTCGGAAATCCTAAAAGTTTCCCGCCAGTCTGTTTCGAGGTGGGAAATGGATGCCGCTTTTCCCGAAACGGAAAAACTGATTAAATTAAGCCGGCTTTTGGACTGCAGTATTGATTTTCTGCTCAATACAGACCGGCAGGAATCCGGCGAAAGCACTGCGGAAGTATCTGCGGACGATTGCTTTCAATTTATCCGCGAATGTGGATATTTTTTCCTTGCAACATCGCATGATGACATACCAAAGCTAAGACCTATGGGAATGATTTACTCTGACGGGAAAGCACTGTTTATTGCTACCGATAAGCGGAAAAATGTTTATTCGGAACTGACCGGAAACCCTTCCGTGGAACTGGCAAGCTATAATCTGAACACGCGGAAATGGATTCGTATCAGCGGCAGAATGGAATTGGAATGCTCCGGGAAAATCCGGGAGGAAATGCTGGCGCTGTATCCGATGATAACGCAGGAGTATGTGGGGCAGAATGAAATCTTTTTTGTTATTTTCAAATTGTTTATCAACGATACCCACATTGACTGAATACCGAAAGAAAGGAAGGAACAACCATGAAACGAAAATCTATTGGCACCAGTCACGAAATGATTGTACAGCCCGCTTTTATTATCGGCACCTATAACGAAGACGGTTCGCCTGATTTCGCGCCGATTACCTGGGTGAGCAAAACCTGTGAGAACGATTACAACTATCTGATTATTATCAGCATGTACGGCACAAAAAAAACGAAACAAAATGTCCATAGAGAAAAACAATTCAGCATCAATCTGGCCAGTACGGATATGCTGGCATTGGTGGATTATTTTGGACAGACCTCCGGCGCCAACGGCATCAAAGATGCCATCCCCTATTCCTATGACAAAGGGACCTGCGTGTATGCTCCTACTCTTGACGCAAGCCGCTGGGTCTGCGAATGCGAGGTAGTAAAAACAGTTACGACGGGGGATTCGGACACCTTTTTCTGCCGGGTACGCAATGTTCAGATTGATGAGCAAATCGACACAGAAGAAAAGGGAATTGACTTAACCTTATTTGATCCGGTGATTTATTCGGGAAATTATCATTCCATCGGAACATTTCTTGGGGCAATCGGAGACTTTTACAGTACCCTTTCGTAAAGCTCCGTCAGACTGATGTAAAAACCATGAGTTTCAAATAAGTGTTTTACAGCAAGACGCAACGATATTTTGTTGTGATTGGAGGGGCTATATGGTATAATTTTAATGTTACAGAGAGCGACAGGTCGGAATTTATACGAGAGGAGATATATCAATGAAAATCTTATTGATTGAGGCAGACGAATCAAAAATCAGAGAATTAGAACAATCAAGCGCTTTTACTTGGGAGGGGATGACACTCGATCAAGAGAATATCGACGAAATTGCCGCTATTTTTGTTGAAGAGCAGCTGGTAAAAGAAGAAACGGATGAAATAAACGGGTATATATGGTATGGTCGCACTATGAATACTATGTATAATCTTCATGGTGATAATCAATATCAAGACGATCTGCCTTTTCTTAGTTTTGATAATAATTCTTTTAACGGCTCAGGTAATCTTCATGTCTTTAAATTATCGGTTGGAGCAAGATGGTTAGATGACATAGTCAGAAACAACGCTATTAAAGAAGACATATAATTTCCGGTTTTTTACATAAAAACCAAATAACTGTCACTTATACAGTGGCATAATGAATCTACTTTTGCAACGCCCCCTCCTTTTTATCAGATAAACTTTATAACCTTGTTTGGAGTGCATTCTAAGGTAAAGCATTAACATTTTGTGGGATTGCTTAGATTGTATTGTTTGAATCTGAAGATCATAAAATTACATTTCCTGTAAAATTACAAGGCGATACTGTATGGTTAACCCGAAATCAGATGGCAGAACTATTTGACAGAGATGTTAAAACGATAGGTAAGCATATCAATAATGCGCTAAAGGAAGAAGCAGATCTTTTTGGGCGTGAAAAAGATGATTCTTTCAAAGGAAGTATCAGAACGATTTATCAATCTTTTGACGGACAGGATTTGTATCCGACATTAGAGGAAAAGGCAGCTCGTTTGTTATATTTTGTGACTAAGAACCAAAGCTTTGTTGATGGGAACAAACGGATTGTAGCAGCTATATTTTTGTATTTTCTGGACAAAAACGGGGTGCTATTTATAGATGGAAAGAAGTTGATTAATGATTACACTCTGGTTGCTTTGACAATTATGATAGCAGAATCTCGTCCTGGAGAGATGGAGATGATGATAACTGTCACTATGAATTGTTTGAAATGATGGCTGAGAGTCATTGCCCGTGACAGATAGATTTCCGGGCGCAATCGGAAACTTTTACAGTACCCTTTGAGTCAGCAAAAAAATGCCGTAAGCAGCTGTTTTAAATACCCGATATCTTTTCCGCCTGCAAGCTCCCTCGCGGAATGCATCGCGAGCATCGGTACACCGATGTCAATCGCGCGCATCGGAAGCCATGAGGAAATAATCGGCCCCAAAGTGCTGCCTCCCGCCACGTCTCCGTGATTTGCAAATTTCTGATAAGGCACGCCCGCCTCCTCACAAAGCATCTGTATAATTGCCACGGTTTCGGTATCAAACGCATAACGCTGGCTGGTATTTATTTTCAGCACCACGCCTTTGTTTATTACCGCACGATTGACCGGGTCATAAGACTCCTGTCTGCCGGGATGCAGCGCATGTGCGGCGTCAACCGACAACAGAATCCCCTTTGCCATTGCCTGCCTCAAATCCTGTCTCTCTGCCCCCAAAGCTTCATAGATTCGCTCTAAAAGCCCCGCGGTAAGCGCACTGTCCGCTCCCTGTTTGGAACGGCTGCCGATTTCCTCATGGTCATAAAGCAGTACCATGGAAATCCCCTTTTGATGCCGGGCATCACAAAGCGCATTCAGCAAGGCATAACAGGAAAGCTGATTATCCAAACGCGGCGCTGAAATAAACTCCTCATCTGCACCAAGCAGGCACGCAGGCTCCGCACAATATACAGAAAGGTCAAAATCTAAAATATCCTTACTCTGTACCTTCATCTCATTTGCAAGTAAGTCAACAAAATAAGATTCTTTGGCATCCTCCTCTCCCATAATTCCGAGTAACGGCAGCAAATCACGCTGCGGTTTATACTCTACGCCTTTATTTACTTCACGGTTCATATGAATTGCCAGATTCGGCACAGTCAGAAGCGGCCGTTTAAAATCAACCGTCCGCAAACGGGGCGTATACGCATTTTCCCCTCGCAGAGCAACCCTCCCCGCAAGAGACAGCGGACGGTCAAACCACGTATTCAAAATCGCGCCGCCGTAAACCTCCACATTCAACCGCTTGTACTCCCCTGCCGTCAATTCCGCCCTCGGCTTCACGCGCAGACACGGATAGTCGGTATGAGCCGCCGCTATATGCAGCGCATCCCCCGCTGCAAACTCCCTGCCTACCGTATATGCGGCAATTCCTGTCCCGTATATACGGACAAAATAAGCTCCTCCGCGCTCCGGCAGCAACGGTTCCTCTAATTTCTGTTCCGCAAAACCCGCTTCCTGCAAAAAAGCGGCTGCAAGTTCTACCGAATGGTACGGGGTAACTGCTTCATTCAGATATTTTAAAAGTTCCATACTGATTTCCTGCTTTCTTTATTTTTTTTGCCTCTCAAAGCTCCGCTTTTTCGGCAAAATTTCTGCTCTCTTTGCCTTTC
>JAFLSZ010000027.1:12382-26846 GCA_022510665.1 Lachnospiraceae bacterium
TCATTTTGCCTCTCAAAGCTCCGCTTTTTCGGCAAAATTTCTGCTCTCTTTGCCTGCACGCAAAACCGGGGAAACGCATTTATGCGTTTCCCCGATAATCTTTTCCGGATTTATCATTCCAGCGTAAATATAGCGATATTACTGGTCAGTTCCTCTTTCAGATGCGTAAGTTCTTCCGTCTGCTTTCTGCAGTCTTCAAGAACCGCGCTTACCTCATACATCGAAGCGGATGTCTGCTGCGCACTCGCGGCATTTTCTTCCGCAATCGCCGCCAGTCCTTCTACGATGTTTACAACACCCTCTCGCAGACCTCCCAGTTCTTTCGTCTGTTTTGAAATTTCCTTAATTGCCCTCATAACCGAAGTAACCTCAGAACTCAACTCGGAGAATACTTTCAGGGTTTCGTCCAACTTGTCGTTCTGTGTATTGATACTCTCCGATACTCCGTTCATTGTCTTTACACTTGTATTGGAGTTCGTAATAAGCTTTTCAACAATTTCACGAATCTCCTCCGCGGAAGCACGGGACTGCTCCGCCAGCTGTCTGATTTCATCCGCAACTACGGCAAATCCCTGTCCTGCTTCTCCTGCCCTTGCTGCCTCAATGGAAGCATTCAGGGAAAGAAGATTCGTCTGGCTTGCAATACCGGCAATCATATCAGTGGCTTTCTGAATATTCTGCGCGGATTCGTTCGTTTCATTTGTCTGTCTCTTAATCTCATTAATCGCATCGTCCGCTTCTTTACTGATAATCAATAACTCCTGTAACGTCTTGTCTGCCTCAATACTGTACTCATCCATTCTTTTCGCGCTGACGCCAAGGCGGTCCACCTCACTGACCGTTATCTGAATTACCTCACCAATTTCGGTAACCTGATTATTTGCCTCCATCGTCTCTTCTGCCTGAGAGGTTGCGCCTTTTGCGATTTCTTCTACGGCAATATTTACATTATCTACGGTTGCGCCGATTTTATTCATTGACGCATAGATCTGATCGGAAAAATCAGAAACCGATTTTGTAGACCTGTTGATGCTGCCGACAATTCCTTTTAATTCTTCCACCAGCTTCTTTACCGAACGGGCAATATCGCCGATTTCGTCCTGACGCTTTACCGCGCTTTCCGGAATATGTACTGCCAGCCGGCCTGCTGCCAGTCCCTTTAAGCCGCCTACGTTCTGCTTAATCACTTTTGCAATCTTTCGAATCAAAAACACAGCCAACACCGATATGGCAGCCGCAATAATAATGCCTCCCCAAATCAATTTGGCAAGTACCGCGTTCCTGCTTTTGTCGCTTCCCGTACGGTTTACTCCGCAGAAAATTGCGCCGGCAACCTCACCCGTACTCTCCTGCATCATCGGGTAATAATATACGGCATAGGAACTGCCCTGCGCGGCAAGATCGGAATTATAGTAATAATTTCCCGCCATTACCTCTTTATAAACTTTCGAGGTCATTTTTTCACCGAAAACCCTCGTACCGTTCTCGTCTTTATGCGTTGCCATCACACAGGTGTCGTCAAAGAAAATCATAACGTCAACACCCGCTTTTTCGCTCATGTCATCCAAATACTCATACAGCGGCGACATATCGGTATCGCCCTTATAGAAAACGCCGTCCGCATAGGAATAGTCACCCGGAGCATAAACGGAAAATGTCTCCGTTGCTGAAATTGTCAAGGCTTTCATTTCATTATGCAGCAAGTCATGGGTCAGTTTTTTGGTAGTCGATACCGAAACTAAAATGTAGAAAAGATTGATTGCTACAATCGGCAGCAGTACAATGCAAAAAATCCGAAAAATCAGCGTATACCGGTTTTTATTTGCCTGCTCCGCTTTCCTTGCCGCCCTGTCAGATTCCCTTTTCTCTGCTTTTTCCACATCACTGAAATCTATGTCAAACATATCAAAATCAGCCTCTTCTCCGGCAGCGGCTCCAGAAAACACCTCGTCCTCCACTTCTTTAAAGTAGTCCTCGGGTATCTCTATCTCCTGTTCCGGCTCCGCGCCGGCCGGGTTTAGCTTGCCCTCTGTATTTTTTACAACCTCGTCTATCGTATCCATTGGCGTTCTCCTTTCCGAAAACATATCTCACAAAACTCCCCATGAATATTTTTAAATCCTGACCTCTGCAAGAGGACTAGTTGTAGTATAACATATTTTAACAAAAAAGTCTAGCTACTTCACTTTATTTTCGTCAAATTGACCGTCGTTTTCCGAAATTATATTACAACTCTTTTCCTCTTCATTTTGTTAAAAAAGTCTCTGAACAAAGACTTTTACCAACGGAATCTCCTGCAATTTCCTGTAATATAAAAAAATTTCCTTTTCAACCTTATTGTTCTATGCTATACTATATATAATAACTATGTAGTTCAAAGGATTTCTGGTATACAAGTTCGTATGCAAGCTTATCGCAGGAGGTTTTTATGAAACATCTGAAATACCGCATTGCCTCTGCTGTTTCCGGCTGTGTCTGCTTTTTTTTAGTGACGCTTTCCGGAAGCTTTCTGGCAAATGCGGATACACAAACAGATAATCACTTTTCTCCGGGTAAACCTACTACCGTCAGCCCGTCGGCAGGTAATACCGTTTCCGCGGCGCCGACCGATACGACATCCGGTGAACACAGCCTTACGGCGACTATAAGTGCAGCGCCGCCATCAAATTCGGCGCCGTTTTTAAGTCCGGAGCCGACGCCGGGCATAGCACCGACATCTGCCCCCAGTCCCACTCCAAGTCCGACACCGACACCAAGTCCTGCTCCGACACCGACCCCTAGTCCTTCCCCTACTCCGACACCGGAACCGTTTGTCTTTACAAAGGCAATCGCAAATGTTACGGACTATGTAAATATCCGCGAAGGTGCTTCCACGGATACGACGCTTCTCGGAAGACTGTTTGCGGACGGTATTGCGGAAGTCCTCGATATACAGGGGGATTGGGTTCATATTTCTTCCGGAACGATTACCGGCTATATTTTCTCCGATTATTTATATCTCGGAAAACAGGCTGCCGCTTACGCGGATAAAATTACCGCCTACAATGCAAAAGTAAACGCCGGCTCATTAAATATCCGTTCGGGTCCGGGCACGGATTATGAAATACTCGGCTCTACCTCATACGAAAAAACCTATCCCGCCCTGATTTCCCTCTCCAACAAGGAGTGGATTGCAATACAGTACACGACGGATACGGTTGCTTACCTGTATGCGCAATATGTAGACCTGATCTGTAACCAGAAAGAGGCAATGACTCTTTCCGAAATCGCTGCGGCGGAGCGTGCGGCAAAAATTGAAAGGACCTCTGTAAAAAGTATTCCGGTCACTTACCGCAACCCGATTTCCATTACGGACGAAGACTTAGAAGTGTTTGCTCTCGTAGTTGCCGCAGAAGCCTACTGGGAACCGTATGAAGGCAAACTCGCCGTTGCCAACGTAATTCTCAACCGCCTTTTAGAAGGCAGATACGGCAATACGGTGTATGATGTCGTTACCGCACCGGGGCAGTTTTCCGGTTACAATTATATCGACAACTACCGGGGCCGTGACCTGAGCGACTGTTATGCCGCCTGCAAAGAGGCCCTTTCCGGAAAAAACAACATCGGCGACTATATATTTTTCCACGCGGACAGCTATGTAAACGCCCATGACGAATGGCTGCTTTTTACTTCATGGTATCGAATTGATGGCCATATCTTCTTTAAACGGAACTGGTAATTGTTTTACATCAGTCCGGCAAGCAGCGTACTCACCGCTACACCTGCCGCCGTCGCTACAAGCGCGCCGGTAAGTGTGTAGCGGGTTTTTTTTACGCCCGCCGCCATAAAGTAAACCGACATGGTATAAAAAACGGTTTCGGTAGACGAACAAATCAGGGACGTCACCGTACCGAGATAAGAATCCGGCCCATACTCTTTGAAAATATCCAGTACAAGTCCGGTTGCCGCCGAAGAAGAAAACAGTTTTACAACTACCAGCGGAACCAGCTCCGCCGGGAAGAAAAGGAACTTTGCGACCGGCGCGAGAAGGCGGGCAAGCAGGTCAAGAAACCCCGATGCTCTTAACATTCCGACACCGGTCATCAGTCCGATTAAGGTCGGCAGAATCCCGAACGTCACCCGGAACCCGTCTTTTGCCCCTTCGACAAACTCCCCGTAAATATCCGTTTTCGCAAGCAGCCCATAGCTTACCATATAAAACAAAAGAAGGGGAATACAAAAATCCGAAAGATAAATAAGAAAATTCATAAAAAATGCCTGCCCGTAGAAGTTATTACACTTTATGCGTTTCACTCCTATCGTATGCAGGCATACTTCATACTTCTATTTTTCTTTTTTCCTGTCCGTAATTTTCACAAACACAATCGCCGCCAGTGTACTGACAAGCGTCGCAAGAATTGCCGGAGCGACGATTCTTGCCGGATTAACCGAGCCGTACTGGCTCCGGTAAGTAATAATATTGACCGGAATCAGCTGAAGCGAAGAAATATTGATAATCAAAAACGTACACATGGCACGGGAAGCGACTTCTTTTCTGCCCCCCTGTGCAACGTTAAGTTTCTGTAACTCCTCCATTGCCTTTAATCCGAACGGCGTTGCCGCCCAGCCAAGCCCCAAGATGTTTGCAAGCATATTGGACGCGATATATTCGTTTGCTTTGGAACCCTCCGGTACTTCCGGAAATAAAAAACGCAGTACCGGACGGGCAAGACGTATGAACCGTTTTGTCAGGCCGCTCGCCTGTGCAATCCGCATCAGTCCTGTCCAAAGTGCCATAACGCCAAGCATTGTAATACACAGTTCTACCGCTTCCTTGGAAGAATCCAGCGCGGCGTTTCCCACTTCCTTTACGTTTCCGGTCAGGGTTCCGTAAACAACCGCAATCAGAATCATTCCGCCCCATAAAAAATTCAGCATAACGGCTCCGAAAAAAGGCTTTATCCTACCTTATGCGTCAAACCGCTTCCCTATGTCATAAACTTTCCTGCCGCTTTACCGCTTCACACCTTTTGCCCCTTTTAAGGAAGCGCTGTCCAAAAGGTTTGTGGAAAAAGTAAATACTAAATTTTCTTCGTCACGCTTACGTTTTAAAGCGAGCTTAATCAGGCGGTCCAGCAGTTCCTTATAGCTGACGCCCAACGGCTCCCATAAGTAAAATGCCAGGGAACCCGGTATCGTGTTGATTTCGTTCAGATACAGTTCTCCGTTTTCCTCATCAATCATAAAATCAATCCGCGAAACACCGTTACAACCGAGACACCGGAATGCTTTTACGGCAAGAGAACGCACGCGTTCCCGCTGCTCCGGGGTAAGCTCCGCCGGAATTTTTCTCTGCACGCTTGCCATTCCCTTAGAGCCGCCTTTGCCGCCGCTCAAATACTTATCCTCATAACTTAAAATATCCTTGGTATGCAGCGGTTCTTCACATTCGGAAGCCTCCGCCTCTATACTGTTGCCGACTACGGAACAGTTAATCTCGCGCAGTTTCGTAATCGCGTGTTCCACAATCACATTATTTGCATACCGGAACGCCGTATCAACCGCGGAAATCAACTCATTTTTGTTTTTCGCGACACTGATTCCGACACTGGAACCTAAATTAGCCGGCTTGACAATGACAGGATATCCCATCTTTTCCTCAATTTCGACAAGCATTGCCTCTCCCTGCTTGTAGTCCTCCGTGGAAAAATACAGGCAGTCCAATACCGGAACGCCGTTATCCTTTAAAATCATTTTGGAAATATACTTATCCATACCGACAGCCGATGCCGTAACATCACAGCCGACAAACGGGACGCCAACCGTCTTTAAATATCCCTGTAAAGTTCCGTCCTCTACATTCGTTCCATGCACAACCGGAAATGCCACGTCAATTTCCTGCTTCTTTCCTTTTCCGAACCGCTTTGCCGGATACTCCGTCAAAAAGCATCTGCCGCCTTCATTTACAAGAATCACGCGGGTACTTTCCTTTATCAGCTGTGACATTGTCTTATAAGCCTCTATATTACCTACGTCTTTTCCTACATACATTTCGTTTTCTTTGGAAATGTATACGGGAATAATTTCGTATTTTTCCGTATCCATGTTGGCAATCGCCTGAATACCCGAAATAATCGAAACTTCATGCTCTACGCTTTTCCCGCCAAACATCACCGCAACTCTGATTTTCATAAACCGCACCTTCCTTTAATAATTATCCGGCAAATCATTTTCCAATAAAATAAATTTATGTTTTTCTGTATTAAGCGCATAAGCATAGTTCAGCGCTTCTTCCAGTTTGTCGGCAACAAACAGCCGCTGTTCGGGAAATCCCGCGTCCAAAACTCCCCTTGCAATCGGTTCCGTACGGCGTTTTCCGACAAGCGCGATATAATCGCACGAAACGGCCGCCGCTTTTCCAAACTCGTAATTATACTCTTCTTCCTTTTCGCCAAGCTCTACCATGCCCGGTGTTATAAGAATCCGCAGTCCGTCAAACAATGCCAGCGTATCCACCGCCGCCTTGGAGCCCGCCGGATTGGAATTATACGCATCGTCAATCAGCGTCACACTGCCGCGCTCAAGCAGCTGTAACCGATGTTCCACCGGCTGTAAACGACGCACCGGCAGTTTCAGTTCTTCCAGAGAAATACCGAGGGTATGCGCCACGGCAACCGCCCCCACAATATTTACCACATTGTGGGCGCCTATTATCTTCGTCTGAAACTCTGCCGACTCCCCGTCTGGCGCCGTTACCGTAAATACGGTGCCAAGCGCCGAAACTTTAAGACCCGAGGCCCGGTATCCCGCCGCGGCTCCCTGTTCCGTATTTTTTTCTCCGCCAAAACTCTCTAACCCGTAAAAAATACTTGTCTGCTCTCTCTTTTCCCGCCGGATATACTCATTGTCGCCGTTTAAAAACAGCAGTCCGTCCGCAGGCAGAGCGTCCGCAAGCTCAAACTTTGTCTTAATAATGTTCTCAATCGAATGAAAGGACTCCAGATGCTGCGGTCCGATTGCCGTAATAACTCCGTGCTTTGGATGTACAATATCACAAAGCTCCTTAATATCGCCGATATTCTTCGCGCCCATTTCACAAATAAAAATCTCATGGGTCGGATTTAAGGAAGAACGTATTGTCTTTACGACTCCCATCGGCGTATTATAGCTTTCCGGCGTCGCCAATACCTGAAACTTACTCTGCAGCAGAGCATTCAGAAAAAACTTGACGCTGGTTTTTCCGTAGCTTCCCGTTACGCCGATTACCGTCAGCTCTTTGTGCGCGGCAAGAATCCGCTTCGCGTCGCGGATATAGTGTTTTTTTACCGCCTTCTCCACCGGTGCGTTTATCACATTCGAGAAAACGACCAGAAACGGCTCGCACAAAAGAAACAGTCCCGCGGTAAAATAGGCTAACATCCGGCTTTTCCCCACAATGCAAAGCACCGCGAAAATCACCGCCAATAGCACGTTTGTGGCAAGCAGCCTCTTTACACGGCTCGTATAAACCAGCTTCTTTTTTGCTTTCTGTCCCGCTAACATAAGAAAATACCACAGACAAAGCGTCGCCCCGAAAACCGCGATAACTGCCGTCGCCACACAGAACAGCCCTCCCGCCAATACCGCGGCAAGAAACGACGGCAGAAGAAGCCTCTGCCGTTCTCTGTTCTGCATAAGCCAGTTAAGCTGTACCTTGTTTTTGTAGCCGTTTTGCTGAAACATATGCACATTATAGCGCATCACCAAAAGAAATGCCGCGGCATATAAAACAAGACCGCAAATCATAATTACATTCTCTGCCATAAAGTTCCTCTATTCTATCTCTATTCCATAAAACGATTTCATAACCCGTGCGAATACATACGGCTGGTCAAGGAAAGAAAAATGCCCCGCTCCCTGCAATACCACAAGCCCCGCGTTCGGCATCATCCGCTCCATGGTCTTTCCGTCCGAAAGCGGTGTTGCCGTGTCATTATCTCCCCAGACTAACAAAGTTTCCTGCCGCACCTTCGACAAAAGCGGCGTCAAATCTTCATTTACCGCTTTTACGAGACACTCCCGCATCCGGGGCGATGCTGCCTGATAATCCGCGGAACCCTGCCGGTTCTTCCATTCTTCCAGCATCGTTCCAAAGAAAAACTTGGAAATCTTCCATTCCGCAGCCTTCTTTAATCTCTTATAAAGCCATATTTTCCGCTTCTGTGCCGCCGTTTTTACCGGCAGAATGCCGGCGCTGTCAATCAGTACCAGCTTTGTTACGGTAAAGGGAAGTACCTCACGGGACGCCAGGCGGATTATCATTCTCCCGCCATAGGAATGCCCGACGAAAGATACTTTTGAAAACCCGAAAGGCTCCAGAAAACGCAGTAAAAACTCCACATAATCTTCCACCGCCCAAGCCTCCTTAGGCTCCTCACTGGCGCCAAACCCCGGCAAATCAAGGCATATTACCTGATAGCGGGAAGACAGACAATCCACTATGCTCCGGTAGACCTCTAACTTCGTACCCCAGCCCTGCAGTACCACAACCGGCTCTCCCTGCCCTGTGACCTCATACTTTATATGCAATCCATCCACGATTGTTTCCATATCCGTTCCTTCCGCTGTCCGTTTCTTTCAGGCGTTCTATGCCCCTTTCTATCCTATCTTACTCCGTTTCTCCTTCATTTTAGCACAACGTCCTTTATTTGTCAGTAGCAAATTAAAGAAAATAAAATGTCGTTTCCATAACCGATTTCAATGTCGTTTGCCGTCAACGAAAAACATATTTTTGTAAAAATAGATACCTTTTTAAATTTTCCTTTGACATTTTTTGGAATATATGCTAGAATAATGCCATTAGATATTAAATCTTTACGGCGAATCTTTACGGCGCGGAGCGGAGGGAAGTTATGAAAAATATCGGCATTGTGCGGAATTTGGATGAAGTCGGAAGAATCACTCTCCCGATTGAGATACGCAGGTCTTTGGATTTACATCAAGATGATCCTGTCGAAATTATACAGGAAGGAAACCGTATTGTCCTTACGAAATATCAGCCATGTGATATTTTCAGCGGTGATACGGACGATTTGGTCGACTATTGCGGAAAGAAGGTATCCAGGAAAAACATAGCGGAGTTAGCAAAACTCGCTGGTTTGATTAATTAATGTATAACTCCTTTCTTTGAAAAATGCTTCAACATTTGGAGAGGGTGCCCCAAGGTTATAAACGATTTTAGGGACGCCTTCTTTAAGTGAGCTTTTTTAAGAATTATATTATCTGTCAGTAAGGGTAATTCACGCAGGCAGGAGCCGGCTTTGGAATACCCTTATTCCCGTTCCAGTAACATTGCGTAAATTTCCCTTTTGGACAGCCCTCTGTCGGCCGCAACCGCCTTCATGGCTTCTTTTTTACTCATTCCTTCTGACAGATAGCGCTGCATATGTTCCTCTAAGTCCAGTTTGGCGCAGGCTTCCTGTTCCGCGCGCAGCAACTCTTTTTTGTCAGCTCCCTCCACCACCAGGACACACTCGCCCTTTGCTTCGTTCTCCTCATAATACGCCGCTGCCGCAGAAAGCGTCGTAAGAAATACATTTTCATGTTTTTTCGTCAATTCCCGACAAACGGTAACTCTCCGTTCCCCAAGCGTTTCAAATAACTCCGCGAGAGTTTTTGCAAGGCGGTGGGGCGCTTCATACAGCACAATGGTACGGGATTCGTTTTTTAACTCCTCCAAAACCTCCATCCGCTCCTTTTTGGCAGACGGCAAAAAAGCCTCAAAACAAAAACGCCTCGTCGGAAGTCCCGAAAGCGTCAGCGCAGTCACACAGGCACAGGCACCCGGTAATACCGTTACCGGCACTCCCGCTTCGTGCGCCATCTTTACCAGTTCTTCTCCGGGGTCGGAAATGCCCGGCATCCCCGCATCGGTAATCACCGCAACATTTTTTCCCTCTAAAAGCTGTTCTATCAGCTGCCGCCCCTTGTCATATTTATTAAACTCATGATAACTTGTCATCGGCGTCTTAATCTCAAACCGATTTAACAGCTTAATGCTGTTGCGCGTATCCTCCGCCGCGATTACATCTACATTCCGCAGCGTTTCCAGCACACGAAACGTAATATCATCCAAATTTCCGATTGGCGTTGCGCACAAATATAAAGTCCCTGCCATATCCGTTTCCCTTCCGGCCTTTCCTAATAGCCATAGATACCGGTAATATCCTCATGGTAAACTCCCGGCTCCTTAAACACAATAAGCGGCGGCTCCACCGTCACCCGCGGCCTGCCGCCTTTACACGCTTCAAGCAGCACCATATTCGGTTCCTTGTCCACATACGGGTATACAAGACGCATCCGTTTTAATTCCAGATTATGCTCCGAAAGCGTCCGGATAATTTCCGCAATACGGAACGGACGGTGTACCATAAAAAAATTTCCCTGCGGCTTTAATACACAGGCAGCCTCCCGTACCACGTCTTCCAGCGTACAAAGCACCTCATGGCGCGCGATTGCCTTTGAAAGCTCCGGATTTTTCAATCCGTGCTCCGCCGTCATATAAGGCGGATTTGAAGTCACTACATCAAAAGAAGCCGCGCCAAACAGCCGCCCGGCTTCTTTAATATCTCCGACGCGAATATCTATCTTTTCGGAAAGTCCGTTCACCGCCACACTGCGTGCCGCCATATCGGCGCTTTCTTCCTGTATTTCCAGTCCGGTAAGATGCCCCGCTTTCGTCTTTGCCTCGGTTAAAATCGGAAGAATACCGGTGCCGGTGCCGAGGTCCAAAACGCTCGCTCCCGGCGTTACACGGATAAACCCGGACAAAAGTACCGCGTCCATACCGAAACAAAAACGCCCCGGATGCTGAAAAATCAAGTATTCGTTTCGCTGCAGCTCGTCAATGCGTTCTCCGTCCTTCTTTTGCTGCTCCGCAAGCATATATCTCGCTTTCAGCCGTTCGGAGCGCTGCTCTTTTTCTGTCTGCGCCATAGCCCTCTCTTTATTCCTCTTGCCTTCTCGCTTCTTTCTGCTCCAACTGTTCCAGCTCACGAAGTCCCGCGTCCATATACACATGCTCCGACCTTTTGTGCGGCTTGAACTTTAAGTCGGTCACTTTGTACTCGCGGATTTCCTTTTCATCGTTTTCCAATGTAACGATTACTTTCACCAACTGCTTTAACACGCTGGTACTGTGTACTTCGCCTCTTAATCCGTCCACGGTCGTTACATGCTCTCCGACATAAGGAAGATAACTGTTTAACTCCTCGTAAGCCTCTTCCTCATTCTTTAAACAGCACATCAGCCTGCCGCACACGCCGGAAATTTTGGTCGGATTCAGGGAAAGGTTCTGCTCCTTTGCCATCTTAATCGATACCGGAATAAACTCGGACAAATAGGTATGACAGCAAAGCGCTCTGCCGCATACGCCGATACCGCCTAAAATCTTCGTTTCATCCCGCACACCGATTTGGCGGAGTTCAATTCTCGTTTTAAACACGGCAGCCAAATCCTTTACCAGCTCGCGGAAATCCACGCGCCCGTCCGCCGTAAAATAAAACAATAATTTATTATTATCAAACGTATACTCCGAATCAATTAACTTCATTTCCAGATTGTGTTTGCGAATCTTTTCGAGACAGATTTTGAATGCCTCTTTTTCCTTTTCCTCATTACTTTCCTGTATCTTAACATCTTCCTCTGTCGCCGGACGAATCACCGGCTTTAACGGAAGCGTTATTTTTTCTTCCGGAATATCGCGAATCCCCATCACAACATAACCGAACTCTACGCCGCGCGCGGTCTCCACAATAACATTGGAACCCTGCTTTATGTCAAAAGAGAGCGGGTCAAAATAATAGACCTTTCCTGCTTTCCGAAACCTTACACCGACTACCTTCATAGCGTTTTCTTATACCTCCTTCATACACAGTAACAGCAATTCAACCGCGTTTTCAAAATTCACGTTGGATTTTAACCGCTGCTTTACCTGCTCTATTGCATCTACAATTCTCTGCAGATTTTCAAAACTCCGCTTTTGGGCCTGTGCAAAAACCGCTTCCTGCTCGTCGCGGAACAAAAGCGAATTTACATCCTTTGCCGCCTTAAATAAAAGCACATCCCGATACCATAACAGTATCAAATCCAAATATTCTCCGGCAGATTCCTTATGGGCGGCAAACAGTTTTACCGTCTCCATTACTTCCGCCATCGTCATCTCATCTATATATTTTACAAGCCGCAGGACTTCATTACGCTGCTCTATAAATGTCTCCGATTCCGCATACCGCACGGCACGTCCCACAAGTCCTCCGGAAAATACCGCGGCGCTTTCCGCCAGATAGTCCGGCACCCCTCTGCGTTCCATCAAAAACCGTTTGATTTTTTCCGTTGCCACCGGATACAAAGAAAGGGAAATACAACGGGACAATATTGTAGGCAGCAGCATCTCCTGCCTGCCTGTAAGAATCAGAAAAACCGCGTACGACCGCGGCTCCTCAATCGTCTTTAACAGCGCGTTCTGCGCTTCCTCTGTCATTTTCTCCGCTTCGTCGATAAGATACACTTTGTAATCGCTGCTGTACGGCTTTATCTGTGCATCCGACGTTACCTGCTCCCGTATCTCTTTTACGCCGAGGCTTGCCTTTTCCCGCACCACCGCTTTAAAATCCGGATGATTACCCGACTCTATCTGCCTGCACGATTTACACGTTCCGCAGGCGGCAATTCCGCCCTTCTCACACAAAAGCGTTTTCGCAAATGCTTCCGCAATCAGACGTTTTCCGCTTCCTTCCTCGCCGCAGAAAAGGTACGCATGGGAAACTTTCTTTTGACGAACCGCGTTCTGCAGATGCAGAATTAACTGTTCGTGTCCGATTACATCTTTAAAATCCGCCACAAGGGCCTCCTCTCCACGGTTTCCCTGCAGCCGTATCCGCGCCAAAACCCGTTAGGTAAATATATCCAACAACAGTCCTCTGATTTCATCAATTCTGCTTAATATCATCAGATGATCTTTCTCATCTTTAATTAGCTCTGCCGCCAATTCATCCAAAGTCTCGTCTACCAGCCGTATCATACCGTATACACGATGTCTGCCGCGGCGGTCAAGAAAATTTTCACGGGAAAACTTATGAGAACGTGAAACAACCTCATTCATAAACTCTCTTATCAGTTCCCGGTACTTCTTCATATCCCGCACATCCATGTGCTTCGCGATTTTCTTTCCCTGCAGGGTGATATCATCCATCAGAGTACTTAATCGCTGCTGAAGCTCCGCCTCCTCAATCTTTCCGGCAAGTATAAACTTAAATGTACCGTCTGCCTCCTGCACCGGCTTCGCAGCCTCTACCGGCTCCGGCTGTGATATCTGGTTTACTTTTAAGTCCATTCCCGTTCACCTCCTCCGGACGGTTTGATTCGAACAGTTTGATTATATCATGTCCTCCGGACATACTACCCTCCGGGGGATGCACACGGTTCGCATCGGAATGTCCTCCCTTTGCTCGGACTGCGAACCGGTGCAGGTATAATCTCTATCGAGATTATACCATGTTTATGGCTTCTTCGCAAATGGTATTTTGTTTTATGATGCTTACGCCTTCTGCCGCGCGATATCATGTGCAATCGCATTTACACATTCTTCCAGATTTTCATTGCGGTAACGCTTCTTAATTCCCGCGCCGCAGATATTTTCCTCACTAAAATCCCTCTGGTCCGCGAGGAAACGTCTGCACACTTCTTCATAATTCGGCCTCGACTGCCGCTTTTCACGGCAGATAGAACGCTGTAAGCGCTGCTCGTCTTCCACCTCAATATAAACCGGAAAAACCGCTTCTTCCCCATAATATTTCTTAAGTTGTATATATCCGGAAAGCGTTGAAATAAACAGGTAGTCCTGCCCGTTTAAATCAATCTGCCCGTCTTGCGCGGTAAAGTAGTGCCACTCCCCTGCCACGGTATTGTATGTTCTGGATTCTATTATTTTATTTTCCTGCCGCAGTCTCTGCCACTCTTCCGTCCCGACAAAGAAATATTCCCTGCCGTCCGCTTCTCCGCGGCGAATCGGCCGGGTCGTATAGCCGACTACCGTGCGCAGTGAAAGCTCTTTCATGCCAATCAGCCGTTTAAATATAGTATCCTTACCGGTTGCACTCTTGCCCATCAGCACATAAATTTTACCCATAACAACCTCCAAGGTATTTGTCTACTTTCATTCTTACATATTTCTTCGATTTTTGCAACCAAATCACATCTAAATCTGCTTTTTCTATCTGTTTCGGACTTGCACACCAAAAAATAAACTGCGAAAAACCGCATAAAACCAAGGCTTTCCACAGATTCTAAAATTTTTTTAAAAAAGTTTTAAAAAACACTTGCATTTTTCAAAAAAATAGTATATAATCGTTTTTGCGTTCTGGAAAGAGCAGTTAATACAAGCGCGACTAGCTCAGTTGGTAGAGCACCTGACTCTTAATCAGGGTGTCCAGGGTTCGAACCCCTG
>JAFLSZ010000028.1 GCA_022510665.1 Lachnospiraceae bacterium
TAGAGCACTTGACTTTTAATCAAGGTGTCGCGGGTTCGAGTCCCGCGTGGCTCATTTTATTTTTGCTTCAAGGAATTTTTCCTTGAAGTTTTTTTATATCATAGGAAATTTGCTTTGCGTTTCCTATGATATAAAAAGCCCTATGGACAGGAGATGCAGATTACGAAATACGCGCGTGTAAAAAAAGTTGCGGGAAAAATTGACAATTTGTAAATTTTGTGATATAGTATGAAACATAATATAGGTAATGCATCCTGTTTGTGGATAAAACGTATTTTTAGGGTACCTTGAAAATCAAATATGGTTTAAATATGGAACCTTTTTCGGGTAAAGATTGGAGGAAATATATGAGGAAAAATTTAAAGTTATTTATTGTATTTGTAATTGTCTCTATGTCATTTTTATCAGTGAAATCTTTTAATGCTTATGCACAGGAGCCAGTGGATATTTCCTCTATGATTCCGGAAGGGAAAACCGAGGAGTTTTACAGGACACAGGCAGAAAGTATCCGGCAGTACAATCAATTATTAGATAAATTTAGTTCAAAAAATAGGAGCACTTCCGGAAAGGCAGTATATGATGACTGCTTTGGCGGCGCATACCTGAATGACAATGGGGAACTGGTTGTTTTGCTTACCGGCAATACCTATGCCAATCGGGCGTTAGTTAAGGAGTATACGGCGAATCCGGACACTATAACGAAGACATGCACGTACTCGTATAATGAACTAAACAGGGTTGTTTATACAATGAATGAACACCTTGAGGAATTACGGGAAAAAGGCGTGAAAATCAGCAGTATGTACACGGACGTTATGAATAATTGCGTTGTAATTAAAGTTCGCGGCGCTGACAGGGATGCGGAGGCTGAAATCCGGAAAATTGTGGATTCCGGCTGTATGATAATTCAGACTACGGATGAAATAATTGAATACCAGGATGCTGATTCACAGGCTGAGATAAAGGGCGGTTATGAAATATATAATGTCGACAGAGGAAAAGTTGCCACGTTAGGATTCTGTGCAATGCGTAACGGCAAAAAAGGCTATGTAACTGCCGGACACTTCTGCCCGAGCATCGGACAAAAAGTCAGTTATAACGGAACAGTAATCGGTACGGTGACACAGTCTGGGTACTATCAGAATACTTATGCGGACGCGGCATTCATCGAGTCAAACGGGGCGGCGAACCCGACAAACATGATTATGAGCTATCAATGTTTTTCTGCCTCGACGTATGAATATCCGCAGAATACCAGTATACTGATGTATGGAAGAAGCAGTGGATTAGTGCACGGGACGATATACTCTTACAATTATACCTATGTCCCGCTTAATCCGGAGGAATATACGTCAACAGACCATGTCTTGGCGACTTATACCTCTCAAAGGGGTGACAGCGGCGGCCCGGTCTTTTTCTATGAAGGGAATTATGGTGGAAAGAGTGCCTGTACCCTGCTCGGGATTCACAGTGCAAAGGCATATGTGTTGGATACTCCGGGGGATAAATGCCCTGCAAGTTTTGCAAAGTACGGTAATATTGCAGCTATGTTAAATGTAACAGCAATCACAGAGTAGTTTACAGTCCCGAAAGGGTTCCATATTCTAATAAAGGATTTTATAGGAGGAGAAGACAATGAAGCAGCATGCTCAACGTCAACAAAATAAAAAAAGAAACGTTAGGATATCCGGAGCCGCTGTGTGTGTGCTTTTGTTTGGTGCGGCGCTATTTTTCGGGGCCTGCAGTGCCGGAGAGGACGGCAAGGAGAGTGTGACGAAAACCCCGGCGGGAACGGAAACCCTGACACCGACAGAAAAACCAAAGAACTGGCTGAGCCAGATGCTAGAGGACGGGCGGACCGAGCTCAGTAAGCCGGTCGAGGATTTGTGGGGGATAAACCCCCGGTTACCGGTAAGCGCGACAAAGACAGTACGGCTGGGCGATTTTGAATTTACTGTAACCGTGCCGCAGACTCTCTTCCGGCAGCAAGATTTACAGGACGGTACGGCAGTGCTTGAAATGACGTCCGTACTGCGGTATGTGGGAGAAAAGGACAGTGTCAGGATTGCCTACGGAAATACGATTGGTTATATTTTGTATCCTTCCGGAAATGGGGGTGGCGGTGGCAGATATGATGAGATGGGATACGCCGTATTGAAGAAAGGGGAGGAGATGTCTTCCACGATAGGAGGGAGCAAGTTTTCAAAAGAAGCGGGGTCTGTAGGTACCGGAGTGATTGCAGCGGAAGTAGACTTCCATGTTTTGGATGAAAATGAAGAAAGGACAGGAGAGAACTGGAGATATCTTCTCGCAATTCCGTATGACGTTGTAGAAGAATAGGAAGATGAAGAAATGAGAGTGTTCTGGAAGTTTTGGAAAAGACTTTAGGACACTCTTATTTTTGTGTCATTAGGGATTATTCCGTGTTTCCTATGATAAGCTTCTCCGGGCGGGATGTTTAGTTTACGGCTGCCATTATTTGGACTATAAATTTATAGTAAAATGACTTGTTTTTCCGAGACAATTTTTATATACTATCATCAGGATAAAGAAAGAGGTGCGTTATGAAGAAAAAATGGATAGCAGAAGCCGGCTATATAATCGTCGGACTGTTTTTTCTGGGAATTTGTATTGCAAGCGGAAGAGAACAGGCGCCCGCAAAAACGTTTCCTCCAAACGAACTTACGCCGCCGGGACAAGCCGGAACGGCAACGCCGGGAGTCACGCCACAGGGACAGGGAGGAACGGCAACGCCGGGAGCCACGCCACAGGGACAGGGAGGAACGGCAACACCGGGAGTCACGCCGCCGGGACAGACCGGAACGGTAACGCCGGAGCCTACGCCGACGGAGCAGGCAGTTACACCGTCTCTTGTACCGACGAAGTCCGTGGAGGTTACAAAAACTCCTGACATAAAAGAAATTAAAAATGCGGATTATACGCAGTATGATAATAAAAATGAAGCATGGTGGTTTTTGAGAAGGGCGGATCATAGTCCGTCCGGAAGCGGCGAGGCATTCCCGATTGCGCCGTATTCCGGTTATTATCGGAATACCGGAGTGGCAGAAGGAGATAAAGTTATTTACCTGACCTTTGACTGCGGTTATGAAAACGGATGTACGCCGTCCATCCTGGATACTTTGGCAGAAGAAAATGTAAAAGCTATGTTTTTTGTAACGAAGGATTTCGTTGTAAAAAATCCGGAGTATGTAAAACGTATGAAGGAAGAAGGGCATCTTGTCGGAAATCATACGGTACGCCATTTAAGCTCTCCGTCTCTTACGCCGGAAGAACTTGAAGCGGAATTGAGCGAAGTAGCGAAAACGGTGACCGACCTGACCGGATACCGGCTGGACCCGTTTTTCCGTCCGCCGATGGGAGAGTACAGCCAGCGTACGTTAAAAGCGACGCAGGATATGGGATACTCCTCGATTTTCTGGAGCATCGCGTATTATGATTATGATACGGAAGACCAGCCGGGAAAAGATTATGTGGTAGACCACTTTGCTACATATCATCACAGCGGGGCCATTGCCCTGATGCATAATACTTCGGAATCAAATATGCAGGCGTTGGGTGATGTAATCCGCTTATTAAAAGCGGAAGGCTATCGTTTCGGACAGGTGACGGAATTCATAGAGCAGGTGCCTTAACAAAGGAGGAGAACGGATTGGAGTACCTTACCACAACCGAAGAAATAATAACACAGTTTTTTTCGCATGGTCCTGTTTTTGTCGCGAAATGGGTTTTGGTTTTTGTGGTAGTTATACTTTCTTTTGTAATCAGAATAAAGTTTAATATAGATGACTCGTTTAACCCTCATGTAAGGATAGACAAAAAAGTAAAAAAGGCAATAGAGGAGAATCATGTTATCGAGGCCGCATTAGTTAAAGTTCATACATATCTTGATGATAAAAATCCCAGTCTACACGAATACAGCGGAGATTATCAATATGAAATGAACGGAAAAAAATGTAAGTATCGCGCTGTCTTCGGTTATAAAAGGCCTCCGGAAATCCTGCATTTGTACTATGATAAAACGCCGAAGAAATTATTTACTAACGAAAAATTGAATTATTACGGTCTTTGGGGCATTCCGCTGCTTATAATGCAATTTTCGCCTTTTATCATAGGGGCAATTACGGTATGGTTACTGGGATTAGCCGGTTAAAGTTCCCGGGCGGTAAAACGGGGAACGAGAAAAGATGAGACAAAGGGGAAAAAGATTGGAAAATCTGCCGGGATTTTTTCGGTGCAGTGAAAAAAGGATTGAAAAAATCTTGTTTTCGGTGTATAGTAAACTTGTATGAGTATTTATGCTTCGCCGCGCGCTTTGCGCAAGCGTTTGCGGAGTAAATTCTCTGTTTATTTACATCAAAAGAATATAGTTTAAGGAGGATTTATCCATGAAGTTTTTTATTGACACTGCGAATGTAGCAGACATTAAGAAGGCAAATGACATGGGCGTTATTTGCGGCGTTACCACAAACCCGTCTTTGATTGCGAAGGAAGGCAGAGATTTTGTACAGGTAATCAAAGAGATTACCGACATTGTGGACGGGCCTATCAGCGGTGAGGTTAAGGCTACGACGGTAGACGCGGAAGGCATGATTGCCGAGGGCAGAGAAATCGCGAAGATTCACCCGAACATGGTAGTTAAGATTCCGATGACCGCAGAGGGCTTAAAGGCAACGAAGGCGCTTGCGGCAGAGGGCATCAAGACCAACGTAACCCTTGTATTCTCCGCAAATCAGGCTCTTCTTGCAGCAAGAGCGGGCGCTACTTATGTTTCCCCGTTCCTTGGCAGACTGGACGATATCTCCATGCCGGGCATTGATTTAATCCGTACCATTTCCGATATATTCGGCATGTATGACGATATCAACACGCAGATTATCGCAGCAAGCGTAAGAAACCCGATTCATGTAATTGACTGTGCTCTTGCGGGTGCGGATATCGCGACGGTTCCGTATTCCGTAATCGAGCAGATGACAAAGCATCCGCTTACCGATATAGGTATTGAGAAGTTCCAGAAGGACTACATCGCCGTATTCGGCAAATAATTATAAAACAATTATAATTCAAAAACGGAGGTACTGTATACATGAGTACGATTGATACAATGTCTGTAAACGCAATCCGCGTTTTGGCAGCGGATGCCGTACAGAAAGCAAAGTCCGGTCATCCGGGGCTTCCGCTTGGCAGCGCCGCGGTAGCATATGAACTTTGGGCAAAAGAGATGAAGCACAATCCGGCAAATCCGGACTGGCCGGATCGTGACCGCTTTATTCTTTCCGGCGGACACGGCTCTACGCTGCTTTACTCCTTGTTACATTTATTCGGCTACGGTCTGACCAAGGAAGATTTAATGCAGTTCCGTCAGCTGGATTCCCTGACGCCGGGACATCCGGAGTACCGTCATACCAAGGGTGTTGAGGCAACGACGGGACCGCTTGGTGCAGGTATGGCAATGGCGGTCGGCATGGCGATGGCGGAAGCGCACCTTGCCGCGAAGTTCAACAAGGACGGTTATAACGTAGTTGACCATTACACCTATGTATTGGGCGGCGACGGCTGTATGATGGAGGGTATTTCCTCCGAGGCGTTTTCTCTGGCAGGAACGCTTGGTTTAAGCAAGCTTATCGTATTGTACGATTCCAATAAGATTTCCATTGAGGGAAGCACGGATATCGCGTTCACCGAGGACGTAGAAGGCCGTATGAAGGCGTTCGGTTTCCAGACGCTTACCGTTGAAGACGGAAATAATTTAGAAGAAATCGGCAAGGCAATCCGCGCGGCACAGGCGGAGAAGACGAAGCCGTCGTTTATCATCTGCAAGACGCAGATTGGTTACGGCTGCCCGGCAAAGCAGGGAAAAGCAAGCGCACACGGCGAACCGCTCGGTGAAGACAACGTGGCGGCACTGAAGGAAAATCTCGGCTGGCCGTCTCAGGAGCCGTTCTTTGTACCGGACGAAGTATACGCAAACTATAAGGCAATCTCCGCCGAAAAAGCAAAGGCAGAAGAGGCTTGGAACAAGATGTTTGCCGAATACTGCGCAAAGTATCCGGAGATGAAGAAGGCTTGGGATGACGAGTTTAACTTAGACATTGCAAAGTCCTTAATTGACAACGAGGAGTTCTGGAAGTTTGAGGACAAGCCGGAAGCGACAAGAAACCTTTCCGGTATCGTGTTAAACCGCTTAAAGGACTATGTACCGTCCTTAATCGGCGGTGCGGCGGATCTTGCTCCGTCTACAAAGACCTACATGAAGGATGCGGGCGATTTCTCCAAGGAGAATTACGCGGGCCGCAACCTCCATTTCGGTGTAAGAGAACTGGCAATGGCTGCAATCGGAAACGGTATAACCTTACACGGTCTGCGTGCCTTTGTTTCTACTTTCTTTGTATTCAGTGATTACGTGAAGCCGATGGCAAGACTTTCTTCCATCATGCGTATTCCGACTACATATGTACTGACCCACGACAGTATCGGCGTAGGCGAGGACGGCCCTACCCATGAGCCGATTGAGCAGCTTGCAATGCTTCGTGCAATGCCGAACTTCCATGTGTTCCGTCCGGCAGACGCAACGGAGACGATTGCGGCATGGTATTCCGCGGCAACCTCCAAGGAAACTCCGACCGCGCTGGTTCTGACAAGACAGAACCTTCCGCAGCTGGCTGGTTCCTCAAAGGAAGCCTTAAAGGGCGGCTATGTTATCGCGGATTCCGCAAAGGCTGTACCGGATGCGATTCTCATCGCAAGCGGTTCCGAAGTTTCTCTTGCGGTAGCCGCAAAGGCAGTGCTTGCCAAGGAAGGCGTAGACGTAAGAGTCGTATCCATGCCGTGTATGGATTTGTTTGAGGAGCAGAGCGCGGAGTATAAGGAGAGCGTGCTTCCGAAGGCGGTCCGTAAGAGAGTTGCGGTAGAAGCTTTAATCGACTACGGCTGGGGCAAGTATGTCGGCTTAGACGGCGCAACCGTTACGATGACCGGTTTCGGCGCGTCCGCACCGGCAAATACCCTGTTTGAGAAGTTCGGATTTACCGTTGACAATGTAGTGGCAGCGGTAAAGGGTATTCTGTAATTGACAAATTTATAAAAAAATGAGTAACCCGCCGGGGAGAGCAGTCCCTCCGGCGGGCTTATTTTGTTATGGAAAAAGAACATGACACAAGATTTTGTGTGTTGCATATAAATTTAAGAAAAGGATAAGATTTTCTTTATAAAAGTCGCGGAAAAGCTTGAAAAAATGGGAATCCTGTGGTATAATATTGTAAAAGGGGTCTACCTTAGAAGGGGGTAGCGGTATGAGTTTCATGAGTAGCGAAGGAACTGGACGAAAAAAGAAACGTCTCGGCGATATGCTCGTTGAGGCCGGCGTAATTACACAGGAGCAGCTGGTACTGACTTTGGAGTATCAGCGCCAGCAGCCTAAAAGGCCGCGTCTTGGTGTGGCTTTGGTGGAAAAGGGCTTTACGAACGAAGACGCGATTATAGATGTATTAAAAGAACAGTTAAAAATAGATTCGGTATCTTTATTGGGAGTAAAAATACCGCCCGAGATCTTAAAGCTTGTTCCGGATCCCGCGATTTTGAAAAAATATGCGATGATTCCGTTTGAATTAGATGAGAAGAACTCCCGCGGACTCCGGGTAGCGATGGCAGACCCGATGGATATTATGGCAGTCGATGATTTATCGATTGTCACCGGAATGGATATTATACCAGTCATTGCCACAAACAGTGAAGTTATGCGTGCCATTGATAAGTATTACGGCGGCCAGGAAACCAAGGCAATGGCGGATAAGTTCACTCAGGAGAGAGAAGAAAAAGAAGAAGATACAAAGCAGCAAGAGGAGATGAACGCAGAGGTTGAGAACTCTCCGATTGTTATTCTCGTAAAGACGATTATCGAACAGGCGGTTCGTATGCGTACTTCCGATATTCATATCGAGCCGATGGAGACGATTATCCGCGTGCGTTACCGTATTGACGGTGTTTTGCAGGAAATCAACAATTATCAGGCGTCCCTGCTTTCCGCGATTGTAGCGCGTATTAAGATTATCGGCGGCATGGATATTTCGGAAAAGAGAAAGCCGCAGGACGGTCGTATCACACAGATAGTAGACCGTATGGAGTACGATATCCGAGTTTCGATTCTGCCGACCGTATTCGGTGAGAAAATCGTAATGCGACTCACCTCAAAGCAGACATTGACCAGAGAGAAAAAGAATCTCGGCTTCTCCGATGAGGAGATGCGCAAGTTTGACAGAATTCTGGCGAACCCGAACGGCATTATTCTCGTAACGGGGCCGACAGGTAGCGGTAAGTCTACCACGCTTTATACCGCGTTAAGCGAGCTGAACAAGCCGGATGTAAACATTATAACCGTAGAAGACCCGGTCGAGGCAAACCTTGACGGTATTAATCAGGTACAGGTAAACGTAAAGGCGGATATGACGTTCGCCGCGGCGCTTCGTTCTATCCTGCGTCAGGACCCGGATATCATCATGATCGGTGAGATTCGAGACGAGGAGACGGCAAGTATCGCCGTTACCGCGTCGATTACCGGTCACCTTGTAGTAAGTACGCTGCATACCAACAGTGCGGCAAGCTCGTTAAGCCGTCTTGCCGACATGGGAATTGCCACATACCTGCTGGCGGACGCCGTTGTAGGCGTTATCGCACAGCGTCTGGTACGCCGTTTGTGTACCTGTAAGCAGGAGTACGAGCCGACGCCGGAAGAGTGGAATGTCATCGGAGAAAAGAAAGCAGACACAAAGATTTATAAACCGTGCGGCTGTCCGAACTGCAATGATTCCGGATACCGCGGCCGTATCGGTGTATATGAAATTCTTCCGATTACCGGTAAAATCAAGCGTTTGATTTCACGCGGCGCGGCAGCGGAGGAGATAGAGGATCAGGCGCTTACGGAAGGCATGAGCACGCTCCGTATGAGTGCCGCACGGCTGGTACGCGAGGGCGTTACCAGTATAGAGGAATTGCTGCGAATCGCATATTCCAATGAGGACGAAATGTAAAAGGAGACAGTTACGTATGACGGAAGACATGACGGAAATAGATAGAATATTGTTAATGGCGAAAGAAAGGAAAGCGTCGGATATTCACCTGACGACAAACCTTCAGCCGAAAGCCCGTATCCACAGTGAGCTGGTGTCTCTTACGGAAGAGATTCTTACTCAGGAACGGACGGAAGAGTTGATTCGCCCGCTGCTGAATCCCGCAGCCGCGGAGAAGCTGGAAAAGTTCGGAGAAGCGGATTTTTCCTATGCGATTCCGGGGAAGGGGCGTTTCCGTGTCAACGTGTTTCGTCAAAGAGGCGCGCTTGCCGCCGCACTCCGTCTGGTAAGCGCCGAGGTACCGCCGGCGGAGCAGCTCGGTATTCCGGCGAGCGTAATGGACCTGATTTACAAAAAGCGCGGTCTGATTCTGGTAACGGGGCCGACCGGCTCCGGTAAATCTACTACGCTTGCCTCGCTGATAGACCGGATGAACAGAGAGCGGAACTGCCATATTATTACACTGGAAGACCCGATTGAGTATTTACATAGCCATCGGAATGCAATTATAAATCAGAGAGAAATCGGCGCGGACTCCCAAAGCTATACCGGGGCGCTGCGTGCGGCGCTTCGTGAGGACCCGGATGTCATCCTGCTCGGAGAGATGCGTGACCTTGATACGATAGCGACTGCGATTACCGCGGCGGAGACCGGCCATTTGGTACTCTCCACTCTGCATACGATAGGCGCCGCGGCGACCATCGACCGTATTATCGACGTGTTCCCGCCTTCGCAGCAGCAGCAGATTCGTTTACAGCTCTCAAACGTACTGGAAGCCGTTATTTCCCAGCAGCTTCTTCCGAATATAGAAGGGAACGGGCGCGTGGCGGCGTTTGAGGTAATGTTTGGGAATTTCGCGATTGCGAATCTGATTCGCGAGAACAAGTCACACCAGATTAACGGCTTGATTCAGACAGGAAAGAAGCAGGGAATGCAGCTGATGGACGATTCTTTGTATGAGCTTTATATGAAGCACAGAGTCAGCAGGGATATGGCGCTGTCTTACGCGCAGGACGCGGCGGGCATGCAGAAGCGTCTCTATTAGCGTTATCGTAAGGAAGCGGAAAGGAGCTACAGACATTGGAGAATTATGTTTACACTGCCGTCGGCAAGGACGGTAAGAAAGTAAAAGGAACAATTTCCGCGGCAAACGAAAGCCGTGCCATGGCGGCTCTGAAAGAGCAGGGTCTTCTGCCGACCAAAGTGGGAAAAGAGACGGCGTTTAATAAGGAGATTAATATTTCGATTGGCGCTCCTGTAAAGCCACGTGACTTAAGCGTTTTCTGCCGGCAGTTCCAAAGCCTTTTGGCAGCCGGCGTCGGGATTGTAGAGGCATTGGAGATGCTCAGCGACCAGACCGAGAACAAAGCGTTTGCCAAAGCTATCCGTGAGACGCAGGGGGCGGTACAGAAGGGCAGCACTCTGGCGGAAGCGATGAAGGAGAACCCGAAGGTGTATCCGCCGCTTTTAATCAACATGATAGAGGCGGGCGAGGCGTCCGGTAGTCTTGAAACGGCGTTAGAGCGTATGTCGGTGCAGTTTGAGAAGAGCGCGAAGTTAAAGGCGCTGGTTAAGAAAGCGATGATGTACCCGATTGTTATTATTATCGTTGCTTTTGGCGTGCTGATTGCGATGTCGGTAATTGTTATCCCGCAGTTTGTGGAGATGTTTAAGGATTTGGGCTCGGAGCTTCCGGGGATTACGAAGGCGGTTATGGCGTTCAGTGACTTTATTATACATAGATGGTATTTGCTGATTCTTATTATAGTTGCAGCAATTGTTTTGATTCGAATGTTTGCGAAGACTGAGGTCGGGCAGGTGTTTTTCGGTACCGTGTCGATGAAGCTTCCGATTTTCGGAACGTTGGCGGTAAAGAACGCGAGCGCTGCCTTTGCCCGGACGCTGAGTACACTGATTGGCGCCGGTATTCCTCTTTCCGACGCACTTGATATTACGGGCCGCTCAATGAAGAATATTCTGTTTAGGCGGGCTCTTTTGGAGGCGAAGAAAGAGGTAGAGCGGGGCTCCGGTCTGAGCGAGCCGATTCGCAGGTGCGGACTGTTTCCGCTGATGATTCCGCAGATGATTAAAATCGGTGAGGAGACGGGTAACATCGACGGAATGCTTATGAAGACTGCGGATTACTATGAGGACGAGGTCGAAATTGCCACCGCGAGCCTGACGACGTTAATGGAGCCGATGATTATCGTTGTACTCGGTGCAATTGTCGGCGTACTCGTACTTGCGATGTATATGCCGATGATTAATATGTACAGCGGATTGGAGAATTTGTAATAATTTAAGGTAACAAAGCAGATGTGCACATAACCGGTGCGGTTTCCGCACATGCACATGCGGCGTTTACATAATAAATAAAGAAAAGGAGAGAGTTAATATGAAAAAGGAAAGAAACAACAAAGGCTTTTCCCTTGTCGAGCTCATTGTAGTAGTTCTGATCATGGGAATCATCGCGGTAGCGCTTGCTCCGCAGGTAATGAAGTGGGTAGGCACCGCAAGAGAGAACTCGGATAATAATCAGGCAAAGACGATTCAGAGTACCGTTCAGGGCGCAGTAGCTGACTGGCAGTCGCGCAATAGCGTTCCTGATGATGCGGATGCGGTGTATAAGATTGGCGGTGCTAGCAATACGCTTGATATTACACATGACTGGGGCGCAACTGGGGATCTGCTTTCAACGGTGATTGATGAGTATATGGGCGGAGATTTTCCGAAGCCTCAGACAGCAGATGTCTTTACGGTAACAATTACAAAAGGAACCGGAAAAGTAACCGTAACGATTGGTGCTCCTGCTGGAACCTGATAATTTTCACTCCATATCCGGCGGCTCTGCCGCCGGAATAATGGAAACCTACCGGATACTTGCCGGGCAATAAACACGACACTGTTTAAGAAAGGACAGCTGATATGGAGTATGCGGTTATAATTTATCCGTTGGTTTTTTTATACGGCGTATTGGTTGGAAGCTTCTTAAATGTGTGTATTTACCGTATTCCAAAGCATGAAAGCATCGTAACCGTTCCGTCGCATTGTATGAGTTGTGGTTATGGACTCAAATGGTACGACCTGGTTCCGGTGTTTTCATGGCTTTGTCTGCGCGGCAAGTGCCGGAAATGTAAAGCCCCGATTTCGGCGCAGTATCCGATTATCGAGGCGTTAAACGGAGGGCTGTGGCTGCTTATTATCTTTTTACGCGGCCTGAACGTCGAAGGAGTCTTGTATTGCCTGCTGGCTTCCGCGCTGGTGGTGCTGAGCATGATTGATTTTGCTACCTATGAGATTCCGTTCGGCATTAATGTGTTTATAGGGGTGCTTGGTCTTGTGAGACTTTGCACGGATTTAAAGCAGTGGTATCTTTACGCGCTCGGTTTTTGCCTTGTCAGCGGTATTTTTTGGATTGTGCTTGCGGCAACCAAGGGAAGAGGCATGGGCGGCGGCGACGTGAAGCTGATGGCGGCTGCGGGGCTTTTGCTCGGCGCACCGAAGGTGTTTCTCGCGATGTTAATCGGCTGTCTGCTCGCGGTGATTGTCCACCCGCTCCGCATGAAGCTGTCCGGCGAAGGCCACAGGCTGGCGTTCGGTCCGTATCTGGCGGCGGGGATTTTAGTATCCGCTTTGGCGGGAGAACCGGTGATTGCGTGGTATGTAGGGCTTTTTTAAGAAATTTTAAGAAGTAGGAAGGGGAGTCTGAGACGGAAACCCATATGACATTTCAGCAGGATACGGAACGGCGTATATTGCTGAAATGTTATATGTGTGGTGATATGTGTCTTTACCGATATGAAGGAGGGTTTTATGGCAAAGCAGAAAAACGTGATAAAACAGAAAAGAGTAGTGAGTATAGAAATCGGAGCTACCCAGACCAGAATGCTGGAGATTGAAATAGGCAAGAAAGTACGGCAGGTGATAAAGGCGGTTGTCTTTGATACACCGGAAAATACGATTGATGACGGTCATATTTTAGAGCCGGGAAAATTTGCCGAGCAGATGGTTGAACAGATGATGGAAGCCGGAATAAAGACAAGAGATATTATTTTTACCGTTTCTTCCAATAAGATTATCAGCCGTGAAGTTACGGTAACCGCGCTGAAGGAGAAGTTGATAAAAAACGTCGTGGCAGCGGAGGCGAACGATTACTTCCCGATGGATGTTTCCGAGTACATAGTAGCCCATTCCATTATCGGACGGAACGAAGCGGAGCATCAGTACCGTCTGATGGTGTACGCAGTGTCGGATACCCTGCTGCAGTGTTATTACAGCCTGGCGGAAGAGATGGGCTGCAATATCGTTTCGATGGACTTCGTGGGAAATTCCATGTACCAGTGGCTGACACGCTCCACACTGCAGGATGTCAGCTTAATCATGCAGGTAAATGAAACGTCTACGACGGTTACCGTTATAGATAAGGGTGAGATGGGGATGCAAAGAACCGTCAACTCCGGTGTATTTACTTTGGCGGACGCCCTGATAGACACACATTGTTATGACGAGGCGACGACACAGGCAGCCGCGTTAAAGATTTTACAGGAGGAAGAATTCCTGAGCATCAGTGAGGAAGATGAGGAGCGCTGGAAGAAGAGACAGCTTTTGCGAATCGTCAAAGACCGTTTCCACCGTATCGAAGATTTGCAGAGCGTGGACGAAGACGCGGCGGCGGAAGCCGTAGACGAACTCAGCGTAGAGCGGATTCTTTCAAACGACGAAATCCTGCACCGCCGCCTGAACGCGAGAGGCGAGGTTTCGGAAGCGGCGAGGGCGATTACCTCAAAAGTACAGCGTGTAATTGAATACTACGCTTCCAATCATCCGGACGCGGCGATAAGCCAGATTTATATCACGGGACCGGGTATTGCGGTACAGGGAATCGACAGACTGTTTGCGGCGGAACTGGAGCTTCCGGTAGAAGTATATAATGTTACCGAGAGCGTTGAATTTTCCAACGATGCAAAAGAATTTGAGGAACGCGGCGCGGAATTTTTCGCCTGCTTCGGTGCTACGGTTAATCCGGTGGGACTCCGTCCGGAGGCTGCGGTCGTAAAAGAAAAGAAAAAGAATATCGCGATTATTACCGCCGGTATTTTTGTTGCGGCGGGAGTGGTTATCACCGGTGTGATTGTGGCTGCCCTGATTCAGATTAATTATGAAAAAGGCGTAAAAGAGATTTTGGAAAAACAGATAGCGGAGTTAGAGTATATCGAGGAGCTGAGCCGGCTTTATGATGCCAGCCAGCGTTCGATTGCGGAAGTATCCGTCGTAGACGACCTGTCGTTCAGCGAAGGCGAACAGTTAGGTGAACTGATTGTTGCGTTAGAGAAAGCTCTTCCGTCCCGTGCGCTTGTACACGCGCTTACGTTAAGCGGCGATACGCTGATGCTGAATTTTTCAACCGTAACAAAGGAGGAAGCGGCAAAAGTGCTTATACAGCTGGCAACGGTTCCTTATATTGCCGAGATAAATGTCGCGGGCATTGTGGAAAGTGTAGATGAAACAACAAAACGTACCGAGGTCGCGTTTACCGTAAACTGTATACTGCAAAAGTATGATTCCAGTGCGGAAAAACAGGCAGAAGGGGAGGCGCAATAGTATGGAAAAGAAAATGGGCGGTGAAATCAAAAAGTTTTTACTGATGCTGGTATTAGTTGTGCTGTTGGCAGGATTGGCGGTCTTTTATCTCTATCTTCCGTTGGTAAGGCAGAGGGATGCCATGATAGAGGAAAACGTTAATTTAAATGGACGTTCGATTACCCTGCAGAATATGGTAAGAGATAAGGAAATATTTAAAGAAGGTATTAACGCTTCCAGAACAAAAATGGGTGAAGCGTTCAACCGTTACGGAGTCGGCAATACTCCGGAAAAGAGTATCATGCTTGTAAAGCGTATGGAAACGGAAGTCGGAGTGAAGATGCCGAGCGTAAGTTTTTCTTCTCCGAGTCTCTTTACCAGTATACAGGTGCCGGTAATTGAGGATATAGAAGGAACGGAGGGAGATAACTATAACGTTACTTATGCGAGTATCGATATTCTGACCGAGACGCTTACCGTGAGTTACAGTTGTAATTATGAACAGCTTAAAAAGCTGATTGATTTTATCAATGTTTATCCGGAGCGCATGAACATCGAGTCGATTTCGATTTCTTATGACAGCGAGACCAGCGATTTAAGCGGAAGTCTGGTATTGAATCTGTTTGCGGTTACCGGTACCGACAGAGTTTATGAAGAACCTAAGATTGATGATATCCGTCTCGGAGAGGATAATATTTTTGCACAATAAAAAACACAGAGGCGCAGGGAAAATCCGCTGCGCCTCATGGTGTCGGATAAAGCAGCCGATATATAAGATATGATATATAGTATCTTTTCAAAAGAGAGGAGCAGGAGGCGGGCGTATGTTGATAAGAAAAAAGAATAATAAAGGTTTTACGCTGGTGGAAGTTATTGTCAGCATGCTTGTGCTTTCCATTATGATAGTATCGGTATTATCGGCGTTTACCAGCGCGGCAAAGAGCAATGCCAGAACAAAGAAAATACAGGGTGCGGAGTCGTTATTGGAGAATCTGTTAGAGTATACAAAGGCGAATGCGAAAGAGTTTGACCCGGAAAAGGGTATGGATGAGCTCGGACTATATGTGGATCTTTTTATTACGGGCGGAAGCAGCCATGTGACTACGGCGTTTTCGGATACCAACGATGTGGAGGTTTCCGAGATTACGGGCGTAAAAGAGGGAATGTATGAGTATACGGTCAGGATAACAAGAGACCGGAACCCTGCCGCGTATGCTACAGGGAGCATGAACGAGCATAAGGTAATTACATTCGGCGAATCTAGCGGCGGAACGGTTGTAATCAACGCGAATGTAACGGAGTACGATACGAACGCGCTGGAGCTTTTCCTTGCAATGCATAAAGAAGAAGTGGACCGGCATAATCTGGCGGAGGCGGAGAGAGCGGCAGCCGAACCGGGATACACCGCAGACAGCAGGTCCGAACTTACGGAAGAGGAAATGAAAAACATACTAATGCGTGAATTGTGGCTGGAGACTTCCAAGCCGCAGCCGAATAAGGTACAGTTAAAGGCATCGATGGTGTATTCGGTGCCGGACAGTCTGATGCTGCCGGACGGCGCAGACCGTCAGACAGAGACGGAGTTTTTTGCTTCCGAGGAGTTTGAGCTTTCTGTCGGCGGTCCGGATACCGGAAAGAAGTTAAAGCAGATTTATGTACTGTATTCGCCTTCTTCGACGGCAAAGGGACTTTCGGAGAGCGACGTCCGTATTTTGGATAAGGCGGGTCAGTTGGATGCGAATATTTTTCTCGCGTATCAAAAGAGCGGACTGGAATCGTTAGATGACGCGGTGACAAAAAGTCTCGCAGGAAGGTATAATTCTTCGGATCGGGTAAAAGTCTCTTTCCGGGAATCAGTGAATATCTATGAGCCGGTTAAGCTCGGTGTGTACTGTTCCGCCGGGCTGACTGTGGACGCGAAGCCGTCAACGGTTACTACGGTAGCGAATTCTCTTGTCGCAGGCGATACGGCGTATCGTGTTGTGGCAATAAATATAGAGGTAATAGACCCGCAGACAGGTCAGGTGCTTACAAAGACAAAAGATGCGATAGCATGTTTACAATAACAGAAAGGAAGGGGAAGGCATCCATGAAAAAAGGAAAAAGATTTTGGGAAAACAACAAAGGAATGTCGCTGATTCTTGTAATCGGCTGTGTTGCGCTGTTGTCCGTTGTCGGCTCGATGCTCCTTTTGGTAACGACAAATAACCGGGAAATGAAAGAGTTGGAGAAACGGATGCAGGATACTTTTTATCAGGCGGAAAGCGGTTCGGATGAGATGGTTTCCGCGCTGGAGGCAATTTCGGAAGAAATTCTCAGAGAGGCGTTTGCCGATATGCTGATACAGTATTCCGAGTTTGAGGGAAATGACGAGCGCGGACAGCGTATCGCGGATTATTTTACGACGGCACTGAGGAATAAGCTGTCTGCCGGAGGCGCGGCTATTATGAGCGACGCCGTTGGGACGACGCTGGTAGATGTAGTTTTTGGAACCATCAGTGAAGAAGCGTCTTCCTTGTCCACAAAAACGAATAAGATACGAATCAGTGATGTTATATTTACATATAAGGACACGGAGGGAAACGAATCAAAAATTACAACGGATATCTGCATACAGGCGGAAATTCCGGACATAGAGAACGGTCTGAACGCAGGCAGTATGAATAGTGATTTTACGGACTTTGCGCTGATTACCAAGGGAGATGTGCTGATGCAGACGGCTATGTCTACGCAGACTGCCACAATCGACGGAAATCTGTACGCGGGCGGCGATGTAAAAGTAGACAAAGAAACGACACTGAGCTTAAAAAACGCAAATAAGGTTTTAGTGAAAAAAGATATTATAGTAGAAAAAGGTACAATTAAAATTGATAATACAGGAAAGATTGCGAGCGGCTACGGAGTCTGGGCGGACGGTTTAAAGATACTGGAGCGCGGAAAGTTAGAGGGCATTTCGAATTTTTATATCTCCGACGACCTTACTGTTGAGGAGAACGGCGGCAAAGTCATATTGGGAGGCGCGAATACGGAATATGTGGGATTCAGCGGAAATGTCAGCAGTGAGCCTTCCAAAAGAAACAGTGCGGTTACGATTAATAACGCGAAAGATATTTTGCTGGATTTCAGCGGCTTAAAGAATCTGGTGTTAAGCGGTAATTCTTATATTCAGGATAAGAACTGGGGAGCGGGCAACGCCGTAATGCAGGGTGAATCGATAGGTTATAAGGATATGCAGGCGATGTATCTGGTGCCTGCCGAATGCGTGAGCAACGGCACTAATCCGATGCCGAAAAACGACTATTATGAAGGCGTTGTAAAGGACATTCTGAGCTTTTCGTATGATGTTACAGACCCGCTTACCGGAAATGTTCAGACGTTTGAGTTTAACTTAGAACCTTATCTGGATCCGGTGAATAAGTATGTAAGGCGTAATGTTGTACTGGACGGCGGTGCGACGGAATTTACTTATCTGTATCTGAATTTCATCAATGAAGCGGCGGCAGTCAGGTATGCTAACGATTATATGGCAACTCCTTACGGCGCAGCGATAAGAGAACAGATTGCGAATCTGGGAGCAAGTGAAATTAAACTTGCTCAGAACAATTATACTTTGGGAAATACAATGGCGTATGTCGGAGGAGTCCTTACCATGGCGGAGCCGAATAAGGCTTCCGGCGCGGATGTGTTCCGTATGCAGAGCACTTCGACCGCAAAGCAGAGACAGAAGGCGCTGTTTACTTCGTTCCGCCTCACTTCGACCGGAACGATAGGAAGCGACTGGACTTCGTATGACGTGGTAGGAAACACGGTTTTGAACGAGACGGCAGCTTCCTCGATACCTAGCGGTCTGCACAAGTATAAATACGGTGGTTATGACTTTTGGGTTGCCAACGGAGATCTTACAATTTCGAGTATAGCTATAACAGGTATTCTTTTGGTAAACGGCAAGGTTACTTTTTCGGGAACAAACGGAAGTGTAAACGGCCTTGTAATCGCGACGGACGGGTGTGAGTTTACAAGTACAACGACCCTTACGGCGAATCAGACGGCGGTAGAAGCGCTGCTTTATGAACCGGAAGTGGCAAAATATTTCCGTGTAAGCGCAGGCGCGGCAGCCGACGGTTCTTACGGGTATCTTTCTTCCGAAGCGGTTGATATCAGTTTTGAGAATTGGCAGAAGAATTAATCAGGATTGCTTTGAAACGGAACAGACGGAGGCAGCAGTATGGAGCAGAGGAGCGGAACAAAACAGAAGAATGCCGGCATATCGCTGATAGAAGTTATCGTGGTTGTGCTGATTATAGGAATTCTTTCCGCGGGAACGGTTATAGGGTTTTCGTTTATCAGACAAATGGATGCTTCCAGCGCTGCAAAGGAAGTGTCTTCCCTTTTGGAGCGGACGAAGCTGAATACGATTGCGGCGGAAGAGGGCGCCGATATCAGGCTGGAATTAAAAAAAGAAGGTAACAGTTACTACGGAGTTATATGGAGGGGAACTACGGAGCTTGACAAGATGGAACTCAGCGGCAGACTTACCATTACGGTAACGGAAGATACCGGAGCGGTAAAAACGATTGACGATTCCAACAGCTGTGAGTTTTCTTTTAAAAAGTCAAACGGGGCGTTTCAGAGTACCTATGAGAAGATAGAAATTGCCGGTTCAAAGACAGCGGTTATATATCTGGTAACGGCAACGGGACGTTCTTATATGGGCAGCGAATAGGAGGGAACGTGAAATGAAAAAAAGAAGACAAAAAGGCAGAGGCGGGATTTCTGACGGCGGATTTTCCCTTATAGAGCTGATTGTCACCATACTGATTTCTTCCGTAGTTATAGCATCGGCGCTCGGTTTTCTGACAACGGGGTTAAAACATTATCGGAATGTAAATTCCGAAACCATGCTGCAGATGGAATCTCAGACAGCGGAGCTTTTTATTACGGAGCTTTTTCAGGAGGCGACCGATTTTAAGATGCTTGACAGCACAATTGATACGGAAATAAGTTATGCCGTGGAAGTGCAGCGGGAGGGCAAAGCGTATGTGCTGGCTTTAATCGGCGATGAGCTTTGGTTTTCCGAGGTGACGGCGGCCGGGGCAGACGGTGATAAGCTGAATGAGCTTAAAACAAACGGACGCAAAAAAGCATTTCTGGCAGAGTATGTGACTGACTTTCAAATCGGAAGCGAAAGTTTTGCGAAAGCGGTGAGCGAGAATCATGGTCTGGTCGTTGTAGACCTGATATTTAAAATAGATGATAAAGAATATTACAAGAATTCCTTAATATCTCTTCGTAATACAAAAAAGAACTAGGAGGGACGCACATGAGTAAGAAAACACGTATTATTATAAGCTGTATTTTAATCGCGATTGTGTTCGGCGCGGGAACCTTATCCTACGTCCGCTCGAATAAAGCGTTGGCGGACGGCGGAAGCACCGGATTTTTTGTGAACTCCGCCGGAAAGATTACGGTACCGCCGGGCGGTACGGATTTGGAGTCAAAGTGGAACCGCGGAACCGAAGATAACCCGTTCTTCGTACTGGAGGTTGTACCGTATGAAGGCGAGGCACAGTTTGGTTATCATATCGCGGGCTGCGAACCGGCGGATGTAGACCGGATGTGCTGGGACTGGAAGTATGTTTACGGACAGGATCTTTTGTATACGCAGGGCTCGGCGGATTATTATTTCTGGGACGGAGAAGTGCCGTCAGGCTATACCGGACTGTCGGAAGCAACGGTGGATCAGTGCGGTATTATGACTCATGTCGGAAACGGAACCGGAAATTATAACCTTGTAGATGAGGAGTTTACGGCAGCCGAGCATGGCGATTATCTGTGGGAACCGCTGACGGTTGAAGAGTGCAGGGCGCTTTCGGAGAGCGAGCGGAATGAGTATAAAGACGATGCTCATGAAGGGGAGTCGTTCAAGGTATGTTTTGAAAATGTAAGGTATTATTACAAAACAGGCGTAAAAACTTTAACGCATAACAATATTTTCCTTAAGGAAAGTGTAGGTCTTAAGTATGATATCGTTGACGGCAAGCGTGTAACTCTTCCGGAGGAAGAAGTACAGAGGCGTATTGAAGCGTATAAGTCCGTAGTATATACGGTAACGCCGGAAGATTTGAATATGAATCTGGAGTTAATCGAGCGCGCGGACATAATTGTTTTTGAATTGAAAGACAATACCGGTTCTGCCAGAAACGCGTATAACGAGGGATACGCAAAGCCGGAACTTTTCAGCCATGACGACTCGACGGCGCTCGGCAGACGTAAGGAAAATAAACCGGATGCCGATTTTACCACGAACCAGCTTGACTGGGGTGCGGTTCTTGCGATTTATGAAAGAGCAAACGACAACGACAAGCCTTGTCCGGTCATTTGGAATACGCATATTTTCGCACAGGTTTCCGCTGACAATACAAAATCGGTAAACATGAATATAAAATTTGCGGACGGCTCAACGACAACGAAGGGAGAAAGCGGTACGCAGAATAATCTGTATAAACTGTATCTGCTTTTATACCAGATGCCGTCCACGACCTTTGAAGCGCTGTACGGAGAGCCGCGTAATTTTAGCGTACAGAATATGGCGGGAGTGGTAACGGACAAGAACGGAAATAAGTTAAAGACCGGCGTCCTTAACAAGTATTCTTCCGCTGACGCAAACAGTTATTGGAATAAATTTACCCTTTATCCGTGGGAGATTCTGCCGACAAATGATTCCAACGTCTATACTCCGGTTTTGGATTCTCTTGAAATTATGGGAGACGGAGGAAGCGCGATATTTCTTTTTGCGGCAGGAGGAGCACAGAACTTCCTGAAAAACAGCTTTTTCCTGAATGACGGCGGCACGCAGTTTTCCAGTACGTTTGCTTCCTACGGCGGAGTAGATGATGACCAGTACGGTAATGAAGTGTATGAGTTCTTCAGAAGCATAGGCGTAAATAAAAGCAGTACCAATAAAGTTTCCACCGCCGAGTGTATGTATTACCTGCTGCACGGCAGAGGGGGAGACGGGACCGGTAAAAACAACGATAATTATAAGGTGTTAGAGTTACAGCCGTCTCCGAGTTATTTAACGGAGCTGTACTGGAAGGTATTTATCGCGACCCATGCGAATACAACCGGTGAGGTTACGGTGGATCAGATGACAACTTCCGAGTTTATCGGCAAGAATGTAGAACTGGTCAGCGAATATGACCTGATTTATATCGGTATGAATAAGCTCGCGGGAGACCCGACGATGCATGCGAATTATACCTACGCGCATACCGGTCCGCAGGTTTATTTCCAAAACGATGGTACACTTTATATATTGCGCGGATGGCTGAACGCCGGAACAAATGAGGCCGAAGGATATTTTGTACATTCCGGCAATGACCTTACTTCCGAAGCGGAAGCGAAGTTAATAGATTACGCGCACAGCGGGGCGGCGCTTTTGTTCGGAAACGGATTCTTTACAAACGCAAACACGACAACGCCGGCGAGCAGCATAGACCGGAATTCTAATATTTATGATTTACAGAGACGCATTTCAAATAAGCTTTATGAAGGAGCGCTGACGGCGGATGCTTCGCATCATGTGACGACGAAAAATGCTCTTCGGGCGGCATTGAGTAAGAACCGCCGTGTTGAGATGATAGTTCTTGAAAGCCCGCTTTTGTATGAAGAAGGCAAGAGCGACGCCGAAAAGTATATTAACTATTACAATAACAGTAACCGTACGCTGCGCTACAAGTTTACGCTGAAAGCGCCGGCGGGCACTTCCTATCAGCTTGCGCTTTATGTAGATATTAACGGAGACGGAAAGTTTTCCGCGGACGAAAATATCGACGTAAATATATACGCGACGTATTCCAACGGAAACAAAGGAAATCTTGTAACGACACTGCAGGCGGGAAGCACTTATATCGTGGAACGTACGGTTTTGGACCGTGTCGGCAGTTTAAGCTGGAAGCTTGACATTATAAAAGGAGGCATAGTATATTCTTCCTTAGAGGGGCTTTCTGCGGTTAAGGCAAGCAGTGAGGAGATAGAAAACCTGTGTATTTTACAGATTCTTCCGGATACATGGAGACCGGCTACCGTTTACCTTCCGCAGAACGGCGAAGTAAACGGGGGGACCGTTACACTTCCGTCGATTATTCCGGACTATGCGAGAGCAAATGCAGAATATGTAACCAAGACATTCTATGAGCTGACACGGAATATCAACGGAATGAACATTGAGTTTGTCCGCATGGATCAGAATGAAGTGAATGCTGCGCTGCTTTCCGATCCGAATTATCTGCTGAATTACGATATGCTGATTCTCGGATTTGCGGATATGTACGACGGCATAAAGGAGAATTCCATAGCGGAGGCTGTCGAAAGTTATATAGGAAGGGGAAGAGCGGTACTGTTTACCCATGATAATTCCTCGCTTAAAAGCGGATGGGGCTCCACATTTTCGAGCTATTTCCGTGATATGTTCGGTATGGACCGTTATGATATTCTGGCATATGAAGCCAGGGAAACCGGTGCGACAAGAGCGGATTATCCGTATTTACCGGCGCCGGATAGTTCGACATTGAAAGCGTTGTCAATAAAGAACGGTTATCTTCTGGCACAGGGTCTGACAAACGGAACCCTTTATAGATATAGGCATTATTTGCTAACGAACCTTGATGACCTTTATATGCTGACAAAGAAAGTCACGCAGGTAAACAAGGGCGCGATTACGGAGTATCCGTATAAGATTCCGGAAGTTATTCCGGTTGCGGAGACGCATACGCAGTATTATCAGCTTGATATGGAGCGCGACGATATTGTGGTATGGTATTGTCTGAGCAACGACGGCCGCTCTGCGGACTCGGAGAACTATTATGCGGCTACGCCGAACGATGTGCGTAATAACTATTATATTTATAATCTCAGAAATGTTACGTATTCCGGCGTAGGACACAGTGACGGTATGACCGTAGAAGAAATCAAGCTTTTCATCAACACGTTTGTTGCCGCGTACCGTGCGACGGCGAAGCCGGTTCGGGCGCTCATACAGAATGATGACGCTACGGTGAATAACAGCACCGGAGAATATTTTATGTGTGTAGACGTCAATTCTTCGGATGCGGGCAAGGCTTTCGGTAATGATATTGTAGAGCAGTATCAGTTACAGAAAGGAACCGTCGGCTCGTATGAGCTTGACAGGACGGAAGTTGCACAGTCCAAGAGAGTATATTTCTATATTAAAAACGAAAACAGCTACGGAGATGTACAGTATAACTTAACATTTTCCGTAAACGGAGTCGAAACTCCTTTGGCGGTATTTAAGAAAGACGGCGACGTCTTTATGGATACGAAAACGGATGCCACGAAGTTTAAGGCGTCCGCCATAGACGTCTACTATGTAGACGTACCGCTTACAATAGAAACAGCGGATGGCAAGAACGCAATAGGAAGAACCCAGTTGACAATCAGTATTGACATGGAGTACGGATTAGAGGGAATGGTAACCGAGACGAGTGATACCGTTGCTTATATTATGCCGCGTGGGTTGTTTGACTTAGACTAATTAAAATTAATGAAAGAACAATGCCCCCGGAATCGGTTTTCCGAGGGGTATTGTATTTTGGGCGGTTGTATTTCGGCTCGTTGTGTTTCGAAGAAAGGGAAGGAACATGGCAAAGATTTTAATTGTAGAAGATGATAATAAAATTGCCCGTTTTATAGAGCTGGAACTGCGTCATGAGGGGTATGAAACGGAAACCGCCGCAGACGGCAGAAGCGGGCTTGCAAAGGCGCTTCTTCCGGGAACGGATTTAGTGCTGTTAGATATTATGCTTCCGGAGCTCTCCGGAATGGAAGTATGTCGCAGAATCCGGCAGGAATCGGAAGTGCCGGTAATTATGCTGACTGCAAAGGGTGACGTAACGGATAAAGTGGCAGGACTTGATATGGGGGCAGACGACTATATGACAAAGCCCTTTGCCATCGAAGAACTGCTTGCGCGTATCCGCGTAGCTCTAAAACCACGTTCGGGGACCGAAACAAAGACAGAAAAAAACGGAAAAAAGCAGCTGACCGTGGGCGGTTTATTTGTGGATATGGCAAAAAGGCAGGTGAGTTATCGGGGCAGTGAGCTTTTGCTTACCAAAAAAGAGTTTGATTTACTCGCGTTTTTAGTGGAGAATAAAAACCGCGTGCTCTCGCGGGAGGAGCTTCTTTCGGCGGTTTGGGACTACGATTACGCGGGAGATACGAATGTAGTGGATGTGTATGTCCGGTATCTCCGTCAGAAGGTTGAGGAACCTCTGGGAATCCGCCTGATTGAAACCGTGCGCGGAGTGGGGTATATGATAAAAGATGAAGACTAAGGGAAATAAACAGGCATTACAAGTGAAACTTTATGCCTCGCTGAACTACCGGATTGTAGTTAATTTTGCGCTTCTGTTTCTTGTGTCGGGGGTTTTTCTCCTGTGTTTATTCGGCGCCATACGGCTTTCGGGTATTTATGAAGAGTTTGCGGAAAGTTCGGAAGAATTTGCGTATTCCCTGACAAACGGAGAAGCGGACGCCAGAAACCGGCTGCCGGAGAATGTGTCGCTTACGGTGTACGCTGCGGAAACCGGAGAGGAAGTATATCAGCTCGGAACGCAGATAAGCCGTTTTCATATCGGAAAATGGTTTTTGGCAAAGCCGAAGGGGGAATGGGGGCTGTACGCGAAGTGTAAGACTCCGCTTGTATTGTACGAAACGGAGTGCAGGGCGGTCTTTTTGTTTGACTGTACCCAAAAAGGGCGGCAGGTGTTCGCGGAGATGCTGCTTTTTGGCGTCTGGTATCTGGGGATAGCAGGATTGGCGGCAGCGGCTTTTTATGTGATAAATAAAGCGGTTTTGCGCCCTATCGGCGAGATGTCCGAACAGGTGAACCGTCTGAATCTGCAGAATATTCATACCGAACGCCTGAGTGTGGAAGGTACAAAAGATGAGTTAAAAGCGCTTGCGGCAGGGATTAACCGGATGTTAAACCGAATGGAGGAGGCATATGAGGCGCAGAAGCAGTTTGTATCGGAAGCGTCCCACGAACTGCGTACCCCCATTACGGTTTTGCAGGGCTATTCCGCGATGCTGCGCCGCTGGGGTGCGGAGGATAGGGAAGTGCTTGCCGAATCCGTCGAAGCGATTGAATCGGAGGCAAAGTCCATGCAGGAACTGGTAGAGAAGCTTTTGTTTCTCTCGCGCCATGAGCGCAGGAAGCTTCCGTTTGCCAAGGAATACTTTGATATGGCAGAGGTAGTGCGCGAGCTGGAAAAGGAGATGGTCTATCTTTCCGACCGACGGAAAATGCAGTGCCCGGTCTGTGAGCCGGTAAATGTTTACGGCGACAGGCAGATGTTAAAACAGGCGCTGAGGGTGTTTTTGGATAATGCGGTAAAGTATACAAAGGAAGGCGATACTATTTCAATTTCCTGTAAAAACCGCTCCGGGGCCTGTGAAGTCACAATAGAGGATACGGGTTTCGGGATGTTAAAAGAAGATTTGGAAGGCATTTTCGGACGGTTTTTCCGGGCGGACACGGTACGCGGAAAAAATATTGAAGGACACGGACTGGGACTTTCAATCGCACGCCTGATTATTGACGGCCATGCCGGAAGAATTTTCGTAAGGACACAGTATACAAAAGGAAGCAGTTTTACGGTTACGATTCCGCGGCAGCGCGGGGCGTAAGGAATATAAAAGGCTCGAGTTTCCGCGTTTTTTCAGTTGCTTTAAAAGTTCCGTAGATTGTACGATATCGTATTTTTGCATTTGTCCGAAGGAGCGCGTTTTTAGCGGAGCCGGAATCACCTCTT